>JBKPCR010000436.1:0-10981 GCA_046727435.1 bacterium | reverse complement strand
GCCAAGTCCAACCAGGTCGGTTTGGGCACGCTGCGCTGCAAAATCGCCGAGCCAATCCGCCGTCTCCACCTCAACGTACTCGATCGCTGCCGTGGGACAGGCCTCTGCACAAGCGGGCTGGCCATTGCAGAGATTGCATTTGACTGCCTTATGGTTTTCCGGATTGTAGAAGATGGTGCCATACGGGCAAGCAATGGTGCAGAGCTTACAGCCCACGCACTGATCTTCCAACACGATTTTGGCTCCTGCTGGCGAGATCGTGATCGCCTCAACAGGGCATGCCGTCATGCACCATCCCTCATCACACTGTGTACACGTGTAGGGGGAAAAGCTCGTATTAGCCTCCAGGGGTGAGACTCGGATCACCGACTTGGAGGGCTGAAAGCTGCCGGCTTGCATATAGGAACAGGCGAGTTCGCACCGCATACACCCGGTACATTTCTCCGGTACGATCCGCAAGACCTTCATGTCCTCTCCTCGCAGGTTCAGAGTATAGTTTGTACGCTCGTGTGTCAGAACCTATCGGCTCGATCGGTCGTCGCGATCGAGAGCGCACCTTGCAGGTCTCCATGCTCGCATCTTACGAGAGCCATCGCTGCATTGTCAATGCGAGATCCCCGCCGTGTGTGCGTCTCATCCATCGTTCTCTTGCTCCTCAGCCGCCAATTTGGCCAGACGATCATGAATGTACTGCATTTTCGTGACCAGCACCTGACGGTCGAAGGTACCCTTGGCCGCCCGGAGACTGCGACGTAGGGCATGGAGTTGCTCTTCGAGCAGATCGGGATCAGTCTGACGATCGACACTCACCCGATATGCCGGGGTCAAGAGCCGATCGTACTCGGGGCGCATCATGACTGGGCGTCCGTGACGCTTGGCACCGCCGCACCGCTGGCAAGGCGCGCGTCTAAGGCCAGCATCTCCGAGAGCCCCATGGTCTCGAACAGTTCTACCACGTCGGTCATGCGGCCGAGAAGCGCCTCGGTGGTACCATGCTGCTTGATCGCCCCCAAGATCTCATGCACCAAGGGCAATACGGCCAGCATGATGCTGCCAGGGAAAATCACCATCTTGAATCCCAGGCGTTGGAGCTCAGCGACGGGCAATAGGGGTGACTTACCGTGCTCGACGAAGTTGTAGAGGAGCGGCGCATCCACTTCACGGACCACACGTTCGATTTCTTCGCGAGTACGCACGGCCTCAACGAACAACACATCCGCGCCGGCCTCGGCATAGGCGTGACAACGTCGTAGGGTGTCGTCGAGGCCGGTCACGGCCAGAGCGTCGGTGCGGGCAATCAACACAAAGTTCTCATCGACACGTGCTTCCACGGCGGCGCGGAGCTTGATGACCATCTCCTCGGTAGAGATCACCTGCTTGCCGTCCAGGTGCCCACAACGCTTGGGAAAGACCTGGTCTTCAAGGTGCAGGGCTGCCACGCCAGCCCTCTCATATTCCCGTATAGTACGGTAGACGTTGAGCGCCCCACCGTAGCCAGTATCAGCGTCGGCGATCAGCGGAATCGACACCGTTGCAGCGATGGTCGCCGCGTTTGCCATCATTTCGCTCAGCGTGGCCAATCCCAAATCAGGCTGGCCGAGCCGCGTTAGCGCCGTGCCCGCCCCAGTCATATACACCGCCGGAAATCCCTGGCGCTCGATGAGTTTGGCAGTCAAACAATCATAGGCTCCGGGGGCGACGATGATCCCTGGCTCGCGAAGGAGTTGACGCAATTTCGCCGTGGCTTTCATCGCTTCGGTCTCCTAAGTGTCGTCGAGATATGGGCGCAGCATTGTCAGCAAGGTTGACACCTTGCCTTGCAGATCGGCCTCTTCATCAGCGGTCTCGGCATCGACGTCAAGCACGACGTCGCAGGCCTTGCGGTAAAGCGGTTCGCGCTGCGTCCACAGGGCACACATCTCAGCTTCGAGGTTTGGCTGGTCAGTCAGAGGTGGGCGAGCATAGCTGCGTTCCAGACGTTTGGCCAGCTTGGCCGGATCAGCGGCCAGCAAGATAATGATGCCGCTGGGCTTCAGCACTTCGACATTGCGGGCAAAGGTCAACACCCCGCCACCTGAGCTGATCACCGCCGCTCGCTCGCGGGCCACCTGGCAAATCACCTGGTGTTCAAGGTCGCGGAACGCGTCCCAGCCTAGCCGGCCCACGTATTGGGGGATCGGCTCGCCGATCTGTTGCTCAACGAGCAGGTCGGTATCGTAAAACAGGCGCCGCAACGCCATGGCCAGGCGTCGCCCAATACTGCTTTTGCCGGTCCCACGTAAACCAGTCAGGATAAGGTTCATAGCAGCGGTCCCCCTCTCCTTGCGCGAGAGGGTCGGGAGAAGAGGAGCGAGAACACGGGAGAGCCATCATCCGATGGACCCTCAGCGCCCGCGATGTGGAGGGTACAGCGCCTGTAACTCCTCAAAAAACGTCGGATAACTTTTCGACACGCACTCTGGGGTGCCGATGCGGATACCGGGCACATGGGCTCCCAGAATGGCAAAGCTCATCGCCATGCGATGGTCTGCGTAGGTGTCGATGTCCGCGCCATGGGGTTGTCCCCCCTGAATGCGGATGCCATCCGGCAGCTCTTCCGCCTCGATGCCCATCCGACGCAGTTCGGCCACCAACGCCGCCAGACGGTTGCTCTCCTTAATCCGTAAATTGGCAACGTTGACGATGCGCGTCTCACCCTGCGCCAGCGCGGCCAGCACCGCCAGGGTCATAACCCCATCGGGGAGGCGATTCATATCCACGATCCCAGGGCTTTTCAGCCTCCCTGGTCCCTGCACCGTCACCCCTTGCTGTCGCGTGATCGTACACCCCATGCGCTCTAGGATGGGCAACAACTCCATGTCCCCCTGATGGGAGGAAGGCTGGATATTTTTCACCGTGACGCGACCTGCAGTCGACGCTGCCAGCGCCCACCAATAACCGGCTGACGTCGCATCTCCTTCGATCGCGAAGTTACGCCCCTGGTAGCACTGTTGAGGAATATGGAATCGTCGTCGGCCTGGGCGATCAACAGCGACGCCAAAGGCCGCCATCACCTCGAGGGTCAATTCGACATAGGTCTCGGACACCATCTCGCCCGCCGCCTCGAGGCTGATCGCTTGTCGTGCATAAGGCGCCACCATGAGTATGGCAGACAGGTACTGGCTGCTGAGATTTGCCTGCACCTGGACACGGCCACCGGGCAGGACAGCGGATCGTACGGTCACAGGAGGGCAGCCGTTGACGCACTCGATGTCGGCTCCGAGCCCCGTGAGGGCGTCCACGAGGTCATAGATCGGGCGCGTGTGCATGCGCTGGTCGCCAGTAACGACCTGTGCCCCAGGCACCAAGGCGCAAAACGCCGTCAGAAAACGCACCGTGGTGCCGGCATTGCCGCAAAACAGCGATGCCTGCACCGGGTGAAAGTTACCGCCCAGGCCCTCGATCTCAATCTCGTCATCAGAGGCCTGGAGCGAAATCCCCAGCGTGCGCAGGTGCGATATCATATAGCGCGTGTCATCGCTATGGAGGACGTTGCTGAGGCGGCTCTTGCCCTCCGCCAAACTTGCCACCACCAGGGCGCGATTGGTAAGCGACTTCGAGCCGGGCACGGACACGGCGGTGTCGATGGGAGCTTCGAAAGAGGTAATCGGTAACATGAGTAACCTTTGCATTGCGGGGCGCGCTTTTCGACCAAGGCGCGGGCCCCCTCTTTGTGGTCCTCGGTTTGCGTGCCAATGGTCGTAACCGAAGCGGCATATTCGAGGAAGGCAAGGCAATTCCGATACCACCGCACTATAGTCAGAGGGCCAACAGATGTCAATGAGCATACTCTCCCATGGGTTGAGAATGTCGTTGACAAACGGGATGATTGGCCCTAGCTTGAGATGCAGAGACCCAGGCGGGACGGACTGTGCACCCGCGCACTGGTTCGCTGTGAGAGAGAGGTGGCAGGCACCGTTCACCCCTGTGGACGAAGGCAGGGTGAGGGGCGACCCGACGAGGGAAGGCGGCTATGCAGGTGCTCACGACGATCGCCGAGCTTTCCCACTGGCGTGTGGGTGCGACACCTCCTGTTGGCTTTGTGCCGACCATGGGGTCTCTGCATGAGGGGCACCTGTCGTTGGTTCGACGGGCCCGATCTGAGAACGGCAACGTGGTCGTGAGTATATTTGTGAATCCCACCCAATTTGGCCCACACGAGGATTTCCAGCGGTATCCCCGTGACCTGAACCGTGATTTCGAACTGCTTGACACGGAGCAGGTCGATGCGGTCTTCACGCCTGAGGTCGACGAGATGTACCCGACAGGGGCGTCAACGATGGTGGAAGTGGAGGCCCTAAGCAGCATCCTCGAAGGTGCGTCGCGGCCTGGGCATTTTCGTGGAGTGGCCACGATCGTCTGCAAGCTGTTTCATCTGGTACAGCCTGATCGTGCTTATTTCGGGGCGAAAGACTATCAACAGCTGCAGGTCATCCAGCGCATGGTCCACGACCTCCGGATGCCCGTCAAGGTGGTCGGTTGCCCGACTATCCGCGAGCCCGATGGTTTGGCCATGAGCTCACGTAATGTGTATCTGGGTCCAGTTGAGCGTCAGGCAGCGGTTGTCCTGTCGCAGGCCTTGTCGCAGGCCATGCATCTCTTTAAGGATGGCGTGCGGGATGGTTCCAGGCTGCAGGCCGAAGTGCAACATATGCTCGACAAGGAGCCACTGATCCGCACCGATTATGTAGCGACCGTGCACCCCCACACGTTACAGCCTCTTGTTTCATTGACTGCCGAAGGAGCGGTCATTTGCCTCGCGGTGTGGATTGGCCACACGAGGTTGATTGATAATATCCGCATCATAGTGGGAGAGGGCTAATTGTTCGGTCCCCCAAAAGCACAAGTGATGGGGGGAGTCCCTAATTACGTCATGTCCTGTAGCCCTCAGCCTCGTTTCGTGGTTTCTCAGGAACTTAAGGAGCATGGCGGTCCCACGCTGGAAAGAGGTAATTCCACTGCACAATGAACGAAGGATATTTTGGGAGAGTCTCGGAGGGCGCAGATGTCTCCACATACTGACACCAGCGATGCGGCGCTCCTGCACACTGACTTCCCCACCTTACCGCCGCCCCGCCGTGGGAAGGTTCGGGATATCTACGATTTTGGACAAACCTTGCTGATCGTGGCGACCGATCGCATCTCGGTCTTCGACGTCGTTTTGCCAACTGGCGTCCCAGGCAAAGGGAAAATTCTCACCCAACTCTCTTGCTTTTGGTTCGAGCACACACAGGGGCTCGTTCCAAATCATCTGGTGGCTGTCGATCCACAGCATTATCCAGAGGCATGCCAGGCATATTGCGACGTGTTGGCCGGTCGCAGCATGCTCGTGCAGAAGGCTGAACCGCTGCCGGTAGAGTGTGTGGTGCGAGGCTATTTGGCGAGATCAGCCTGGGAAGATTATCGCCGCACCGGGCAGATATGCGATCTCGCTGTCCCCGCCGGCCTGCGGGAGGCGGAGCACCTCGACGCACCGCTATTCACGCCGACGACCAAGGCTCCAGGGGGCATGCATGATGAACCAATGTCCTTTGCGACCATGCAGGAACTGGTAGGCTCTCCCATCGCCGAGCGTCTGCGCGACCTCAGCCTGACGCTATATACTCATGGCCGCCAGTTCGCCGCAGCCTGCGGTCTCATCCTTGCCGATACCAAGTTTGAGTTCGGCCTCTACAAGGGTGAAGTCATCCTCATCGATGAGTTGTTCACTCCGGATTCATCACGCTATTGGCCACGTGCGGGTTATCAACCCGGACGTTCGCAACCAAGCTTCGATAAGCAATTCGTGCGCGACTATACTACTAGTTTGGGGTGGAATCGGCAGCCTCCTGGACCTGGGCTGCCGGATGATATCGTCGAGAAAACCCGCCAACGCTATCTCGAGGCCTACTACATGCTCGTCGGTACACGGCCTCAGGGTGTGTGAGGCGATGGGCGAATTCATCACCCGCGTGGTTGCTATCGATCCGACCGCGCTCGATCGCACCGCCATTGCGGAGGCAGCCTCGATCATCCGGGCGGGACAGCTGGTGGCCTTTCCCACTGAAACGGTGTATGGCCTCGGGGCTGATGGATTGAACCCTATCGCCCTCGGTCGCATCTATACGGTGAAAGGCCGGCCACCCGACAATCCTCTCATTCTCCATCTCGACAGCCGAGACCAGCTTCCCCTCGTGGCGGCGGACATCCCCGCGATTGCCCAGCGCCTGGTGCAGGTGTTCTGGCCAGGGCCTCTGACCCTCATCCTACCGAAGACTTCCCGCGTACCGGACCTCGCTACGGCCGGGCTGACCACGGTGGCCGTCCGAATGCCTGCCCATCCCGTTGCACTCGCCCTCATCAGTGCGGCCAAAACACCTCTCGCGGCCCCGAGCGCCAATCGCTCAGGCCTACCCAGTCCTACCACCGCCCAACATGCTTTCGACGATCTTCGTAGGCGCATCCCTCTGATCCTGGATGCAGGGCCAACGCGCATTGGACTCGAATCGACAGTGCTCGATGTGACATGCATCCCGCCGATCATCCTGCGCCCTGGAGGCATCGCCCGGGAAGCAATCGAAGCCGTGGTCGGCTATGTGCAGGAAGGTACGAGTCTAGCCCAGCGGGGGCGGTCTCCAGGGACACGCTACCGCCATTACAGTCCCAGAGCGCGCGTGTGGCTCGTGGAAAACGGCCAGGCGGAGACGGTGCAGGCGACAGTAGCCAAAGCTCTGCAGCACAGTAAGCGCGTTGGTTGCCTCCTACATCGGCTTGAGCCCAGCCACCTCCCCCCCCTCGTGGAGGTGATACACATCAGCGGATCATTGGCAGACTATGCTCAGGGGCTATTCTCGGCACTTCGTGGGCTGGATGGATTGGGACTTGATGTGATCGTCGTGGAGGGGGTTCAAGAGCAAGGCCTGGGGGTGGCCGTGATGGACCGCCTTCGGCGTGCGGCCTCGCCTCCCAACCCCGCGCCAAGCTTCACTGAATAGTCACTTCTAGGCGTGCCGACATCTGGGCGTCAATCGCCTGCACCACCCCCGTGACGGTATATGATCCTCGCCTCAGCGTTGCCCGCGCTACGATGCGATACGTGAGTTTCCCGCCGTCAGGTGACAGTGTTTCCTGGCCGAGCATTTGCGCAAACATCTGGTCGGCTGACCAACGCCAGACCTCCTGACCCTGTGCGTTCCGGATCAGGAAGTCATAGCGCTGGGAGTCACGAAATTGCAGGGTTACAGGTCGGGGGCCGCGGTTCAACACCTGCAGGGTGAGTTCAACTGGTTCACCCTCAGCGTAGACCGCCTTATCTGCCGTCAGGAGCAGGATAAGATCCGACCTTTCGGAACGCATCTCGACCCCAGAATCCAGGCGGCTGAGTGGCCATAGCCAACCTATGAAGAGGACGACGCTCAACATCAGCCTTCCCAACCTGCACAAGCTATCCATGTTGCCGCAGTACACAGGGCTAACATTTTTGTCGTGCTGCATTGATGACGATTTTACACGCCTTGGGCCGCAAAGACCACGATGTTAAAAGCCACCCACATTGAGACGAATAATTGCCCGCCCGTCCTTACTTTGGGTGCCCGTGTTCACAGCATTGTCTTTGATGGCCTTCTCAATCTGGGCGGGGGTAGCTATTGGATTCGAAGACAAGTACAGGGCTGCTGCCCCAGCCACATGTGGGGAGGCCATTGAGGTACCGGAGAGGACTTGCGTCCCACCTCCTATCTTGGTGGAGAGAATGTTGACCCCTGGAGCCCAGATGTCCACACAGTTACCGTAGTTGCTAAAGCCCGGCTCCTGCTCATTGGTATCTGTGGCGGCGACCGTCATCAGCCCATCGATGGGTCCAAGGCGCGCCGGTGAGCCATTGCACGCATCAGTACTTTCATTTCCGGCCGCCACCGCATAGAAGAAGCCAGCGTTCACCGAATTGGTCACTGCTGCGTCTAGCGCTTCGCTGGCCGCTCCCCCCAGACTCATATTGACCACACCCGGTTTAGGACCATAGGCCGTCACCAAGTCCACCCCTTTGATCACAGCAGAGGTCGGCCCTGTACCCAGACAAGAAAGCACTTTAATACCAGCCAGTGCCACTCCAGGCGCAACTCCCACCACGTCGAGGTCGTTATCCATGGCGGAGGCTGTACCGGCAACATGGGTACCGTGACCATTGCAGTCCGTATTGAGGAAGTCTGGAAATGGCAGTAGCTTGACGTGGGCCCCAACGTTGACATCGCCTTGTCCAGAGTCGATGCCGCTATCGATGATATAGACCGCGATGTTGCTGATGGCGCCCTGACCATCTCCTGCATGAGTGGAGCTGAGATCGGCTTCGATGCGATCGACGCCCCAAGGAATCTCCTGCGCTTTCGTCCGCATAATGCCGTCACGTTCGATGTAGGCCACCCATGGATGTCTCTTGAGTAGGTCAATCTGCTGGTCGGTCAGGCGAGCAGCAAACCCACGCAGCGCAGCGCTATAGACATGATCAGCGCGAAATCCTAGCGCCCTTTCAAGGGCTTGGACGGCTGCCAAGATGTCGCGATTGAGGTAGCTCCATGCTTCAGGGTGCCGGCCTTCTCGCTCATCAGCTTGATACTCGTCGCGAAAATTGTCAAATGTCGCCTGCGTACGAAACACGACAATCATCGACACACCGCTTTCCTTAGCCCAGACTACATCGGTGTAGCCAAGCGGCAGCGCCATAATGGCGAGAAGGCTTAGCAGCATGCGATTGATCATACACTACTCCTTCTATAAGTCTACTCTCATGGATACTTCACACTCTCGGGGTCGGGAGGTGGGTCACCATACCTCCCGACCCCGAGAGACACACCTTCACGCGTTAGACGCCGCGAAGTCGGGGTCTCACTGCTTTCCAGATGGGTATTCGACGGGAGAACGAAGGCACGTGCTGCTTCGCCACTCAGGGAGAGGAGCCTTGGAGATTTGGTGCTCCGTGAAACTAGGGAAGAAGAAAGCACAATCGAGGCAGGAACCACCCGCAGGAAACGGCAGGCAAAGAACTGCCTGTACCAGTCCATTCAAACAGTGCCCTTTAATGTTCAGAATGCTTTTCGTAACGCTCGCCAACGAAGCAAAGATCCCATTAGTTTCTCCAATATATACTACTAATATTTAAATTTCATTAAATTTATCATTCAAAATTTAAGCAAGCGACTCCTCCAATGTTCATCTTATTCATACAACCAAGACGCCCCGCCATCATCTCTCGCAACAGGGGGGGGCGTTTGCGTGATGTCAGGCGTCTGAGGGAATTGCGACTGGGTGAAGACATCTCTTTTGATCTGCAATGCCAAGCTTGTTAGGTGTTCCATCACCACTGGCGCCCTCCTCGATCATGCATCCACCCAGTCCATTCTCTACGCTGATCGCTGAGAACCTGCCAGAGGCTCATACTAAGCTTGCCCGAAGAAGTCGTGCACCATCAACACCTCATTTAACGCCGCGGTCTCCGACCAGGTCGTGATCCAGGGCGTCGTTGCTGTGCTGCTTGTAGACGTGCCGCAACTTCTTTCGCTTGCTTAATGTCTTCATCGGTTGAACGCCAGAATAGTAATCCTCCTGGCACGCGTCGAACCGTCACTGGTACACGCTGTTCACCGGCAACACGCAGAATGCGGTTCTTCATCGTAACGGGACTCACACCTGGTGGCAAGTTCATACGCGCCGCGTTATTCGAAAGCGAGGAGATTTTGCTCTTGAGGGCGTTGTAGAGGATGGGATCCATCCGTGGTCCACGCCCCATTTTACGAGCCTCTTCTAAGGGAATGTCTTCAAACTCTATCGCCATCTTTCGGTCGTCCATGTTCTCCACCTCCCTCTACTACCAATGTGCACCATCGCTGTCTCTGCAAGTGCCATTCTACTTGTCCACTATAACACATGAAAAGGTGTATGCAACAGAATTATATGTAAAGAGATATTTTTCTCCGAGCGATCTTCACCGATATACGACATTTTGTGCATGAAGGTACAGGCGATTATACGTCTATGACGAGTAATCAGATCAGTCTCAAAAATGAGACGGAATTGAACGCTTTATTGGAATCACACTCCAGATCAGTCAAGATCTTGTATGGTGTCCTGTCAGAATCGGGTCGAGATGAGTGGTATGAGGGAAATGGCCCAGGCCGTACGCGGTTATAGTGCAGGACGTATCCTTTAAGATGCGGCATGTGTCGCCTTAATGCGGATGTGGCACGCTGAACCGTGTCTGGGAATGGTGACAGAGGCCTTTACCTGTGCGCTCGTTCGAGGCAGGAGCGCTTCTTGACTCAGTGGCCATGCTGTGAAGCGCAGGGTGTGTCTCCCAGCAGAGCAAGTGGCTGTCAGGCGCGACAGGGATGGACGCGGTGGCATCGCCTCGTGACTGTGGCTCAACAGAGTCCACGGCAGGCTTTTGGCCCGAGCGCAGACCACGACGCTGCGATGGGGTGACGATTAATCATCAGCATAGTGAGAAAACCGCTTCTCGCGGGTAGAACCCGGGAGCTGCAGCATCGATGCTGCAGCTCCCGGCGGGCAGGAAGGTGACAGGCTAGGCGTGGAGGAGTTCGATCGCTTCCTCGTAGATTTCCATATTTTTGCCAAAGGAAATCGCTGCCGCCTGGGCCCCCGCGACGAGGTGGCGCCAGCGCCACGGCTCACGTGTCGCATGGAACTCCTCGACGATCGCTTGATGGTGCTTAAAGGCATGCATCTCAGTGAAGTTATCGTGGCACGCAATCTCGGCCAAGCGCGTAATGAAGGCGGTTGCATCGTAGCCAAAGTTGACATATTGCTGGGCGAGGTTCACCGTGATTTTGACCTCCGGCATTGCCCGCAATTGCCCAAGATTGGCCACCGTTGACCAGTCGATCGGTGGCTGGTGATAGACGCTCTCGGTCATGGCATCCAGCAGTTCGTCCTGCGTGTGATAGGGAAGGGC
>JBKPCR010000435.1:0-41831 GCA_046727435.1 bacterium | reverse complement strand
TGCCGGGATCCCCGCCAGATCTTCCACTCCACAGCGCAGCGATCGGTAGCGCGACAGGTCTGGCACTAGCATTACCTCAACCGGTTCGTTCTCGACCTGGGCAAGTATGTCTTCGACAACCTCGTATGTCTGGAATGCGAGAGCGATAATCAACTGGTCGATATGTTGCTGCTGCAAAATCGCCCCCACCTCGCGTGGAGTCCCGAGCACCTCGATGCCGTCGAGCCTCGTACCCAGCAGGCGCGGAGGCTCGGCTGCGATCCCGACGATCGTCAGGCCCGCTTCTGGGTGCTGCTGAATAGTCTTGATGACCTCATGCGCCAGGTCTTCATGGCCCACCACTAGTGCCCGCCGCAGGTACGTCCCCTTTCGCCGTAGTTGGCGCACTGTATGTGGGATCACGGCGCGACTGGCGAGGGGAAGCGCGATCGCTGTAACCCAGAAGATCGCCAAGACCATGCGGGAGATGTCCACCTCTTTTAAAACATAGCTGGTTGCCGTGAAGCATACCAGCGTCAGGCTGGCCGCTTTCGCCAGTAACCACCCTTCGTCCCATAACGCAAACGTACGCCGGGGGCTGTACAGGCCCAGGCTGACGCCGACAATGCCCCAAAGAGGCACGAGGTACAACAGCGGAAAGATGTACTCGTGTAGAGGGGGGACTCCTTTCCATACCGGAATCAGCCCGCTGGTCAGGCGCAGGTGATAGGCACAAAACCAGGCCAAGGCAATGAGCACAAGGTCGGTGGTCAGGAGTAGAGTCCGAAAGAAAAGTAGTCGTTGGCGAAACATCGCTCACCAGATGTAGCTGCGGTTGGTACTGTCAGGCGATGGCTATACCCATCTTGTCCGCTAAGAAGGTGGTGATCCGTGTCTTGAACTCAGGCCGATCAAAGTGTAACGCGTGCTGCCGGATCGCAACGGGGTCGAAAGCTGCCGTGTGCCGCTGGCACATAGAAACCGCCTCGCAAAGCGCATCGACCGAGGCCTCGTCAAAAAAGACTCCCGTGGGACTGCGGCATGGCATCGCCTCTCGTGTAGTGCTATGGAGGGGAATGACGGTTTCCAAGGCTCCCCCTTTACCCAAGGCGATCACCGGCTTCCCACAGGCCTGCGCCTCTAAAGGCACGATCCCAAAATCCTCTTCACCTGGGAAAATCAAGGCCTCACACTGCCGATAATAATCGCGCACCACCGCGTCGGGTTGCCAGCCAAGAAACGTGACCGAGGACGATGCGTGGCGTTCCAGCTTCGAGCGCTCTGGGCCAACGCCGATGACGACGAGTGGTAGCCGCAACCGATTAAACGCCGCAACCGCGATATCGACGCGCTTATAAGGCACCAGCGCGCTCACGACTAGGTAGAACGAGGCTCCGTGTTGCTGGGGGGAGCTATCGGGTGTGAAGAACCCGCAATCGACCGGAGGCGGGATCACATGTGCAGGTCGATTATAATACGCGCGGATTTTCGCTGCAATATGGTTCGAGATGGCGACGAATTCATCGACGCCACCAGCTGTCTTGACATCCCAGCTACGCAGATAGCGGAACAAGGCCTGTAATAACGCCCATGATACTGGCGAGAATCGCGTGCGCGGAAAATAAACCGGGCTCTGGTCCCAAATGTAGCGCATGGGCGTGAAACAGTAGCAGACATGCAAGGGGCTACCGTTGCGACGCGCACCCTTGGCCACCGCGTGGCTACTGCTGAGTACCAGATCATAGCCGGTGAGCTGAAACTGCCGAATCGCCAGCGGAAAGAACGGCAGCAGGTACCGGTAATAGGTCGTGGCCCAGGGGAGAGACTGCAGCCAGGAGGTATGGATCGTCACACGCTCAATCGTTGGGGACACAGCACCCCGCCGATGCACCAGAGTGAATAAATCGGCCCCTGGGAAGATCTCGCAGAACACCTCCAGGCAGCGCTCGCCGCCGCGCATGCCCGTGAGCCAATCGTGGACGAGGGCGACCCTTACTTCTCTCCTTTGCATCTCACCCTATGGCTGATTCAGCAGGTCCTGATATAGCGATCGCATGTGTGCGACCATCCGCGCCAGCGAAAATTCCTGCTCGACCCGCTCGCGGCCGCCCCGTCCAAGTTCGTCACGCAGCCGGGTATCCTGCAGGAGCAGGACGATCTTGTCTGCGAGCGCTTGGGGCGCCCCGCTCGGTACTAAAAACCCTGTCACCCCATCCACGACCACATCGATGTTCCCCACGACGCGCGAGGCCACGATCGGCTTCCGGCAGGCCATGGCCTCTAAGAGGACGAGAGAGAGACCTTCCCATCGCGAAGGGAGTGCGACGACATCGATGGCCTTGAGTAGACTCGCCACATCGTCGCGGTAGCCTGTAAACACGACATGCCGATCTACCCCTAGGCGGGCGACCTGCTCTTCGATCTGCGGCCGCATGGCCCCATCACCAACGAATAGGAATTTCGCTCTCGGACACTTCTCGATCACGAACGGGATAGCTGCGGCGAGATCATCTTGCGCTTTCTGCACATCGAATTTCGCGATATGACCGACGACGACATCGCTGGGGTCAAACCCGAGCCCGGCCCTCACCTGCCCTATATCGACCGTGAGCGTATCGAAGGACTGCCAATCGATGCCATTGTAAATGATCAGGCTTCTCTCGGCCTTCAGCAGGCCTAGCGCGAGACAAGCTTGACGCTCCGAATCGGATACATTGATGAACCGGTTGGTGCGCTTGCCCAAGGCTCTCTCAACCCCCACAGAGAGGGTGCGTAGGAGAGCCCCATGCTTCTGATAGTGCAATCCATGAAAGCTATACACCACCGGTGTGTCGGCGAAGAGGCAACCCAGCCGACCATATAACCCGGCTTTGCGGCCATGGACGTGCACGAGCTCGATGCCATCCCGGTGCATCCTCCGACGTAAGAGGAAGAAACTCCTTGGGCTGAAGGCCGTGAAGGGAACCTCGAACACTGGCACACCCAGATCTTTGAACTTATCGAAGTAGGGACCGTTATCGGGACAAGCGACACTGAATGAAAATTCGCCCTGGAGTTGGCAGACCAGGTCGTAGACATGCTTCGCTCCCCCACCAACCCCCTCTGAGATCGCCTCAAGTATCCTGCGTCGACGCGGCATCGATCCTCACCTGGTGAGCCATGACGGTCTTATTTCGTGCACTCGTCCACCATTGATACTGGAGAGATTCGCTGAGATGCCGTCCGATGCCCCACCGCGCAGGGTCTCACGCCAGAGCTGTATACAACTCCAGCGTCTTTTGTGCGACGCTCTCCCATGTGAAGCATCGGGCGCGGGCGAGACCCTTCTGAATCAATGCCTCGCGTAGTTGCTCCTCGGCCAGAACCCGTGCGATACCCTCGGCGATCGCCTTGGGATCATGCGGATCGACGAGAATTGCTGCATCGCCTGCTACCTCGGGCATCGATGCGAGTTCGGAAGAGATCACCGGTACGCCTGAAGCCATCGCCTCCAGGATTGGCAATCCAAAACCCTCATACAGCGATGGGAAAACCAGCACCTGGGCTCCCCGATAGAGGCCGGGAAGGTCCTCATCGTCGACAAAGCCGGTGAAGATGACGTCCTCATCCAAGGCTAAGGTCTTGACCGTGTCAAAGATGTCAGCATAGAGCCAACCGGTTCTCCCAACAACCACCAACTTCAGGTCCCCGCCACGCCGTTCAGCACGGAGCATGGCGTAGGCATGGAGCAGCGTAGTCAGGTTCTTGCGTGGCTCCAGCGTTCCCACAAACAGCAGGTATTGAGCCGGCAGATGATACCGTTGCTGCACGGCGGCGAAGTGTTCAGGATCGCCCCCCGGCTGAAACCGTTCGTCACATCCCCAGGGAATAACCGCGATCCGTTGCGGGTTGATCTGCAGATGGCGCACGATATCGGCTTTGGTGGCCTCAGAGGGAGCGATCAGCAGGTCGGCCTGTTGGCGCAAGCGGTAATAGGCGGCCGTCACTACCAGGCGATGCTTGCGTGTCACCCATTGCGGCCAGAGCAGTGGGATCATATCATGGACGGTGGCGACGTACCGGCCCACCTTCGCGAACAAGGGCACGCCGATGTGATCAAAGCCGTGGAAGATGTCGATGCGCTGGGCCCTAAGCCCTCTGGGGATGAAGAATAGGTGCCGTAGCAGACTGCTCTCGATGTCACGGAAGCGCCCATCGACGGTGCAATTGGTGCCTTGGATGCCTTCCGCGCAGGTGTGAGGGCCGGTAAAAATCACAAATTCCATCTGCGGATAGCGACCCGCTGCTGTGCGCAAGCAGGATCGCACCAGGTTGAAAGCGGAGGTACCGATCCCCCCAGCCCGCGATGAGATTACTTTGCCATCGATACCAATGCGCATGCGACGCACGACCCCTTTATGCCCCGCCAACGGCGCGATAGATCGCCACAGTCTGCTGAGCTACGGCATCCCAGGTGAAGGTGTGGGCCCTGGCAAGCCCTTTGGCACGCAATGTCCGACGCAATTCGGCATCGTTCAGGATCGATGTCATGGCGGCGGCCAACGCCTCCGGTTGTGTCGGATCGACCAACACCGCCGCATCCCCGGCCACTTCTGGGAGCGAGGCGCGATTCGAGGTGATCACAGGCGTGCCGCAAGCCATTGCCTCCAAGACTGGCAGCCCAAATCCTTCATAAAGCGAGGGATATACAAACAGCAGCGCGCCACGATACAGCTCAGGCAGGTGGTCATCTCCGACGAAGCCGGCGAAGCGCACATGATCATAGAGTTTGAGCGCGTCCACCGTTGACATATAGTCTTCGCCGCCCCAACCTTTTCCCCCCGCGATGACCAGCGTCAGATCATCCTGTGGCGTCTCGGCGATGACCTGGGCAAAGGCCTGAAGCAAGGTTTGAACATTTTTTCTAGGTTCTAGAGTGCCGACAAACAGGAGATAACGCTCAGGCAGATCATAGCGTCGGCGCAGCGCCGCTGCCCGTACGGGCTCCTCAACTGGTTGGAAACGGGGCTCGCACCCCATGGGGATGACGCTGATGCGCTCCCGCTCTACCCGAAGAAAATGTACCACGTCTTCGGCGGCGGCCGTGGAGGGGACAATCACCATCTCCGCCTGTTTGCGGATGCGCGCCAATGCCGTGGCCAATACCCAGCGATGCCTCGGGGGAAAAGCCCAGGGGAGCACCAGAGGGATGACATCATGGATGGTCACGACGTACTTTCCCGCCTTGAAAAATAGCGGAATCCCCGATTGGTCGAGGCCATGAAATACCTCGATGCGTTCCAACAATACCCCGACCGGCAACAACACAGATGATCGCAGAAGAGTGCTTTTGATCCAGCGAAAACGCTCACAGGTACTGGCCCCCACACCCTTCAATATATCCCGATCCGTCTGCGGCGCTGTAAAGATTACGAATTCAAGGTCTGGACATCGTTGGGCCGCGAGGGATAGTAGGGCTTCAACGAGATGCATGGCATAGCGTCCGATGCCGCCGATGTGCGGCGTTAACACCTTGCCTTCCAACCCAATGCGCATGCGGAGCCTCACCTCATTCGACTCGGAGTATACGGAGATCTGACGCCAACGAATTGGGAAGCCATAGTGCTTCCGCCCTTACCCAGGCCGTGTGATGGCGTGCGTCGGTACCCGCGTAAGGATCTCCTTCCGATCCTGAAACGAGGCCCCCCCCGTGGGCTCGAACTTCTGTGCAATGACGATAAGGCTTTGCCCACATGGCGGCTCCCATCGCTCTTCCAGCCTCGACAGCCAGGGGATAACCCACTGGTCATACCACCGCACGTAACGAGACTGCAACGTCATCCGTCTGAGCACTCTGCCGGTGAAAAACCAACCGGCGATACCAAGAAGATTGACGTAGGCCAGACGGATAATTCCGAAGCCTGCGACATGGAGTTTGCCTGCCAGCGAAGTCTTGGTATAGCGCCGATAGTGCCCAAAGGCCTGATCCAAGCTGCCATAGATCCGGGGCAGAGCGGGGACCAGGAGCAAAAGCGTGCCCCCCGGAGTCAGCGTTGCATAGGCGTCATTCAGGAAAGCCTGATCCTCTGCAATATGCTCCAAAACATTGACTAACACGATGGAGTCAGCCGTCGCTGGGCTGGCGATAAGCTGAAAATAGCTATGTACGATCTTCACGCGGGGTTCCTCCGCAAACCGCCGCTGGAGGATTGGGAAGAGATTCTCGCTCGGTTCGACCAGGACCAGCTCGGAGACAGGAACATGATTTAGCAAGGACCGCGCAAAGGTGCCGATACCAGCGCCGACTTCGATGACCCGTTTCCCGATGAAAGGCGCGAATTGTCTGATCACCCACCGGTAATAGTTCTTGGCTTCCGCAAGCGCATGTAACTCCGTACTCACGTAGGCAAATGAAGCGGATTCCACTACGAGGCTCCTCACTGAGGACATATGTTCAGCATTGGATGCGCACGTCGACCGTCATCCAGGCTCGTCAGGGGCTAACTGAAGAACCGGTAGCGCATGATGTGAAAGAGGGCAGCAACCCCATCCCGCCAACTGATCTTCTTCCCCTCTGCATACGTCCGCCCGTGGTAAGAAATGGGCACCTCATAGATGCGACACCCCAGCTTGGCGACCTTGACCGTGATCTCTGGTTCGAAACCGAACCGACTGGATTGTAGTCGAATTTGCTTGAGGATCTCGGCGCGAAAAACCTTATAGCCTACTTCCATGTCCGTGAGGTTGAGATTGGTCACCATATTGCACAGGGTGGTCAGGAATCGATTGCCTACGGCGTGCCAAAAGTACAGTACGCGATGATCTCCACCGTGGAAGCGGTTGCCGAAGACAACATCCGCGTGACCATCGAGAATAGGCTGGAGCAGGATGCCATAATCTTGCGGGTCGTATTCGAGGTCGGCGTCTTGGATGAGGACCATCGTGCCCGTCACATGGGTGATCGCTGTGCGTATGGCAGCCCCCTTGCCGAGATTCCGCTCATGCATGAACACCTTTAGCTCCACGCTCTCAGACCCCTCGCTGGCGACGAGGCTCTGGAGGAACTCCCGGGTCCCGTCCACTGAGCAATCATCGACGAAAATTAATTCCATCGGCACCTGGACCGGAGCCGTGCGTATCCTCCTGATAATCTCGGCGAGGGTGCCGATCTCGTTGTAGACCGGCACGATCACAGATAGCTTCATGTCTTATCTCTCCTTGCTGCTAGTGCGGGTCCTAGCCGCATCTATCCGACCCCCATACCACGCTGGAGCCTGGGCTCTGCCGCATCGGTGTGAGTGGCGACAGCAGACAGGCCCAGAGTTTAACGCAATTCTTCCTGTATCGCTTCCGTAAAGGTAAGCGCCTACCGTCCCGAGGATGGGGGCATCACCTGCACGGGTATGCCTAGCGGAGCCGTGCCTTGATCGGCGAACGAGGTCACCTGTATACTCACCAGACCTAATTCCAGCAGATAGTTCCCGGGCATCTGGGGTGTCACGATTTCTAGCGTGAACTCATACGTCTGACCAGGGAGGACATCATAGCCTAAGAGCCAGCCTCCCTCTGTCAAGTGTACTTCATGTCCCTCCTCGAACCAGCGCCATCTCATGCGCACCTCACCTTTCTCCCACTTCGCACGATCCAGCCAAACCGCCTCGCCGGTGTTCACTAGGCCGATGCGACAAAGTATGACGTCACCTGCATGCAGGATAGTCCCCGGCGCCAAACTGGTCAGGCGGTAGGAGGCGGCCAGTTTTTGCGGGGCATCGCGGCTGGTGGGGAGAGCCAAGAGGCGGCGTTTCCCCTCGGCAAACGCATCCAGCATCGTATTCTTGCCGTAATACACGGGCGGGCTGTCGGCCCACGACCAGAGGCGTTCAGGATGCCAGTCCACCAGGGGATGCCCATTCCAGTCTCCACCACCGAATACCCTCAAAGTGTGGAGGCCGATGGAAAGAGCAATCAAGCAGGTGATGGCGTATTTCAGGAACGGTCTTGATTGGGCGCGCTCGAAGGGCGGATACAGATAGAGGCATAAGAACGGCGTGACATCCGCGAGCAGGCGTGGTCCATAACTGCCGCCCCCCCACCAATTGATCCACTTCGCGGTCAGCAGGATCGTCAGCAGGGGCGCCAGACTCAGGTACTTGAGCAGAACCTGTTTAGAATCCTTCCAGACCATGACCATGCCTACAACTGCCAATAGGAGAATCGGGGAATAGATGAACAAGCCTCGACTGGGACTGACTAAAATGCCGGCGAGGCCTTCACGGAGTGGCGTCTTGAACAGATGCGCTCCAAGATTCCAGAGCCGTGACGGATCGATGATGCCAATGGCGAAACCGGTGCTGACGAGAGAGCCATTATAGCGCATATTATAGACCATAAACCCCAGAAGCGGTGGAATCGCAGCCAGGCAAAACCCGACAAATTGGTGACGGCGCTTCAGGAGTATATATGTCGCGATCGGGATCGCCATGAACGCGTTCGATGGCCGACAAATGACAGCGCTGCCCAGCGCCAATCCGGCGTAGGCTGAGAATCTCGGCGCATCGAGGCCTTTGACCAGCCAGTAGATCGTTAGGGTCAGGAAGAGTTGACTCGGCCCATGCTGCCATAACGCTTGACTGCTGCTGCTGAAGCTACTGGTGCCAAAGGCATACACCCCAGCAATATACCAGGCGATTTTCTCATTTGTGAGCCGGCGCAAGGTGAACAGCAGCACCACCACAGAGAGTGCCGTAATCAGCGTCGCAGAGAGTTTTTCTAAATCATGGATCCATGCGGACTGTGGGGACAGGCCGCCGAGAAGCGGTAGCAGGTATACCGGCAAGGCCAGGACTCCCGCCCACGGGGGATAGGCTGAAACGACATGGTCATTGATTCGCTGCACAAACCATGGCATTTCGCCTGCGTAGAGGAAAGAAAATTCGTCGAGGTCGAAATCGACCTCGCGCCACAGGCTCAGCGGTAGATAGCTCGCTGGAATCGTATCTCCGGCTGTGAGAGCCCTGCCGTTCAGGCTATATACGAAGATAACGGCCAGAAATAGCAGTAAAGGGCTCCTCAGGATAATCGACCCAGGAATTCCGCGCCCCCTGGCGCGCAACCAGATTGTGGCCATGCCAAACATGAGGAACAGCAGTAGCGGCCCGTCCAGGTTAGCTGCGGCGATCCTCACAAGACCGAGATTGGCTCTGTAACCTCCGGTCACTAAGATTATCAGAAGATTGATAGCCGCCAAGACGAAGAGGCTAATCACCACCTTCTCTAACACACCACCTGTACACCCTTTTGATCTGCGTAAGATGAAACTTCTTAATTTCTCTGATGACATGGCGTGTTTCCACACTGGCCTCAGCGGACCGCCTCGACAGGAAACGGCACAAGCTTCTGGCGTATTTGGTCGTCGTTGATCTCTGCGAGCCATACCTGCCGATCCTTGAAGTACTCCAGCAATCGACCCGTCTGAGGCAAATCCATCTCTCGCGCCCATACCACATTAGCGCCGTCGATGTCCGCCTCGTTATAGACCCACTCGTTATTCGGCTGATGCTGGGACCCATAGCGCACGATCACCAGATGGCGCGCCCCATCGGCTTTAAGCTCGCTGAGAATACGTGCCCGTTCGAACTGCCAACCGGACCACTTATGTTGTATATGTTGCACCCACGCCGCTATGAATGAAGCATAGGCAACCACTAGTATCGCGCACACGAGTAATCGCCCCACCGGCTGGTCACGCCAACGCCATAAGGATAGATGCCACAAGGCCTGGAGAACCAGCATGACCACCAAACCAGTGATCGGCGCCGCATAGTGCGGGTACATCCATGGCTCAATGAATAGTCCCACCGCCACGACGCCACATGTGAGAAGTGCAAAGCGTGACCACTGGTCTCTCAGGAGCCATGGCAACAGGATGAGTGGAATGGTGAGCACCAGACGCAGATAACGTCCCCCCTGATAGAAAGTCCAATAGGTCTTGACCTTGTGCCAGCCCATCCATGCGAGGCCCTGAAGCGAGCGCTGTTCCTTAAACAGGTAATCCGCAAACAAATAAAAATCTCGCATCACTGCGTGCCGATATGTCTGCATAGGTCGCGGAGGTTGCCAAAGGAAGAGCGGCATGGGAGCGTAGGCGTCCTCGTACACGTGATAGGGTGTGCGTAGGGGGTTACCAGTCACGCGCCAGTTGTAGAATCCCATCGCCCCACCCGTGACAACAAGGATGGCAAGAATCGGCAGCACAATCCGACTGATGGCCACTCGCGCCATGGGTCCGTTCTTGCCCAGCATCCAAACGAGCAGTGCCACCGCCATTGGCAAACTCACCAACAGGCCTTCGTACGGCCGGCTATTTGCCAAAACAGCCAGGCCGCCGCCAAGCAGTAAAGCATAGCGCAGGCGCGGCCGGCGAACGATCCGCCGCCAGGCACCAAGGAGCAGCGCTCCTCCCAGCGCCGCCACCGTCCCACCCCAGTAGGACTGGCTCCATACTATGAGCATTCCAGGGTGCAGCGCCGCCAGCAGCCCCCCCAGCGCCGCCCACCGCGGCGGCAGCCAGGCGAGCAGCATCCAGCAGATCGCGGCGCATGCGAGGCCAGTGCTGATCCACACCCCCACGATTGGGTGCTCTCCAATGACCTGCCCTAGCGCTAGCATCAACCCCTGCGCTGGTGGGTACTTTGATGCATAGGTTGGCGCCTGGATGATATGGAAGCTTTCGAAATGTACCCAGAGGGGGTGGGTCGGGTTACTTAAACGACCATTGGCGAAAGTGTCTGCGGCAAGTAGATAGCTAAACTCGTCGTGGACACTCGGCTCTGGCATGCGTCCTAGGAGCGAAAGCGTTGCGCTAGTCCCAAACGCTAGAAGCCCGATCAACGTGACCAATACCTCTCGCTGACATACTACGTGTCCAACTCCACGCGCTGCCACGGATAACCATGTGGAACGATGTCGCTGCACGAACCAGCCAATCGTAAATACGACGGCGATGGTCAGGACTTCAGCTATGACATCAGAAAACTGGGCGCCGAAGTTCATCATTGATCAAGCATGAGGATGGCGACTAGCACCGCGCCTTACGTGAGGCAGACCGACGCTTAACGCAAATCGAGCCGGGCGACAAAGTGCAGTGAGCGGCCGAATAGCCAATTCGCTGGCCGGGGATAGAGGTACAACGCGCTTTTCCACGCATTGATGGTCAGGTCAAACGCGGCGAAGGCTTCCAACCATCGCTGTTTAGGCCAATAGTTGTAGGGGAGTGCCACACCATGGCGCGCATTGCCGACCCGGTCCAGGAAGCGCAGCGTTGGGCCAGCCAAGAATCCGTTCAGGGTATGATCCTTGATCACAATGGTTTTTCGGGCTGTCCGCACGGCCTCGTGGAGCAGCCGCATCGGATCCTGGGCGTGATGAAGCACATCGATAAACATTACGGCATCAAAGGTCCCATCGCCGTAGGGAATCGCTTTGCCGTCGAATGCTTCGACTGGGATATGGGTCCCCCTTCGGACGATGACATCGAGGCCTCGTAGATCGAGGTCAGGGCGCTTTTGCATGAGACGACGGGCTAGCAAGCCATCGCCACAGCCGACGTCCAACACCCGGGCGTTCTGTGGGACGAGATCCCCAAGGTGGTGAATAAGCACGCGCACCCGGCGAGTATGGACATATCCTCCGTGAACTCGTTCCACGAGGCTCATTTTCGCCGCATGCCCAGAATGCTGATGAAAAAGCTTGAGAGGACGGTTTGAAAGCCAAGAGCTGTGAGTGTGACGCCGGGAACCACCAGGCGCATGGTTCGAGCATACTCCAGGTTGCCGAAGTTTACTAATCTCCACTCATACACCGCTGCCAGCAGAAGCACTATGCCAATGAGCAGTGCTGTCGATGCGAGGATCAACCCTCTCTCCAGGTTGATGATCTCGAAAAACCGAGTGAGGCGCTTGTCTTCAGGCATAAGCCCTTCGCTAATGGCAAAGGCTTTGGTAAAAACCGCAAAGAGGATGGATTGATAGCCACAGAGAATGCCAAGGCTAGCAAACAGCAGCGTATGCGCATCAAGGGTCATCCCCCACAAGGTCAGGCCAGGCATGGCCAATCCATAGCCGATCAGGCCCAACATAATAAGCGATGCCCCAGGCATCAGGAACAGCCACCGCGGGCTATACATCAGGAAAAAGCGCAGCGTACGCCAACCGTCGCGAATGGTCCGGAGATGCGGAGCATGGGACTTGCGTCCGTCCGGGTGTAGGGTGATCGCCACTTCGCCGATTTTTTCTCCATACAGGCTGGCCTTGATGATCATCTCGGTGGCGAATTCCATCCCGGTGCAGCGTTGATTGAGACGGTCAAACAGGGCCTTCGTGAAACCGCGCATCCCACAGTAGACATCGTGAATCGACGCATCGAACATCCATCGCGTCAGCCACGAAAACAGCGGATTTCCCAACCAGCGATGCGAGAACGGCATAGCGCCCGGGAGCACATGGCCACCTCCTGAAGGTAGGCGGCAGCCCTGGACCAAGTCGTATCCGGCCCGTAGTTTTTCTACAAATCGAGGGATGTCGCGGAAGTCGTAACTGTCATCCGCATCCCCCATGATAATGAACTTGCCGCGTGCAGCTGCTATACCACCTATCAGGGCGTTGCCATAGCCTTTTGCCGCCACATCGACGAGGCGCACTCCCATGCGGGCAGCAATGCCTTGGGAACCATCTGTACTACCGTTATCCGCCACAATGATCTCGCCCTGGATGTTGTATATTGACAAGGCACGCTGGGCCTTGTCGATACATGCTTGCAGAGTATCTGCTTCGTTAAGGCATGGCATCACAATAGAGACTTCCACACGCGAACTTTCCGCTAAAGGCCGTTGCATTCGTGCCTCTTGTATTCCTGAATGAATGTCAGATGCCATCATCGCGGATGCCAAAGATGGATGGGGGACATGAGCATGCTCTATGACAATGGAACGGAAAACATCCGTCGGGCTCAGATGCCAAAACGGTTAGAGCATAGCCGCGTTTCCGAGGTGTGTCAACCCGATATCTTGACGATTCGCTGCACTTCGGCTTCATGGCGAGGAGAGGTCCGCCATCCTCCTGACATGCACAATAAACTCCAATGGAGGAATCCCCCGATCTGAAAACCACGTTAGCGATTCGCAGACTAGCCCCAGTTCCAAAGTATATTCCCCGGGTTCAAACGGTGCCTTGATCGTTGTTCGAAACTTGTAGGTCTGACCGGGGAGAATATCGTAAGCCAAATCCTCGCGTCCCTCTTGAAAGGCAACACCGTTACGTCCCTGATACCAGCGCCATCCCAAGCGGACCTTCCCTTTCTCATCTTTTGCATCGGCAAGCCAAATACTCTGGCCAGTGTTCATCGCTTGCAGTGCCACATCGATGATACTGGAGGTGATCGTCTTGGACGAGGGTTCCTCCAAGACGTAGGCAGCTGAGAGCGAATGGGAGGCGTTGGCACTGGTCTGATAAGCATTCGAGCTGACCTGGACAAGCTTGGGACGAGTCTTAAGGCTGAGTGCAGGCATGTCAAAGCTTAACCTATACTCTCCCGCTGCGAAAGGAGTTCGGGTAGGCAGGCCAATCGACCAGACCTCCCCGGCTCTGAGGGCAAGAGGTAATTCCACCTTCTGGCGCTCTATGTGCACTTCTTTCGTTTGCACTCCCTCCCACTTGATCTGGGCCTGCGTCCGTCCTAACGGAGGTGGATGTACCCAAAGACGCTGGCCCCTGCTTTCTACGAGGAGCCCAAGTTTCATCATCGCCCCTGCAGGCAAGCGCATCGCTTCTTCCTTAGGCAGTTGATCAGGCATCGAGAGCACCAAATCCTGCTGAGGTACCGCTTCGAGGGGCAAAAGCTTATACACGACGTCCGCCCCAAAACGCGCCATCTCTTCCAGGCCGATATCGGCAAGGTTCGCATCTTGCCACCGCGCTGCTTCCTGAGGTGCAAGCTGATCGGTGTGTACGACCAACCCCTTCACACCAAGCTTGGTCAAGAGCTCGACCGCCTCCAATGAGGGAAGAGTCACTAATTCTGAATTCAGTTGAACATGCGTCGGTGGAGTGTATCTGCTGGTGCCGTTCACGAGGGGGAGCCAGTGATAGGTGCTGAAGTACATATAGTTCAATGCTTG
Source organism: bacterium (assembly GCA_046727435.1). Lineage (GTDB taxonomy): Bacteria > Tectomicrobia > Entotheonellia > J063 > CAVPRW01 > CAVPRW01. The sequence goes on along the minus strand of JBKPCR010000435.1, from coordinate 27,700 downwards.
CCAAAAGCTCTGCCCGATGGGAAGTTCGACAATGGGGCCGTCGAGTTGCTTTGTCGCTAACCATCGATACACCTCGGGTACGTCCCGTCCGGTTGGAATGTCTGCGACCGGCAGTGGCTTGAAGCCGAGCTCCAATATGAACAGGCCGATCCATAATAGAGCTAGGAGACCTTGGAGTCCATGTGACCATCGCTGTTTGAGACCCCAGCGGTCGTGCAAGAATGTGCTGGCTTTCAAGAAACCTAGGGCAGCCAGCACACTTGCCGCCAACGCAGCCATCAGCGCAAACCGGGCTGGCACCCGCATGGCATGAAATCCAGGGACGAGGTAATAGAACAGCAGGTAAGGCAGCGGAAGACCGGTGTTCGTGCCAAGGATCACCAAAAATGGCCCTAGAGATAAGACTAATGCCACAACGAGAACGATCCTGAAGAGCCTCTGCAGTTGGCAAGGCCTGCTAGCAGGGAGATTCTTCGCCACCGCAAGACATCCAACCACAGCAAGGAGTGCTACCACCAAACCAGGAAACAACATTTGCTGATTGACTGGGTAGCGCAGGCGCGGGAAGTAAGATTGAACCAAGGCTAGATAGGCGTCGTTGAACAAGTATGGAGGACTGAGATAATTTAGCAACGGATCCGCCGCCCAATAGACGCAGTCCTGTAGCAAGGTGGAAAACCCCCATTGTTGCTGGATCGCAAAGTAGGGGAGGTGAAGGGGTAGGAGCACAATCAGACTGGCAACGATAAAGGCAACATATCGGGGGACCATGGCGCGGTTGAGAAGCCCCCTGTCGATGCGTGTCATATGGTACACCACATACGCACCCACCGCGATGGTAATCATCCACCCCAGATAAACAGAGGCCAGTATCTGCAGCCAATAAAACACCGCAAACCAGGCCAGATCCGCCCAGCGTTTACTCCACACGAACCTGTCCAAGAAGAGGAAGACAAGCGGCGCCCAGTAGAAGTTAGCCAGCTGCAGATGGCCGAGCTCGGCGAAACGAATCGGCGCAAACGCAAACATGCACCCCGAGAGTAGAGCCGCCCAAAAGTTCCCTGTCCAGTGATGTACCAGCAGAAACATGGTGAAACCAGAGAAGATGAAAGCCAGGAAAAACACCATATTATGGGCGATGATCGGATTGCCTGTCAGAAGATAGGCAGGGGCGAAGAGGGGGACCACGGCAAACATATGCTCTGAAAGCGCCAGTGTGTTTTGCACCGGGTAGAAAATGTTGGCGTTGAACAGGTTGAATGGATTGGTCGTGAGGGCATGGACGCCCCATGCAAGGATCCACGTGACTAACTGGGGATCTCCGGGGCCACTTGGGATCTGGGTACCGAAATGCCTGATGAGAGGATAGGTCTTGAGCAACGCCAGCGCCGTGAAAAATGCAGTGGCAAGGGCGAGCTTCACGATCAAGGATTTGCGGGGTAAAGCACCAGACAGAGCCATCGGTAGGAACCTTGACGAACGCTTAGCATGGCTTTAGCCGCGCGCCGGCTACCATCTCGGCGTCTTCACCTTCGGCCCCGGTGCCAAGCTTGGTTCTAGAGACAACTCTCGCCAGCAACAAGAAATCAAGATACATGCCAAAATGCGGTCCGCTTTCATCTTCATGACCACTGCAGCAAGAAGCATGACTCTAAGGCCCACACCTGGCTTAGCTCATGCAGCGTTCATGGCCTCAATGTCCGCCAACAACTCCTTCCGGAGGCGTCTAAGGCGTTTCTCCAGGCGGCGCCCCTGCTGCGGCTCCAGGGCTTGCCATGCCTCCGCCAACAACCACTCCAGCCGGCCTCCGGGCTCAAGCACCTGCTGCCAATGGGCCAATTCCTCCGGCTCCGGCTTCCGCCCCAATAACGCCAGGTAGGCGCGCTCGGCTAGCACCTGGAACTGCCATGCCTTAGCAGCCCCGGCGCGGACCTGAACCTCACAGACCAGCGGCGGCGAACCCCGGTCGGAAAACCAGCACACGCCCTCTTCGACCACATCAACAAAAAGCTCGTACAGCCCCGGAGTGTCCGGCAGCAAGACCTCCAGCAGCACGGTTTCCTTGCCTCCCGGGGGCGAGACAGCTGGGGGCACAGGCATACCGTGTAGCTCCTGGAGGACCCGGCCAGTGTGCGAGCGCAGACGTACTCCAATGTTGTACCGGCGACCTCCCTCGACGCGCCATTCCGAGGGACTGCGGTTCTCCACGGATAACAGGCAAGCAACTCGGCTACCTGCGAAGCCCATCAGTGTGTCGCGATCCAGACTCAACCGGGCCATGTAGCGGCCCGCCACGATTCCTTCATGGTGCTGGAGTTGCTCCCCGCGCATCTCCGCATTCAGCGCGTTGTACGGATCGGCACCCTCGTAAACTCGCCCGGCAGCCTCATCCGTATACAGCCGCGCCACCGCATCGCTACCCGCGGTATAGCGCTTGGAGGCGCCCTCGGTGTGAGTGATCACCCATTTGAGGGGCACACCGATCTCGGCCGCCCGCCGACGAGCCTCAGCCAGCTCCTCATCGCTATCGTTCCATTCAAAGAGGATGTATTGCCAGATGATCTGCACCCGATCGGCCGTGCCAGCCCGCTCACATGCGCGCACGAGGGCCTCCATGTTGGCCAGGGCTCGCTGCAAGTTGCCATTCACGCGGTAGCGGCGATAGCTTTCCTGCCAAGCCCCATCTATGGAGAACACTATGAGATCGATGAGGGGTCCATGGGCCAGTGCCTCGATCTTCTTGGGATTCAATGCCAGCCCATTTGTGCTCGTATGTATGAGGATTTCAGGCCGGCGCCGGCGAACCGTTTGCAAGAAGGGGATCGCGTCTTTGTGCAAGAAGGCCTCCCCATAGTCGTAAAATAGAATAAGTTCCAGATCGGGCAACTGCTCTACCACGCTCAGCATGACCTCTAGAGGCAAAATATTGGCACGGTCATCGCGAAAGCCAGGATCGGTGTGAAAGTGGGTGACCGGGCAGGCCGGGCATTTGAGGTTGCAGTACGAGGTGGGCTCCAGTTGCAGCTTGCGCACCACGCGTCCGGTCAGCCCGTCCCGAGGCGTGGCCCGAGACATGCGGCCAGAGCACTCGGCCTGGAGCACCGGACACCAGGCATCGGGTTTAGCGGTAAGCTGCCACAGCCGCAGCTCCTGGTACAAGGCTCCGTTGTAGACATCGGCAAGGCGGTCGCGATAGACATTGCCATAGACCTGCCTGCCGGCTGAATCATGACACGAACACACGATATCGCCGTTGGCCAGGACACAGATCTCGTCGAAAATCATGCGGCAGATCATAGGCGGAAGGGAGGGGCGGGTGAAGCGTTCCAGGAACGCTGGCAGTTTCATAGGTTCTTATCCTCATGCCCAAGGGGGAACGGTAGGCGCGAATGACTGCTTCGCTCCGTCTAACAGCCCATCTCTCCGCGTGTTTCCACGGCTTTACGACCGCAATAGACGCATGGTCATGGGAACCGCTCAGCACTCTCATACTGGCAACTTGGTCATACTGGTTGCATGGACATTTCAGGCAGGTGCGCGCTCTCGAACTCGGGAAATCACGACATTCCGAGAACCCGACGTAGAAGGCATACTGGACCCCAATGGTCAGAAGGTGACATGGTGGCCACTAGCAGCCAACATAGTGGGTATTCATCAGCGACTGTCATTCGACATCTACCTTTCGAGGGAGAAGATAACAGAAAGTTTACCGAAAGTAGCAGGCCCCCTAGGCCATGTCAAGCTCAAACAGACAAATAACCGCCCAGGCTTACGCCGATGATATCAGACGGACAGTTCCACGTGAGGGGGAACCAGCTCCAGCTAGTGTTGCCACTCGCACATGGCCGTGTCGTTGGGACCCTCCGCTCGTAAGTTTCTTACCGCCACCGCCAACGGACGACTGTCAGAGGCAATGTACATAGGTGGATTGTGACTGACAAACTCAACATGGTTCTGACCCCTCTCGAGGTGTAGCATCACTGGTTCAAGAGGCCTAAATCGGTCCCAGCTGATATTCCACGTCACAGCTTTTTTTCCGTTAACGAAGACGTCCACTGTGTTGGGGGTCCGGATGGAGTATAGCTCGCCACGCATGAGCATATCTCCTCCATCCCCAGTCATGATTTGTATCGCCCCGTGCCCTTCTGTCCAGCGCCACCAATCATGCCCGCTTTGCCCCCATTCCCAGTCGTGCCATCCTGCCAGAAACGTCAACGTACAACGAGGCGATTGTGATGCAGAAGACTCATTCTGTGGGGAGTGTCCTGTCGACCGAAGTCTTCGGTCATCTTGGAAAACGGCGGATAATTTCCCATCGATAATTCTTGCAATGATCTCATGTCCCAATTCATTTGGATGAATGACATCAAAGAACAAGGTCTGTGGCCTTTCGCTAAATTCACGCTCATCATTAATGTCAATAAACCAAATACCCTTTTCCAAAAATACCTTTTTAGCTTCACTAATGAATTCTTTATACCGTTCTGGAATTTTCCGCTTTAGATACTCAAACCTCTGTGCCCAATCATTGAGAGCTTGTTGCTCATTTTTAGATAGAACCTTTTTATTCCCAAGCTCTGGCTGAAAAACAATCAAGAATCGAGCCGATCGTGAGTTGGCAAATGAGTGCATTCTACTGATATTAGAGATATACGTGTTAAGTATCTTTTTAAAAAAAATTCTTTCGTTTAATAGAAATTCACCAACTGGCTCTAATTGTACTTCAGGTAAATTCTTTTCTTTTCTGAATAAGTTATGCTGCTGGGCCAATTGGTCTTCAATCATATAAAAATTACTGCTATAGCCTATAGGCGCATATGAAATCGGCCAAGTTTTCACGAACGCATAAGGGTTATAAATGTCATTCCATCCATCAAATACGATATACAGTGATGGATTAAATTCATCTAAATAATGCACCATTTGCGACAACTCCTGCCCTGAAAGAAATCCCATAACAGCACTGTTCATCACATTATAAGTTTCACTATAGCGGCTGAGTTTGGAAGCAAAAGTTTTATCATCAGTATCTAGAACCCATCCAAACGCCGCAGATCCTCCTATAACTATAGCTGTATGAGATTTTTCACTCGTATAACCATTCCGAAATCCATATTGATTGATTGAATACTTACGTGTTTGCTGATTCGGATAGTTCTTATAAATCGTAAAAGGATCAATCATTAGTTTCAACATTCCTTCTAGGTCAGTTAACTTTTGTCCTTTCTGGTTGAAAAATGAAAATGAGTATTCATCAATTTGTGCTTTAGGGATATCTCGGATTGGCTTCTTGACTATATAGGTGTAAAGATAGGAGCCTACCACAAGGCTTCCAAGTAGTGATACAAGAAAAAGCGAAATATTGATCAGAAGATTTTTCACAATGGGAGCCATCATTCTACCCCAAGCCATTGAAGTCTACTCAGCCACTCACCCCCACACGGCGGCACGGGAGCACAGCCGTGATCACCAGGCCACCTGTTTGAGAGCCAGTTGGCCAATCAGAGCGATAACATCAGCGGTATAGAACAGGGATAGCGCGACCATAAGCGTATCCGCGGCAAGTCGAACACGCGTTCTTTCAAAGGATCTTTTGTAAAACTCATCGCAATCGCGTGCAAACAGCATTAGGAACCCCAGCAATCCTGGGAATATGAATATTGCCTTCATGGCCGAATAATCTCGGAGACGGAGGGAATAAGCGACGATGAATGCCATATAACCGAACACGGCGAGATCCAACAGCCAATCTTGCAACTGAGGCTGCGATGACTTCGCCTTTATCAACCATCGGAGCGCGGCGACGCTTCGTCTCCCGATCGCCACGATGAGAAGTACGGTGGGGAAAAGCGCGCAGAGAAAAATCAGCCTGCCAAGCGTCCACACCAGCTTCGTGATCCATTGCCCACCATCACTCGGCAATTGCCACGACGGTGGCCAGGCATCAAAATGCGCGAACTGTGCCCTACCATACAGTTGGGACCACAGGGATGTGCGATGCAGTGGGTAGTTTTCCCCATCAATCGAGCTCACGGGATTGCGCAAGAGGTCGCACAAGCGAAAGGTTAGGAACGAATCCACAACTGAGGTGACGCCTGGCTTGTACACGAAAGATTTTTCAAACAGCTTGGGAAAGGGGGCTGGCAATATAGGGGTCACGAAAGGCGAACCATATCGGCGATACAGCTCCCAGTACGAACCAACTTTCGGCACGACTGCCAGATAGGCGACGAGAAAGATGGTTCCGTACAGCGCTACCCGATGTCGCGTGAGCTGGGAGCCACTCGGCAACCCGAGGAATGCCACAGTAAAGACTCCGAGGATGGCGAGAAATACCACAAGGCCATTGCCTTTGGAAATCCCCGCCAAGGCAGCGGACAGCGTCATCCAGCAAAAATCCTTACGCCCTAGCCTTGCGAAAAAGCGATAGCCAAAAAACAAGGCCAGACTCACGGCGAGGATCACGAAGGAATCGTTGGTTGCCTGGGCGTTGATACCAATAAGCCCTGGATTCAAAGCAATCAGCGTAAACGATAAGCAGCAAACCTTCGCCGACACGTGAGCTTCGCGGCGGATAAAGACCAGCGCGATCCAGAGTGTGACGATGCCTGCCACACAACTCACTAGCTGTGCTACATGGATACGAATGAGTGGTGATGAGATCGGCAAGGCTCGCCAGACAGCCGCAACAGTGACATGGTAGAACTTCGGCTGGAAGGCTTCCCAAAGCTCTGCCTTGTCTGGGATGCGGTTTTCATCGGCGATGACGCTGATCACCTCAATATGATTATCATTGGCCTCCAAATTGACCGTGGCAAGGACCACTCGGAGCAAGGTTCCCAAGAAAAATACGAGGACAACGGCTTTCTCCCATTTGGCCTGCTGGGGGCTCGAGGGTTTGTCCCTATAGGTAAGGGGGGCACTCATTGCCAGCCCCAGCGCAGCGCAAAGCGCTCGATGTCGATTGTTATGGCCAACTCACCATTAGTGTTCATTCAGCCCTGTGACTGGCTGCATAAGCGACAATTTCATAGAGCACCACCCCATCGCGGTCGTAAACTTTGCGATACACGTCTGGTCTAGATTCGAATTCCTCACGCGAGATCGGTTCTCCTAAAAGCTTCTTCTTGCCAACATAGACATACCTGGCCTTCAGGCTTGGCGAAGCGGAGCGGAATTCATCGAAAATAAACGGATTCAAATGCGGGTCTGTGATGGGTCGAAAGGCGATAGCGGGAATCCATAGGCCAGCATCGCCATAGCGGTTCTGGATCACAGCTTCCGGAGGGGTGCTTTCGGCAATCCATTGGATGGCTTTTAGGTCGGCTTCACTCACGAGTGCATTTGGGATCAAGCCTTTATAGAAGAGCTTTTCATTATGGCGGATGGCGACAAAGATGATCAGGGATGCCATGCCCCAGAGGAGGATATCCCTTCGAGCCGTGAGACGGCACACACCATCGAGGAGCGCCCCAATGCTGAGTCCGGAGGGCAACAACAACAGCAGAGCCACCCGTTCGGGATAAATCGCATAGGAAAGTGGCAGGAGCCAATACATTGAGTTGATTACCAGGCCCACGACCGTCAGAGTGCAGATGCCGCTCGCGAGTGCGAGATGGGGCCGGCGGTATGCTAAGACCAAGAACCCGAGAACACTGAGCGTGACAAAGGAGGCACTAAACATCTTCTCTGTCAGGTAAGGAGGAATGGTGACGAGCGCATTGCTGATCGTACCTCCCCAGGCTCCACCAGCGCCACGCTGTTGAAAATGCCTGACCCATTCGATCTCTCCAGTCGAGACCTCCGTTGACAGGAGGGTGGGAAGACAAACGCTCACCAACAGCCCACTGACCACGCTAATCGCTAATAGGTTCCACATGATCCGCTTCAGATCTCCGCGTTCGGTATGCAGGCGGTCGATCACGACATAGACGCCGACAGGCAGCATCGCATACCATAATCCAATGACCGGAATCAAGTGGGTGAAGAGGCTTGCCGCCACGAACAAGGCACATAAACCCCATATGCTGAGGGACATTTTCTCCTTGAGGCGTGGTAGAAAGACTAGACCCATGACAAGTAAGCCAAGTGCCAGGAGAGTGGGGTCCCCCCCCCACTGCACGAAATACTGTGGGTTTCGCGGCAAAAAAGTCACGAGTAGCGCCACCATGGCACTCGTCGGCCGGTCCCAAAACACCCGGACAAAGCCATAGAACGCCAAGGTCAAAAACGCCAGTGTACTGGCCTCCATTAGCATCGCACTGCGATAGATCGGGATGCCACCGAGCCTGGACATGAGGGCGGTCAGCACCTGGAAGCCGACGGGATAGGCTCCGAAGCTATCGATCGGTAGGAGCGGAAGATGCGAGGACGGGACCGTATCCCCCGCAGCAATCAGGGCCGCCATATAGCTGTGCATGCTCATATCAGCCCCTGCTGGGGTAAGCGGCCATCGCCAGACGAACGAAAATCGCAGCGCTGCGGCGACCGCCAGGAGGATCACGGCAAACGCGTCGTCTCGGTCAACGGTCACTAAGTCACGCTCAAGGCATGTCCATAACCCCATCCCCATCGAGACCGGCGCGAGCACGAGTACCCCATAAGCCCAATAACTCAAAGGGATCTTGCCATAGGGCAGGAACCAAAAGGTCACAATCCAGAAGGCTATCGACGTCCCGACCACAAAGACCAGCACGTCCGAAAGGTAACGTTGTCGCCAGCATGGTAGGTACATCACCAGCATTCCAGGAAAAATGAGCAACAGCAGCGGACGACAAATGCATGTGAAGAGGCCCAGCAAGAGTATCATCAAGCCGAGACGAGACAGACGATGACCTTTCACACAGGTCATAACATACCCCACATGACCTGCGCTAGCCTTCACGATCAGTGCCTTGACAGCACGTGTCATCACGACGCCCCTCGATAAGGCGGAGACCTGTGCTGCTCGAATCCTTTGGCCTCATCGACAACGTACAACGGGCGCTGTTTCACCTCCTCGTAAATCCGGCCTATATACTCGCCGAGAATGCCGAGGCTGATCAGCTGCACACCTCCAAGAAATAACACGGCGACCATGACGGAGGTCCACCCCAATACCACCCGGTCTGTGAACAGCTTAAGCCCAATAGCATAGGCGATGTAGAAGAAGCCGATGGAGGAGATCAGAAAACCGAGGTAGCTGGCGAGTTGCAGGGGAACGAGGGAAAAGGATAGGAGTCCGTTGAGGGCAAACCGCAGCATCTTTTTAAGCGGATATTTCGTCTCGCCCAACTGCCGCACATCTCTGACAAAGGTGACCGAGGTCTGCCGGAAGCCGATCCAGCCTGCCAGGCCTCTGATGAATCGGTTGCGCTCGCGGATGCTTTGCAGCGCCTCGACGGCGCGCCGGCTCATCAGCCGGAAGTCGCCTGCATCGAGCGGGATCTCAGTCGCGGTCATGCGCCGCAAGAGTCGATAAAATATCGCCGCCGTAGCTCGTTTGAAAAGCCCTTCCCCCTGACGCTTGGCGCGCACGGCGAAGACGACATCATAGCCCTTGCGCCACTGCTCAATCAGCTGCGGGATAACTTCTGGAGGATCTTGCAGGTCCGCATCCATCACCACCGCGGCCTGTCCTGAGCTATAATCGAGGCCCGCGGTAATAGCGATTTGATGCCCGAAGTTCCGAGAGAAGTTAAGGAACTTTACCCGTTCATCCCTGGCCTGAAAATCTCGCAAGAGTGGAGTGGACTCATCCTGGCTGCCATCATTGACAAAAATAATTTCATAGGGCTCGACCAGTCCCTCCATCACCCGAGTGAGGCGGTCGTACAGCGAAGGTAACACCTCCGCCTCGTTATAGACGGGTATGACAATGGAGTAAAGAATCGCGTCAGATCTCTTCGCCTGCGTGGCCACCTCCATCATCTATCTCTCCCGCTCTCAGGGCAACACAGACTCGGCAGCGAAGACCACTATGTGCGAATCGTCGGGGAATGAATAGCGCTGTGGCAAAAGGACGAAACCGGAATCTTCCCGAGCTACGTGGGCCTGGATCCGGGCATTATACTGGGTCGAAAATTCCGGGCCCTGGTAGCCACTGCTCTTAACCAGCACGAAATCGTACATCTGCAAGCGTTCAGCATCAATGGGGCCGTCGAGAATATGGAAAAAGCTGAGGGGGAGGCGCTCGGCTTCGACATAGTAGCGCAAGGTACTGGCATTAAACGACGGATGGTCAGGGACGACGAGGATCTTCGCCCGTTGATTCTTATATTCAGCCGTGGCCCTGAGGAGATCAATCAAGGTTTCTCTGCTCAGCTGCCCCTCTCTGACCGCCGTTGTATGTTTTTGGAACCCCCTCGTATCGGGCTCACGTCTCAGGATAACACGGTAAATGAGCTGCACATCGGCGGCGACCGACCGCTCCTGCGCTGTCTCGATGAGGCGGTTGTGCAGCTCGGCGATTTCCCTCGCCCTGTGCCAGTCCGTCAGCTCAGCCAGAGTTGCGAGTAGAGGCGAAATTGGCCATTGACTCTCAGAAGCTGGAGGAATTTTGCCGCAGACCCAGCTATAGTGCGGATACTCATGGCTGATGATGGCCACGGAGTTGAAAGAGAGCCTGGGCGGGAGTCTCGGCAGGCCATAAGTCAATCCGAGGTAATTGACGCCGCCGATGATGAGCGTCAATCCCATGACAGTGCGCCTCATCCAGGAGTTTCCAATGGTCATTGTGGCACCACTGATAAGCAGCGCAATGGGAGGCAGGAGGGGTTGTGCATAGCGTTCCTCACCTTTATTGGGGACAAGCGTGAGAATGACATAACCGGCAATCAACCACGCCCACAGATAGCCGGCGTGGCGCACTGCCGTTGGTTCACGTATGGCGTTGTCGGTGTCAATGGGCCTATGGTCTGGGCCAAGGAACGCCTTGGTTGCCGCGAAAATCATGAGGCTCGCCCACAACAGGGCATACAGGAAAGAGAGCCCATGATTCATGAGATGGAGCGCATAATAACTTAGGTTCTGCAGGCTCAAGATCCCCTCTGCACCTTTACTGTACGGCACAGACCCCGCCTGGAAGCCATAATAGATCAGATAGCCGAAGGCGGTGCGAAAGTTTGGCCCCCACCAGACGGACGCGACAAGCAGGCCCATGCCAACGGCCGACAGGAAATTTCTCAGCACGGCTGCACTGAGCTGTTGCCGCCAGCTTATACATACTAACGCGAACATAACTGGGCCGATGAAGAAGACGCCGATCATCGTCTTGGTTAACACGCTGAACCCTGCTAACGCCCCGAACATGAGGCACCAATGCCGACAGCGAAACTCCTCGGAGCGTAACAGGGCATACATACCAAGTGTGGCAAAGGCTGTTGCAGGGAACTCCAACAGGTAATCCCGGGAGTAATTCACCGTCGCCGTAAAAGTCGCGGCGATGAAGGCCGCCCATAGACCCGCCCTGCGACCATAGAGGTGGGTACCCAGGAGATAGATCCCCCCTAGAAGTAAGCCGAGATAGAAGATGTTCGTCAGATAGGCCACTAGACGGGAGGGACCAAACAACAGGTATAGCGGCACGGTGGTGAGAGGGTAGAGGGGGGCCACATCAGTGCTGAGGTGAATGAACTCTCTATACGCCGCGATGGGGCCATAGTCGACAAGGGCATGTAGATACCGCAGCCCCATATAGAGATAGAACGCCTGATCCCATGGAGGCGGGAAGGTCAGCCAATGCCGGTCCAGCCAGATGACGTTGCCGATCGCACAGCAGATCAGCACTCCGACGAAGAACCAAAGCACCGCCCCGCGGCCGAGCTTCCTCTCCGGCCCGAAAGTTTTCCCTAACGAAAGGGCAAGAGGCCGCCATTGCCGGAGAGCGTTCATGAGATGGCTGTGGGAGCAGTGGAGGACGTCCCACGACCTTCCAGAAACGCTCTGCCGTTGCTCCCCAATGCTTGCCTCAACGGTTCATTGGACAGGAGCAGCATCAGACATTCCTTCAATTCATCAGCGTTCTCGTAGAGTAATCCAGCATTCGACACCAGACACAAATCCCGCAACGCTTCGACAGCTTCGGGAACGAGAAGGGGTACCTGCCTCTGCAACGCTTGAAGAGCATAGCCATAGGACTGCGGACCAGCCGAGGGGATGATGAACAGTTGCGCTTCTTCCCACACTTCATCCACAGCGAGGTCAGCGCGGCAGACTAACAACCGTCGCCCCAGCTTTTCTTCCACCTCCATCAGGCGGGAAAACATCTCTCGGATATCGATATTCCATGGGGTGTTTGCCTCATAAAGTAAGACTTCGAAGTCGAGCTTCGGAAGCGGCTGCCTCTGAGCGATGGCCTGCCGATACACGTCGACAATCCGCTCCACCTGCTGCTGCATCGGGTATGCCTGAATCTTGGCCAGCGCCTTTTCTCCCATGGTCTTCAATAGCTCGGGACGCGCCAAGAAGCGTCCAATACGTTCCGCGATGGCAAGGCTATCGCGAAGGGGTGTCAAGTACCCGGTGACCCCATCCTCAACCAATTCGCTGATGCCCCCGACATCCGATGCAATGACGGGAATGCCACTGGCCATCGCTTCGGTGATCGTCACCGGACTGTTCTCCGGCCAGACGGAAGGCACAACCAGCACATCGATTTGTTGGTAGATGGTGGCAATCCGACGGTTCTCCACATGCCCCAAAAAAGTAACATATGAGTCAAGGCCGCGCTCATGACAGAACGTCCGAAACCATTCGGCGTCCTCTCCGGTCCCGACCACGAGTAATCGCACTTGACTGGTATCCATCAAGCTCAGCGCATGGAGTAAGATATCTAGCCCCTTATGTTTCCCTAGATGTCCGATGAACCCCAAGGTGAGCTCGGTAGGGCTATGTTGGCCGGGTGCGAAGTTCTCCGTGTCGATACCATTTTGAATCACCGTAATCTTGTCATTTGGGATACCACTTGCAGCATATTGCGCTGCGACATAGCGACTCGGCGTGATCAGTCGATCCACCTGGCGCAGCGCCAACAAGATATGGGCATTGCGAACCGGCGACGGCAGCGGCAAACGTCCCGCGAGCATTTCTCGACAGTCGAGACAGACGAGACCGCCTTGTTTGCAGATGGTGCCATTGTTCTTCAGGAGCGTATTTTTGAAGCAAATCCCCCAGTAATCGTGTAGGGTCATGACCGTAGGAATCCGTCGGCGATAGCATTCGTCGATCATCCCAATCGACAGACCAACGATATTGTGAAAATGCACCACATCTGGGGTAAAATCGTCTAGCGTCCGGTGGAATTCGCGCCTGATGTCCGGGCTGTTGAAATCCCACGATGTGCCGCTGATGTCTTGCGCCGAAAGACTCACCCGGGTGATGCGGAAGGCTCCGTTCTCATGTGTGACCCGATGGGTGCGGAACCAACCACCTCCCAGGCGCCCAGAAAACACCCGCACATCATGACCCATCTGCTGCAAGAGCTTCGCCTGCTTGCAGGCAATCAACTCCGCTCCCCCCAGATAGTGTGGAGGGAAAAAGCTGCTACAGATCAAGATACGCAAGCGCCTCGCTGAATCGGGACGATAGCTCTCCCGAGTCAAACGGCCGATGTGATCCCAGGTAAATTTTGAGAGCAACCTTCGTTGCCCCCGTGACGCCATAGTGTGTGCGAGATTTTCATCGTGCAGCACTGTCCGCAGCGTCCCCGCAAGCTGTGTCGCATCGCCGTAGGGAAACGTCAGCCCGCCCTCCCCGATGACGCTGGGAATCGCCCCAGTCGCCGCGCCAATCACAGGAGTACCGCAGGCCCACGCTTCTAGGAACACGATGCCAAACGCCTCAAATCGGGACGGCAGGACCAACACCTCGGCCAGATGGAGCAGATTGATTTTCTCCTGGTCGGACACCGTCCCCACATCGATGATGCGCTCGCGTGCTGTGGCGGAGAGGGCGGCATAGAACTCCTCAAACCAGCTGGACGATGGGCCCGCCAGCAGTAAGGCCACATCCTCCGCAGCAGAGAGGCCCTGGACGGCGGCCACCAGCGTGGCAATGCCTTTATACTCCAGTTTCCTTCCGACAAACAGGATGATTTTAGTAGTCGACGACAAGTGATGACGACAACGTAACTCCGCCTCGAACTGCTCCAGACCATGGGCAACATAATCCTGGATGTGGACACCGTTGCCGGTGACGATGATTTTCGTGGGGTTCACACCTTTCTTCACGAGATAATCTCGTTCATAATCGCTGACGGCGATCACGGCGTCGCATCGCCGCAGCAGCCAATAGTTCGACCACCGTTCATAGTGGGGATGGTCCGGATGAAAATGCGGAGTGATCACGACCCGCTTCTTCTGCAACTGGGCAGCCAGATAGCCGATGAAGTTGTGTGGATACGGCATGGTGTGGAGGTGCACGACGTCGGCTGCTTTGGCTTCGCCGAAGAGCCGTCCATACATCTCGATGGAATGGGGGCCATAAAAATAGGTCCGCAGCAGCTTATCCAGCAGGAGCCGGAACACCAGATGGTGCAAGAGGTGGACCGGCAGGGTGCGCCTATACCGGCGCACGAATACCCTGTCATCCCAATCGATCCGCCCTAGCTGTACTCGCCAACGGTCATAGGCCGGATTCTTCCAATACTCCTCCTCCTCAAGGATATCTAAGGTGAGGACCTTCACCTCATCGCCCATCGCGCTGAGATAGCGGGATACCTCCCGGCACCACGTCTCTGAGCCTCCAACAGCTGGTGGATAGCGTTGGATCAGGTGTAGCACTTTCACCCTTGCAACTCCTGATAGATGTCAAGCCGGTCGAGGTGTTTCCCGGAGTGATCGGATAGGATGGCGCTCACGACGTAGCGCTGCCCAGTCTTGATCTCACCTATCCAGAATTTATCCGGGCGGGATGCCGCCTGGTCGACGATGAACACCGCGGTGTTACGCCAATCGTAGTGACATTCTATCACCATGGCGCGACGTGGTGGTATGGTGCAATGCCTGGCAAAATTCACAGCGGGTGGCGCCGGAACATTTGCCGCCGTCATCGAGGACATCTGAATGATCACTTGGACCGGCACGACTTTCTCGCTGACGTTGGCGATGCGGACGACATAGCGGCATAGACGGCCTGCCATGACAGTCGATGAGGCGGCCTCGAACAACCCAAGGGCGATGTCAAAAGTGTCCTGAGAGCGCAGATATCGCCGGAAGGCGACAACGCCTCGGACGCTCCTACACAGCTCTCGCCAAACCTGCCGTGGTCCCACACACCCTCACGTGCGACGAAACCGCATCTGCGTGTCTTCCGTAACCCCCGAACAGCTCACCCTTTTGTTTGTTAGCGGCTATTCTACCTTACGCTGCACAAGGTAATCGTGCAATGCATCGTGATTCTGTACAGAAATACATACGATATGATCGTTTAATCGACCACAAGTGATCTTTGGAATATGGATTTTGAGGAGGTCCCAGTATTGGCTGTGTATCACATAAATAGTATCTTCATCGAATCTACCAACGGCCATACTTTCGTGCAATTCCTTACAATACTTTCGGCCTTTATTTGCATCTATTCTGGCGAAATACCCGCTATTAAACGTCATGTTGAGTCTGTATGCTTGATATGCAAGCGGGACGTAATAATCCATTTCAAATTCAGGCATAACACATCCAGGCAAATCTCCTCCTATTATTTGTGGAGGATAGAGAACCATATGCTTGTATAAGCCCTTTGCATGTCGCCAATCGTCCACTTGTAACGTGAACGGCTGCTTTCTTTGATGGTAGCCATGATACCATTGAAGAAATGGACCTCTATAGTCAAGGATCTGGCTGATTATTATTATAGAAAATACAATATAAATGATTAATGTTGATGTTTTAAAAGAAACAATCCACAGGGCCAACGTCGTTGTAATCGATACATAATGCAGCGGCCAGATAAATCTCCCAGAGGTACGAAAGGGTGCGATAATATCCAGGAAGGGCCGATAGAAATGGCCCAGGGTGAGGATGGGTTTCCCGGCGAACGTCACCCTTGAGGACAAAGCGAAGAATGCCAATAAGGCCGTACAGACTCCTAACGGCACCCATGATTTCAAAGACCGACCTCCCAAAATGCTGGGATTATACCAAATTATCGCTATACCAATGACACCCAAGATGAGCACGCCGCTACCCACATACCCAAAGCCTTCATACTGCCCAGGAGCAGATGGTAAAGCGGGCAAAAATCGTGAAGTCCCTGCCGGATTGACCAATGTCAGCAAATCAGCGGAGTACTCGCCAAATCCCTTGGCTCCCCAAGAAATCCCCGACCCAATGTACCCTAAAGCGGCAAAGACACCGAGTGTCGCCGCGCCGCAACCCCCTCCCCACAGCACCATCTGACGTGCTGAGAGACTATGGTCTACCCAGTGGAACTTACACACCAACGCCAGTGCGAGTCCCAACACCATCATGGCAAGATACGGATGGACGCCAGCGCTGATCAGACAGAAACCCAACGTCATGGCGAGCGCCCAGTGCGGTGTCCGCCCCTCAGGCCACAATCGCAAGTGCAACCAGATAAGCCCGAGGATCAACCAATGAGCACAGAGGCTATCGTGGCCTATACGCCAGAGCAGGACAGGATCCAGAATAAAGCAGGCCCCACCTAAGATGTGGATCAACGGGTGTGGTGACAGTTCTTGAACGATTCTCACCCCAAACCAGCCCTGCAGAAAAAAACACACTGCCAACCATAGACCAATGTATTGGAAATCCTCCGGCAGGAACGGCGATATGGCTTTGGCCAGAATTGCGACCCAGGGAATTGAATCCGTATAGCCGACCGTGGTGCCTATGGGATAGGGAAAGCTGGACACGGATCCTAGCGGCCACGACCATGGCTCGTGGCGGAAAAAGAGCCATCCGAGCACATGTTGCGCCCCGTCCCCCTGCATAACCCAACCGAGATACGTAGGATTCAAAATCGAGGGGCCAAACACGAGCGTAAACCATGCCAACCCAAGTAGGCCGCCGATCAGCAAAGTGCAATACCGTGCAGTCACGGTCAGCCGGCCATTCGGTTTTAGGCGCCCCACTTGTGCCTCGGGAGTCGTCAGCACTACATCCCTCGATGAAGATCGGTTCCCAACCGCTAGCGACCCCGAGTTGCCATGGCGGCACGGAGTTCACCTCGCATGCTGGCGCCAGGGTAGTTTCCGTACATACATGGGGATGAGGCGGTACAGCAGCCTACCATGTTTCATGGAGGTGCCCTTGATAGCCTGGTCATCCAGCTCGACACAAAGCCATCACGAAGAAAACCCGGAAAATCAATAACATTGAATGTTTCAACAACACTCTGAGATAGCGCATTTCCCGTCTGGCGCCAGAAACGTTGTCATTTTCTAAAAAGCTGGCCAACCATATCAGTGTCATCAAGTATTGCATCTGCAAGTATTGCATCTGCCACGACAATCTCACAAGGGCTACAGCATTACCTGTGTAGCACTAACGGATTTCGATGCTCTCGGTGGCAAGTACCTCTCACAGCGACTACATGAACGTTTACAGTAGGTTTAATGACGTTCGGATGGCGTATGAACAGTTACAGGGATTCTCAAAGATCGACTACCCTGATCGATGAACCACGTCAGAAATTCGCTGACGAGCCCCAATTCCAAGGTATACTCCCCCGCTTCCACCGGCGGGCTGATGCGCGCCTGAAACTCATACCATTGTTTCGGAAAGACATCATAGCCTAATCGCTCTCGCCCCTGTGTGTTCGGAATTTCCTGCTCCCCTTTAAACCAGCGCCATCCCAAACGGACAGCTCCTTTTTCATCCTCAACCCGGGCTAGCCAAATCGCTTCGCCAGTGTTAAGGGCACTCAAGCGTAAGGTTAAAAATTCGTCGGCCGAGAGGGAAGGGCCGGGATTCAGTTGGAGAAGTCGATAAGAGGCCGCAAGTTTATGAGGCGCCTCACGGCTAGTCGGTGCATGCACAGCCAATTTTGAAGGCAGACACGGATCAGAAGAGCTAGAATTGGACTCCTCTCCATCGGTCCTAAGGCGCACCCATCCGATTTCGTGCTGTGCCGGAAATGGAAGGGGCTTGAAACGTATATGAGCTACCTTAGATATCAGCAGCCACGGAACGTACCGCCCGATTGCTGCCCTGTAAGTGTGCCAGTGGCTATCGGTGCGGATGGGGATTCGCACAGCCCTGTCCTGAGTGAACGGCGCATCAACTGCCCACCACGAAATCTCACTAAAGGCTATTTCTCCTGCGGCGTTACGGGTTGGTGGTTCGCTTTTCATACAGATCTCGAAGACGTCCTGAGCTGAGGGAACCCATTCGATTGGGAGATCTATAAGAACTGGGTGATTGCCACTGTATAGGATCGAGGCTTCTCTTCTCTCTGTGCTCTCACCTCCGCTTCTCCCCGACTGGTCAGTATTTCCCCTTCGGAAGACCCATTGCGTTTCTTGCTGGACAGATGGGCGGCTCAGCAGCTCTCGCAGTTTTGTGGAGACGTCGTAAAGTTGATGCGACTCTTGTTCATACCAAAATATCAAATCCCTTTCACCAGGGCGTAGGCTTTCGGGATCAGGAAGGTCTTTAAAGCTATCCTTATAGAACGACGCCTCCCACGCCGCATCATAGACCTTGAAGTCTCTGTGCCCATAAAAAAGGCGGATGGCCTCATCCAAGTAGGGACCGTACAGGACCTGATTGTTCCAGGTTACAGGCGCGCCGTAAATATGGAGACGGACACCTGGTTTGAGCTGAGGATACATCCCATGAAGGGTTGACGGGAGATGCGATGCTACTGTCCCAAGCCTCCTCCAGTAGGTGTTGTTCAGTAGGGTGAGGAGGCAAAGCGCTGCACATCCCCCTATGACGCTAATTACGAGAGTGTTTCTCTTCCACCGCTTTAAATGTTCTAACCCTGCCATGAGGAACTCCGCAGCCACCATCGATAGCGGAATCGTTGGGAGGTAAAGGTACCGTGAGTTATTGAGTTGTGGACTGATATAGAGGAGATGATACGTCGGCAGCACCGAGAGGCAAAGGAAAATCAAACCCAATATGGTCGACCGTCGACGCAAAAGATGAGCTCGTCTGATAAGGAGCAGAAGGGACAAACCGAGAACCACTGCAAGCCCCGGACGTACGAGGCGAACATAGGGAACTGACTGATTAAACGGAAACAAGAAATGACGGGCAGGCGTGATGATAAACGAGGACAGAGCAATGAGTGGATCTGGCCTGAAGACCAATGGCGTTCCCGCCGCATCCCGATAGCCTCCGACATCTCCAACCGCGACTATCCGAAATACCAGATACAGCACCAATGTTAAGGCATGAAACGCAATTAGACCAAAACCTCTGGTTCTTATCTGCCCATCTCCTGCCTTTGTCATGATTAAGGTATATGCGACAAGAACTAGTGGAAGGGTAATCGCCACCTCTTTGCTCATCAAGGCGAAGATAAAGCAAAGAATGGACAAATACCAATATGCTTTAAAACGGCTCTGACAAAATAGAATAAAGGATAGGAAAGCTGCGAGGTAAAAGAACGCCGCCAGCGGATCATGTCGTCCAGAAAGATATGCTACGGCTTCGGGATGTATGGGATGAATTGCAAATACGACGCCAGCCAAGAATGCCACCCATCCTTCACGTGTTATATACTTTGTAAGATAATACACCAGACACGCATTGGCCAGATGCAATCCGAGGCTTGTGATTCTCCAGCCGACATAGTTCGTTCCCCATAAAAGGTAGTCATGCAGATAGGTAACGACAAGAAGCGGACGATACCAAATCCCCTCTACTGGACGCTCGAAATAGCGGAAGAAAAGACTCGGATTCTCACCAATATCTGTGATGACTTTCAAATAGTATAGATCATCATACAGCAAGAACGTGTTAAGGGTACGAAAGTAGATGTAAATGACAACGAATGCCAGAAATAATATAATCCAGTAAGATCCTATGAGTCTGGTGCCCAATTTGGGCTCTAGCCGAAAAGAAGGAGTCCATTGCTGAGGTGGGTTAGGCCCAATGCACACTTTGAGGAAAAATAGCCCGCAGAATATTGAAAGGAGAAGGGAGTCCCGTATCTCAGGAGCAACAAGCCATAGGCTCGGCCAGGAGATAAAAGCCTTCCCTGTCGCTGAGACAATCAGCAAGCCCGCTAGGAGGGTCAATAAGAGGCTCAAAAGAAATCTTCCTCCCATGTTTGCAAGCTTGAAGAGCACGAGTATTACCCCCAGTGTAGAACTGGTTGTGAGTTTTAGGCACCGAAGAACTCTCTCACATTGATCAAGGTGCATGCCAGCGATTTCATGCCAAAATGTGGTTGCTGCATGTGTCCAAACGTATCAGTCCCGCTTGAATTTGTCTTCCCAAGCAAAGGTCCAATCACCACGGGTTCTCAATGCATAGATGGCTTCATTGAACAACCGCTTTCTCCCGTGCTTCAGTTCGGGGAAATTTGCAAAGCTCGTAACCAGTTCAGCACATGCGCCACTCCGTGCCCCTGCATAACCCAGCCGAGATACGTCGGATTCAAAATCGAGAGACCAAAGACGAGCCTAAACCATGCCAACCCAGGTATGCCACCGATCAGTGCAGTGCAATACGGTGAGGTCACGGTCCACCGTCTATCCGGTTTCAGGTGCTTCACTTGTACTTTGGGAGTCGTCAGCAATGCTGCCAAACGACCAGGGGGGGCAGGACCCATCGCGATGGCACGTTGCAGGCACATGCATGCGAATTTACCCACGACATGGGCGGGACCCCTGCTTCTGGCTCAGACGATCTCGATCCAGCGTTCGACGACTTCAGACCCCACGCTCTGGAACCAGCAGACCAACTCGTTGACCATGTCAAAGAGCACACGGTAACGGCCCGGTTTAAAGCCCTCTAAGGATACCTCGGAGACCACTTCTACGTAGTGCCCTGGCGCCACATCGTGGGCTAGCCGCTGTCGCCCTCTGCTCTCTTCCAACACACGCCCATCGGGGGTGAGAAGCTTCACACCAAATGTGACATACCCACCGAAGGCACTCTGGTTCGACAGCCATAGGCTTTCCCCGACGTTCTCACAGAGTGCCACAATCTTCATCGTCCGCCCCTGCCTGACGCGGCTCGGGCACTCCTTGATGACGATTTTTGCCCGCAGCGTTGCTGCAGGAGCGCTAGCACTCGTTAACGCCCTCGTCCCACTCTTCTCCAGGCAGAACAATGGTTGGCCTCGCACGAAGTCGGCGATTTCTGCGGAGGACAGGAACGCTCCCGAAACTTTCTGCCCCTCTCTGAAGCGATCGAACTCCTCATAATCTAACTCCACCAAATGCGGCAGTACGTAGGGCTTCAAAATCATCCGCGAAAACCCAATCTCTTTGGCCAACTGGTAGATTTCCGGCAGGACGATGTCTTTCTCGACGGCCCCGAATTGCTCCACAGCCATGATCGACTCAGGGCTCTTGGAATGTTCGTCACCTGGTTCTGAAAAAACCACCCGCCCTCCTGCCCTCAAAACCCGGTACATTTCGGCGAGCGTCGCCCGATAGTCCAGCATATGATGCAAGGCGTTGATGCAGATGATGCCATCGAAGCTCGCCTCTCTGAACGGCAAGCGCGTCCCGTCTCCGGTGACAAATCTGGCACGCTCACGCTGACATCTCGGATCCAATGTGAGACGCTCACAACCGATCGCCAGGACCTCCGGATCGATGTCCAGGGCCACGGTTCTATAGCCAAAGCGATTGAGCAGCTCCGAGACATAGCAGGATCCGGCGCCAAAATCGAGCACTTCAGCTCCTGGTCTTAACCCCAGGCTCTTAGCGATCACCATGAAACAGAACAGGTATCGGAACCCTGTGTCATGCGCCTCTAGGCTCAAGGGATAACGCAGAGCGTCCTCGCGGGTGTAGGGATTTCTGCCTCCGAACTCGGCCGCGGCGTGCGCAGCAATTTTCGGCCGTGATCCAGCCACGGTGGGGTCTTCTGCGCCAGCCTTGACGGCGGCGGCTGGTTCACCTGCTGGGGGTGTTCCATCGGCCTCCGACGTCGCCCCCGAGACAGGCGTAGGCATGTGAGACACCGCGGGTGAGGGTGCGCTCGATTGACTGTAGCCTCCAGTAGTCTGAACGCACGTGGGCGGGTAGCATTGCTCTGATGCCGCGCGTCGCATCGCCTGCAGCCCCTTGGCGAGCTGCCGTTGCGTCTCTTGGACCTGCTCCGACAGCTCCTCCCGTAGGTACTTAAGCGCCTCCAGATGCCGATAGTTGAGGCCGTCAATCGATGTCCTGACCTCAGCATGATCGGGGCGGAAACCCACTACCTGACTCCCCAGGTACGAGGCGATAGCTGGGGCCGCGACGTTTGTCCATCGCCGCATCTCCTGACCAACACTTCTGGCCATGTCATGCGCTATGGCAGAGGGGCGAAAGGCTTCTGCATTCCTCAGCGCATCGATAATCGCTTGCACATACGCCCCAGGTGTATGGTGTGTCTGCAAATACTGGCACGCATCTTTACCCATTTGGGCGTAGCGCCCGGGATCGCAGAGAAAGGCCTGCAAATGGGTCTGAATATCCATGATCTCGTGCTCGGGACGCACAAAGGCCACTGTCTCTGCTGGAAGTGACGCATACCAGCCCACCTTGGTCACCAGGCTCGGGAGCGCATGGTCCCAGATCTGCAGTTGGCTCACCGAGGCCTCCCCCATCGAGGGAAACCTCAGATTAATGGCCAGGTGGGCCGATGCCAGTGCCGCCTCAAGATCTTCATGAGGAACAAAACCATGGAGTGTGACCACGCCTTGTATGCCCAGTTCTTCGACCTCACGACGCAGACGTTGCTGATCCCACAGCTCGCCATAGACATTCAAACGAAAGCATTCTCGTTCGGGGAAGTCTGCCAGTGCCCGCAATATCGAAGTCAAGCGGCGATTATCGCTGATATGTCCAAAAATGATGAGATGATAGGGGGGCCCGCTGGCGTTGGGTTTTCCCTTGCCACCCACTCCTCGCGATCCAGGTAGTGCCATGGGATAGGGCAATGGCGCATAACTGAGTGGGCAGGGGCTATCGTGTCTTAGCTCATCGAAACTGTGTTGGCTATGGACCAGCACCCCCAAGGCGTGGTCCATGGCATACCGCGTCAGACGGTATTGTTCGGCCAGGTACTCGATCGTCAAACGACCAGCCCAAAAATCCTCGGCATCCTGACGGCCTGTGGCCCCATAATAACGCTCCATCAATTCCAGGTAGCCCATCCGATCATGCCATTGCTCACGAAAGAGTCCAGCGAAAAACTGCTGTAAGGCCACGTCATGCAGGACAATAAGCCCCGCATGGCGCTGGCTGACTTGCCAAATAGGTCCATGGAAGCGATGATTGTTGCCAATGTGGAAGATGCTCATGGTGGCGCGATTGACCTCCGCCCATGGCATTTCCTGAAGTCGATACGCCTGCACCTCGGCGTACGCCTCCACGGCGGGATCCCAATGCTCCTGGTCAGTCCAGAGGACGACCTCGGCGACCGCCGTCAACGTAGGGAGCAGTTGCCTGGTGTAATCGGCGATGCCCGACTTCGCAGGTGGTAAAGGAGAAAACCAATTCAGTCGCACGCCACGAGCCTTTCAGCCACTGCTACCCAGGAGATGTTGAGGTTGTCGTACCGCTCCTTCCCAGCTTCACCCATCGCCCACGCCCAGCTTCGCTCGTCCCAGAGCCGGTCCATCGCCATCGCCATCTCCTGCGGGGAGGGCTTGACAATTAACCCCGTGACGTCGTGCTGCACAAATTCCAGCGGTGCCCCCGAATCAGTACAGGTGATCAGCGGCTTCGCGGCCAACATCGCTTCCAAGGTCACATACCCATAATCTTCATCGACGGGTGGAAAGATCACACCCAGGGCGTGAGCGTACAGCGCCCGCTTCTCCTCTTCTGTCACCTGTCCGAGCCACTCGACCCGATGCTCGACGTTGAGCTGCCGCGCCAGCGTCTCAAGCGTTTCGCCATAATGCGCCTCATCGGCCAAACCCGCGAACCTGACGCGTACCGGCCGACGTGTGGCGGCCAGCGCTTGCAGCACGAGGGCTTGACGCTTGAGGGACGCCAGCCGACTTGGGTAGAAAAAATAATCCTCAACCGGCCCGCCATAGAACAACTCGGCGGACGCCGGTGGGTGATAGAGCGGTACAGAGTCAATACCGCAGTAGTGCCAGAGACGACTGGAGACATTTCTCGAGATCGTAAAGACAGCTTTGGCTTCCGGAATGAGGTTCTGATCGATACGCTGGATCGCTTCCCGCACCTGTGGACCGTTCGGATAGCGGTCGAGGTCACCAAAGGGATGGTCCCACAGATCGTAGGCCGTGCGAAATTGGTGCAGGAGCCAGAGAACTTTGTGCGGGTGGGGGATCAAATAGGCGGGAAATTTTAGGCCGATGACCCGATCGATGGGAGCGCCACCGCTCTCACTCAAATCCAGCAGCCGGCAGGCCAATACCTGTTCCAGAATGCGCTCGGGAGGATACCATTTGAATGGGATCGCCACGATCTCTGCCGCATGCCTTTGGGAACGCAGGGCATGCAGCAGCCCCTCTGCTAGAATCTCCGCACCCCCGCGAATAAACGGCACCTGAGCCGTAGCAATGACAATCCTCATCGATCAGGCTTCTTCACGCCGGCCTTCCAGCCAATCACCGCGTAATCCCGGGCCCCATAAAACAGCTCATTGAAGCGTCTGGTGACCTCAAGATCGACCTCTTGTACACGATGGGCGTCTGGGAAGGGATGGAGAGGTAATAGCTCGACCCGCTCGAGGCCTTTGACCTCGGCGATGAACTTCACAAGCGCACCCGGCAGGGGACTGCGATGTGTTGGATCGATGTAGAACTCCAGGGTGCTCACCAGCACATTCTGTGGATTAGGTGTTTCAAAAATGGCGACCCCACCAGGACGGAGGACCCGGACGGTTTCATCGAACAATTTCAGCAACGTTTCGAAGGGAAGGTGTTCCATAATGTGGAAACCTGTCACCGCTCCCATACACCGGTCGGGCAAGCCGCAGAGGTAGGTGAGCAGATCGCCTTCCACCACGTCAAGGCCAGCGCCGACGCACTCTTCCACCAGGATGTGGTTCTGATCGACCCCTCTGGCCTGCAAACCCTCTTCCTGCAATAATTCCAACCACTCCCCACGGCCGCACCCTAGATCGACCACAGGACTCGCCTCCGTCTTGACCTTGGCTTCTTGCAACATGGGGAGATAGACGCAGAGGCGAAGTTTGACCTCTTCACGCCTGCCACGAAAGCGTTCATCAAACGCAGCGAAAAACACGTCCAGCGCGCGCTTTGTGGTATCGGCCGGCGGCGGCAACAGCTCTGAGGTGAATGGAGCGGAAAGGTGTTTTCGCGTTTCCTCCAATAAGAGGGCAATGTGTCGTTCTTGCGCACGACGCTCCCGATTCTGAGACGCGACCTCTGCCTGCAAGGCCTGTAGGGCGCTGGCTTGTTGTTGCCGAAGCGTTTCCAGTTGCCCGATGACGGTCTCTCGCAATGCGTCCAGGAAGGTTGTCTCTTCCGCTCGGAGTGCATCCAGCGCCGACGCCACCTGCCCCTCCATGCGCTCCACCCGGTCACAGACATAACTCATCAGCCGGGCATTGACCGCGTTATAAGCTGATTGGCGTTCGAGAACGGGGGTCAAGAGTTGATGCACAAGCTTTTTGGCATAGGTGATCACTTCGCCCACCACCTTGCGATGGGAGCTAAAGCGGAGATCAGCCAGATCCTGGTTGCTTTGCAGGAAGCCCAGGTCCTCTCGCGTTTGCGGGTTGCGATGCGGGCTCGCGGAACTAGCCAAGGTGAATTTCTGGCGCTGCTTATCCGCCTGCTCCCGCACCTGTCTCATGATCTCTGTGACATCGACTCCCGACATATGCTCCACGGGACCTCCTCGCCACAGCGTCTTCGCTTTCCCTGTCGACGTTGCAGGCGATCATACCACCATGCTATGGCACGCTGCACTCCTGGCCGCCTCGGCCCTGCTCCTTGTGCCTGGCGTGATCCATGCGCAAAGATCCATAGGGTCGAAGCGAATGTAACGTTGTGCCGTCACTCATGGGGCGATGCCGCCAGACTTGCAAGCCGCTTCAGATCAGCCTCGACCATCATGTGGATCATCTCCTGGAAGGAGCAGGTTGGCGTCCATCCCAATTTGGCCTTCGCCTTTGATGCATCGCCAACCAGGACATCTACCTCCGCCGGTCGGAAAAGTTTGGGGTCCACAACCACATGTGGCTCTATCGGCAGTCCCACATACCTGAACGCCGTTTCGACAAGGTCCTGCACGCTATGACTGACACCGGTGGCGATGACATAGTCCTCCGGTTGATCCTGCTGGAGCATCAACCACATCGCCTCCACGAAGTCCTTCGCAAACCCCCAATCGCGTCGCGCCTCCAGGTTGCCAAGCTTCAGTGTATCGGCGAGACCAAGCTTGATGCGCGCCACCCCATCGGTGACTTTGCGACTGATGAATTCCAGGCCTCGACGCGGCGACTCATGGTTGAAGCAAATCCCGGAGCAGGCGAAGATATCATAGCTCTCACGGAAATTTATTGTGATCCAATGGGCATAGATTTTGGCGACGCCGTAGGGGCTACGTGGATGGAACGGTGTCATCTCGCTCTGCGGCGTCTCGCGAACTTTACCGAACATTTCACTCGTCGAGGCCTGATAAAATTTGCTGTCTGGCTTGTGTTTCCGAATCGCCTCGAGCATCCGTGTCACACCGGTTCCGGTCACATCCGCCGTCAACACCGGCTGATTCCAGGAGGTCGGCACGAAAGATTGGGAGGCAAGATTATATACTTCGTCGGGAGCGATTGTCTTCATGGCGTCGTCCAACGAGGATTGATCGGTGAGGTCTCCTTCGATGATTTCGACCCGGTCGAGAATGTGCTGGATACGGTCAAAGCGCTGAAAGCTGGCCCGTCTGACCATCCCATAGACGCCATAGCCTTTTCCCAGAAGGAATTCTGCGAGGTAGGAACCATCTTGCCCTGTAATGCCCGTAATTAGGGCCCTTTTCATGCCATCTTTCCTCTCTTGCACGCGAACTCAGACGGAGGCGAAACAATCCGCTGGCCTGTCGCGGTGTGTTAGGGATATCAGCGGTGCATCACGGTTACGACACGGCGACCAACGGTTTGATCGCCCAGGAATGGGGGATGCGGCACACCCCCACCTCTTGAAGGTCTGATTTCACGGTGAAGGAGTAGAGGCCGTGGTGATAATCATACGGGTAGCCATCCAGCGCATGCACAGCCACATCGAGATAGTATGTTCCGGCCACGAAATCCAAGCGTTCCAGGAGGACTTCAGCATTTCCCTCCTCCCCCAGAGGCGGGAGGGGAATGTCTTCGACAGCGGTATTCGTACCATAGCACCAGAGACCATCGCCACGCATCAGGGCGATGCCAAATACCGTATCGGGCACAGGGCGATGCACTCGATAGTGGACGACCACTCGCACCGGATCACCACTCTGATAGACATACCGTTCTTGCCCGGAGGTATGGAACATTTTGACGGACACGATCTCGACTTCCCGGCTTCCCCAGCGATTAGCGGTCTCGACTTCCGGGGCTTGCCTCATTTCCTCCGTGATGCGAAGGTGCTCGCCAACGGCGACATCGGCCTC
>JBKPCR010000434.1:0-9256 GCA_046727435.1 bacterium | reverse complement strand
CTGACCCAGGCGACAGTCGGCGCGCAGGTCGGGGCCCAGACCTTCAGCGAGCTGCTCGTGTTCGAGAGCCAGGCCGCCCTGGACCGGTTCAAGGCGGGCCAGCTCACCTTTGCCGCCGACGCCTCGGCCGTGGCGTTGCAGCGGGGAGTCGCCACCGCCAACCTCCCCTTCGTCGATGGCGTCGCGGTCGTGGTCAGCCCCATTACTGGGGCGATGGCGGAGGCCGCCATTGGGGGCCAGCAGTTCACCTGTCAGGCGCGGTAACCGCCTCGGCCCCTGCGGAATCGGCCGGCACCTCACCAGGCTTGAGCGCAGGGGTGCCCGGCGGGGCACCGGCTGCCCAGGCCTGTGTGCATGCGCGACCGGTCTCTATGCGGACGTGGTGTGGGTGCGCCCCGTCTCTGAGGTCCTATGCCGTACCAGTACAAGCGCGAACCCCTGCTGCCCGAGGAGGCCACCCACCTGGCCCAAGCCTGCCGGAGCGTGCGGGAGAAGCTCATCATCTGGACCCTGCTGGATACCGGGCTGCGAGTGTCGGAGCTCGCCAGCCTCGGCCCTAGCCAGATTGACTGGCAGGGGCACCGGCTCACCATTTACGGCAAGGGCGGCCCATACGGCAGCCGCTCCAAGCGACGCATCATCCCGCTCTCCGCCCGCCTGCAATCGCTCATTGCCCACCATTTTGCCCTCCAGGACACCATTGGCCTGACGCCCCGGGCGATGCAGCTCCTCGTGAAGCGTGTCGCCAATCGCGCTAGGATCAGCCGACCTGTGACGCCGCACGTGCTGCGCCACACCTTTGCGGTGACGGCGGTGCAGAAAGGCATCTCGCTGCCGGCCCTGCAGCGGCTCCTCGGCCATGATCGGCTGACCACCACGGAGATCTACCTCAACCTCTCGCCCGAGGAGGTGGTCCGGGAGTTTCGGGAGAAGTGGTAGGCGGGATGAAGAAGCGCGGAACGTGTGTGCTAGTCCCTCTGGGGTCGAGGGGCATGGTGAGTGGGGGGACTTGATGCCAGGGGGCTGGATGCTCAGCGGAGCTTGTCAGGGCGGGAGGTCCCGCCGGCGAGGGCACCATTCAGCTGGTCCACCAGGTCGGCTGTCCTGGACGGATCGCGCGACACAGAGGAGGGCGTCCGGTCGGGCGCCCAGGAGGGAGGACATGAGTCGATCTCGAACCGTCTGGCGAGACGCCAGCGCCTTCCGACGGGTGACGCTCGTGGTCCTCACGGCGTGCCTCGTGGCCGTCCTGGCGAGTCAACGGGGTGCCGCGGCGGCGGAGGGGGCTCCCGGCGTCTTGCAGCACCTGGCGGGCTGCTTCGAGGTGAGCTATCGCTTCGTGGAAGATGGCGTGCACGACCAGGACATCCGGGGCGAGCTCTTCGAGGAGATCACCATCGAAGAGCACGACGGGGTCTACGCCTTCCAGCACTACGGAATCTTCAAGGGCCGGCGCATCAAGCACTGGCGGGAGGAGCCAGCCGCCCGGCCCACGCGCCACTGGCGACATGTCCGTCCGCTGGAGCGTCCGCATGCCCCGTTCCCTGGCCCAGCACGTCCGGACCCTCGCGGCGGTGCGGAAGCTGCCGCCCAGTCGACTGGTGCAGGACGCACTCCAGCAATGGCTCGCGGGCCAATGAGTGCCGGCGGCTCCCCGCGTACATCGGCCTGCATAGGTGTGCTAGGGAAGGGTTCTATCCACGAGACTCACATAGGAGCCGCTAGGAGCCACGATTTTTCTGGCGTGGCTTTGGGGCGAGTAGGGGGCAGGGGAGAAGTGCACCTATAAGTCAAGCGAGGCAGGGGGAGGGGTGTCCCTGCGCCCTGGTCTCGGGGGAAAATAGGGGGAGCGGACTTCTGGCGATTGTCACCAGAAGGACCTCTGGAAGGGACGCGGCGAGACGCCCGCATCGCCTCTACCCGCCATAAATAGCGATTGTTCTATACTTTCTCCGCCTACTGGGATAGCCTCACCCCATGGCTCCTGTGTACGCTGACCCGACTCCTACGACGAGAAAGAGGTCCTCCCATGCACCGCTCGCTCCTGCCAGCTGTGTTGTCCCTGTGTGTCCTGCTCAATACCCTTGCCGCGGCCCAAGACGCCTCGTATACCTTCACCACCATCAATGCCCCCAACGCCATCGATACTGAAGCCACCTGCATCAACAATCGTGGGCAGATCGTGGGGTTCTATGCCGAGGATACGGAGACCCTTCCCCAGCCGGCTCATGGGTTTCTGTATGAGAACGGCGTCTTCACCATCCTCCGCGTCCCTGGCGCATTCAACACCTTTGCCCTGGGCATCAACGATGGCGGCCAGATCGTGGGGTACTACCAAGTTCCCGATGCGGTTACTGGTGGCTTCCTCTATGCCAATGGTGTGTTCACCATGGTTGATGTCCCAGGTCCAATCTTTACCGTTGCCCAAGGGATCAACAATAAGGGCCAGATCGTGGGGTACTACGGCAGCAGCAGTACGACGTATGGCTTTCTCTCTGAGAAGGGCAGGATTACCACCATCGAGGCCCCCGGCGCGCTTTCTACCGAAGCCTACGGCATCAACAATGGCGGCGAGATCGTCGGGACCTACCTCGATCAGAGTCGTGAGTATCAGATGTTTCTCTATAACGCAGGCGTGTTCACCACCATTGATGTTCCTGGCATCTTAGTATTCTTGGACCTCAGAGCCCTGGGCATCAATGATGGCGGCCAGGTCGTCGGGACCTACGTCGAGCAGACTTACCCCTTGTATGGGTTTCTCTATGACGCCGGCGTGTTTACCACCATCGATGGCCCTGACGCCGTTGGCACCCAAGCCTACGGCATTAACAACCGCGGCCAGATCGCGGGGTTCTATGCCGATTCCAGCCAGACGTTTCGGGGCTTTGTCGCGACCCCTACAAAGAAATAGTGCGTGTCATCTCTTGCCTGGGCACCGCATGAAGCCAATGGGAATCGTCTCCTATGAGGTCGAATCGCGGAAAGTAACGGTCTGAGAATTTGCAAGATTCACCTCGCCCCTAGGACGAACGATCGCCACGGCCTGGCTGGGGGGGAGTAGGGGGCGGGTGAGATCGTGGCGCCTATAACGTCAGGGAGCAGGGGAGAGGGTGTCCCTGCGCCCTTGACTCGGGAGGAAATGGGGGCGAAGTCGAATCACCCAGGCTGAGCCAGGCCAGCAGAGGTATTATGTGACGGTCGCCCGTGGGCACACATGGCCCCTACGATTGACATGTCTTTCCACCCCCCTTACACTCGCGCCTAAAATGAGCTGGAGGCTAAAGCCGAGATGACGTCGAACATGTCAGACACCACCACTGGACCTTCCATCAGAGACAGGAGGCCGCCATGTCAGCCAAGGTGTTCGTCTCCTCCACCTATGTCGATCTCAAGGCGCACCGGCAGCGGGTGATCGCGCAACTGCGCAAGGCGGGCTACCAGGTCGATCCCATGGAGGACTGGACCTCAGACGCAGACGAGCCGACGCGGTTTTCCTTGGACCGGCTTTACGGCTGCCGGGCCTGTGTGCTGCTGGTCGGGTTCCGCCGGGGGTTCGTCCCTGTAGGGCAGGAGCACAGTATCACCCAGATGGAGTACCGCCACGCCCTTGACCGGGGGATCGACGTCCTCCCGTTCCTGCTGGATGATCGGATGACTGGATGGCCGGACCAGCACGACGATCGATCGACCGACCCGAAACTGAAGGAGTGGCGCGATGCCATCGGTCTGCACCACGGCGTCGAATGGTTCACCGCCGACCCAACATCAGTCGATGTCCTGCCGGCCTTCTTCCGCTGGCAAACGCGGCAGTATGAGCGGGAGCAGGTACGGGACTACCTGGCCTCCATCCGGACCGCCCACGGGGTGATCCGGTTCCTTGGCCTACCGACGCTCCAGGACAACCAGGACATCCGGATTGACCGGCTGTTCGTCGAGCCGCGGATGAGCCGGTATCCCATCCCTCTGGAACGTGACCCCGAGACCTGGCCCGACTGCCAACCGCTCGGGGAGGCTGTCACGGGGGACCATCGGTTGGTGGTTTTGGGTGACGCCGGCAGTGGCAAATCCACGTTGATCGAGTGGCTCGCCTGGCAGTTGGCCGACGAGCACCCCAACGCGTGGAAAGCCCGGCTCAGCAACCCCATCCCGATTCCATTCATCCTCCGGGACCTCCACATCACCCGTGGGATCACCTGGGACGGGCTGCTCGACGCCTTCCTGAGCCGTACAATCGGGAAACACCTGTCCCGGGAATATCTCCTCCGCCTGCTGGACGAAGGACATGCGCTCCTGATGTTGGATGGGCTGGATGAGGTCGGCGACATCCGGACCCGTTGGGATCTCTGCAACGCCGTGCAGACCGGGTTCCGGCAGTTCGGACGATGCCCCTGCCTCCTCACGTCCCGGGTCGTCGGGTATGACGATGTGCCTTTTCACCTGACGCCCGACCGCATCAGGATGTCACGCAACCTGGAGACCGTCAGTACGAAGACGCAGGAGCCCTTCGCGGCGCTGACCTATATCGCCCTGTTCGACGACACACAGATTGGCCAGTTCGCCCAGAACTGGTATGCCGCACGGGAAGCCAACCCGGAGAGGGCCCGCGAGGGGGCCGCGCAGTTAGTGCAAGCCATCCACCGCGACCCGGATACCCTCCGGCTCGCCCGGGTGCCGAACCTCCTCACTATGATGGCCCTGATCCACCGAAACCGGGCCACCCTGCCGAACGGTAAGGCCCTTCTGTACGAGGACATCGTCCAGGCGTACCTGAAAACGATCGACGAATTCCGCCAAATCACCGAGTACACCGACTCTCTCCAGGACATGAAGCGATGGCTCGGCGAGGTGGGGTTCAAGATGCAGCAACGGCGGGTAGACGAGGCCACGGATCAGGACATCTTGATCGATGCCGATACCCTCTGCCGCTGGCTGGGGACGGCTATGGCGGGAACTGGCAAACCTGCCGCCGCGGCCGACGTCCGCCGGTTCCTGGATATCATTAAGCGCCGCAGCGGCCTGGTAATCGAGCGGGGGGACAGCCAGTTCGCCTTTACCCACCTGTCCTTCCAGGAGTACTTCGCCGCCGTCTACCTGGCTGAATGGGTGACCTCGGCCGAATGGCTGCTGGGGGAGGAGGTGCCCTTCGGCACAGCGGCAGCCGACCTCCAACAGTATGCGGACGAGGGCACTTGGGAGGAAACCTTGGTGTTCTTGTTTGAGCTACTGGCTGGGACAAAGCCGCTGGGGAAGCAGAAGATTCGGGAGGCCGTGTTCGGCCCTGACTGGTCTGCCGTCACGGGCGAGAGTGACCATATGCCGGGGACGGCGAGCTTGTTGGCCCGGCTGACGTCCGACCCACACGTGAACTGGGACCACGACACCAATGCCTCCGCTGTGGAACGGTGCCTCGCTATCCTCGCCGAGTATCACGACTGGGAGGACATACATTACAGCAATGAAGACGCAGACCTTAGCCTTGACGTCCTCATGGCGAACATGGGTATCCTCCGCCCGTTGCTATCCGGCGAACCCGCCATTCGCCGGGCACGGCTTCAGCGGCTCGCCAATCGGTGGGTGTCTGCCGGCCGCCAGCGATTATCTCTCCGCTGGATGCCAGTGGACGATCTGTCGCCGCTGGCCGGGCTGACCAACCTGCAGTGCTTAATCCTGGATTCTACGCCAGTGATTGACCTGTCGCCACTGGCCGAACTCACCGGTTTAACGATATTGTCGTTGAAGGCCACCAGGGTGGACGACCTGTCGCCGCTGGCCGGGCTGACCAACCTGCAGTGCTTAATCCTGGATTCTACGCCAGTGGACGACCTGTCGCCGCTGGCCGGGCTCACCGGATTAACAACATTGTCGTTGTACAACACCAGGGTGACCGACCTGTCGCCGCTGGCCTGGCTCACTGGATTAACGACGTTATCCTTGGGGAGGACCAGGGTGACCGACCTGTCGCCGCTGGCCGGGCTCACTGGATTAACAACATTGTCGTTGTGGTCGTTGGGGGGCCCCCGGGTAATCGAGGATGAGGTTGCGAAGCTTAAGGCGTGTTTGCCGGGGTTGGCTGTGGAGGGTTAGCTGTAACGGCGCGATAACGTAAATCCTCCTGCCCTCGCCAACACATCTTGTCGGGAAACCAATTGATAGTACACCTGGCGCACGGTCATCGGGTGCTGCGCGGTCAGGATCTCCACCGCGACCTCGATGAGCCGCACCGTCTTCGCCTGCATCGCCATCAGCCATCCCCCTCAAACATGGCCAGGACCTCCTTTACCTCAGTGGGGAGTTAAGCCGACTCACCTGAACCTCTCCTCAGGCCGTCACCGGTCACTGACCATGATGCTGAAAAGCTTGAAGTATCAGACCTGGATTTCGGCTATGATGCTGAAAAAGTTTCCATATAATCAGCCCCAACGGGGGATGAGACCCACCTGTCGCGCAGGGCTATTGAGAAGGTTATGTGGAAACATTTCCACATACTCAATAGTTGGGCATCGTCCGAGAAAGGAGGACAAGATGCAGCCTGAAAATAGGCAATCGAAAACTCGAAGGCCACAGTCGGGGGAGGAAGCGATGACACCTGAACGCGCGACTCGGCGCACGACAATCGCCGCGTTTCTCGGCGCAGCTGTCGCTGCCGTTGCTGCGGCACTCAACTCAACAAAAGCCACTGCCGCACCAGGTGATCCAGTAATCCTCGGCCAGAACAACGAATCCGATGCGCTTACGACGATCAGTGGCCCTGTCAAGCTTACAGCTGGCGAGCTACCCAACAATGGAATCACCTTGGACGCCGCGATTGAATATGTGAATTGCGACACCGTGGTCGTCTCTGAAGCAACACATGTCGCGTGTGGCATAGCCTGGCGACCCGGCCAATCGGCCCTCATAGCAACGCTTAATGACGTCCAGCCCGGGCTTCGGTTGGTGGCCGCTGTGTTGGGCCCGGACACGGGCTCGGTGACAATCCATCTGTCGAGGCAGCCAGACAGCCCAGTACGCGTAAGCATTCTCATCATGGACTCAATGCACACCATCTCGCGCTGCTGAGGAACCATGGTCGAGAAAGCGCTCAAGCAGGGGTATGTTCGGGATACGTGTAAGAACCGGTCACAAGAACACTGCTAAAGATTTTGGTGCAGGAAAAACAATCACTTGCACTTTGACTCAAGTGTGCGTTCACTCATGACACACTTCGATACGTGTGGAAACAGGTGTCCGAAAAAGGTTCTGCCAAGCGGTGAGACAACAGCCTGGTTTTGCAGGCATTACTGGTAATGAATCTTCTGTCCGAGAAGGTCTACTTTCCTGGACGGACCTGCCTGTGACCGGATTTCACACGTATCCCGAACATACCCCAACCACGGCAGGCACCTGACAAACCGCCTCACAGGGCTCCCGAGCAGACCGCATGTTATCAAAGAAATCTATTGAATCCTAAAAAATCTCTTGCGGGGTCCTCCACCGGCACCTACATTACAGGTCAGAGATTCACGTGCCCTTACGGCAGGCCGCCTGACGCCGAGGGGCCACGGCGGCCTGACTATCCACGAACGCGCACCTATGGGAGGGTTCGACTGATGGACGCGCACCCCATGTTGGCGACTCGGCCGGTGGTGATGCCGCCGCCCCGCCGACGCGTGATGGTCGGGGCGTCTGCCCCGGGGGGACGGCCCCGGCGCACTGGGCGGATGCGCCGCCTGTGGCGGCACCATGGCTTGTCCCTGACGCTCTTCGGGCTCTTTCTCCTCTGTGCGCTGGGCCAGAGCGTCGTGGGCCACCGGCACTATACGGCCGAGCAACAGTCGCATGGATACCCAGCCCTCAGCTATGGGGCCTACCTCCGCACCGGGCATTTTGTCGAGGCGCTCGCCGAGAACTGGGAGAGCGAATTCCTGCAGATGGCGGCCTACATCCTGCTCACCGTGGGCTTGCGCCAGAAGGGGGCCCCGGAATCCAAGAAGCTGGACCAGGAGGAGCCGGTGGACGCCGACCCCCGCCGCTCCGCTGATCCCCAGGCGCCCTGGCCGGTGCGCCGCGGCGGGCTCCTGCTCGCGCTCTACGCCCACTCGCTCACCCTTACCCTCGGCGCCCTCTTTGCACTCTCCCTCCTCCTGCACGCGGTCGGCGGCGTCCGCCACTACAACGCGGAACAGCTGGCCCACGGGGAAGCGCCAATCACGTGGCTGCAGTACCTGGATACCTCCGCCTTCTGGTTCGAATCGCTGCAGAACTGGCAGAGCGAGTTCCTGGCGCTCGGGGTGATGGTGGTGTTGTCCATCGTCCTGCGCCAGCAGGGCTCGCCCGCCTCGAAGCCGGTCGCGGCCCCGCATCACGAGACCGGCCATGCCTAGACCCGCGGGAGGACGCCCCTCCCCTTGTCAGGAGGAGACGACCCATGCCCACATTAGCACCGGACGTACGCCTCGCCTATGAGTCCAAGACGACCTCTGGGACATTGTATTACGAGTGCCGACGGTGCGGGCGGAAGGCGAAACGTACCGCAAGATCACACGGCATCTCCGCGGCTGCACCAAGCACGGCCGGCTGGGAGTCCCTTCACCCCGATCATGAACGCACCACACGGCGAGCTGGTTGAGGCAGCAGGCTCACCGCTCACGCCAGGGGAGGTGCGGAATGCACGTGGAGTCAGTGGACAGCCCTTCGCTCTTGGAGTTGCGGACAATGGTGGCGCAGCGCCTGCGGGTGTACGGAGCCTTCGATGAGTGCACCACCGAGGAGCGGCGTACGATCCTGGCCCAGGCCTGCCTGGTCATCGTTCACCTGACCGCGGGGGAGGAGGGGCGGCTGCTCTATCGCATGCATCTCGGTTCTCCCGCCGATTGGACGCCCTACCAGACGGTGCTCGACACGATGGCGCGTCTGTGCCCAGATGTCATTGCCGCCGTGCAGGGGTACATCGCCACATGGCATATGCGCTTCAGGCAGGACGGGTGGCATCCGACTC
This sequence comes from bacterium, assembly GCA_046727435.1. Taxonomy (GTDB): domain Bacteria; phylum Tectomicrobia; class Entotheonellia; order J063; family CAVPRW01; genus CAVPRW01. The sequence continues at coordinate 282 of JBKPCR010000434.1, read as the reverse complement.
AATGGGGTGGATGTTGTGACGGCGTGAATGGGACGCTCCTGGAGGTGTTCGTCACTGACACGCGGCAACAGGTCCTGGCGGCCTACGAGAAGAACGTCTACTGATGGGGGGCAGAGTTCTCGGCGGCGAGCCATCAGGCGTGCCCCCTAAGCGCCTGTCGACTCGCCGCCGCCCAGATCTCGAGCAGGGAGTCGAGGGTCGCTGCTCTGAAACGCACTGATATAGACATCACGCGTCTCAGAGTCAATCTCGAGTCCCCGCCCCTCCAGGGCGAGATCGAGG
>JBKPCR010000433.1:0-9262 GCA_046727435.1 bacterium | reverse complement strand
GATCCAGGAGTATGGGGCGTATCAAGCGACGACGGGCCAGGGCAAGTTCGAGGGCCTGGCGATGGGCCCCTACGGCGGTGGCTGGGAACCTGATAGCGTGTTGTACGGCCCCTATATGCCGGACCAACTGCGCAACCGTGGTCATGTGAACGACCCCAAGCTCACGGCGATGCTGCAGGAGCAACGGCGGCTGAAGGATCCGGAAGCGCGCCAGCAACTCATCTTCGCCATTCAGCGGCATGCGGCGGAGCAGCAGTACTATGTGTACCTGTCCTCCCAAGTCGTCACAGCCTCCTGGCAGCCGTATGTGAAGAACTACGCCCCGAGCCTAAATGCCGACTTCGGCAGTCGCGTCACCGCGTTGTGGTTGGATCGATAGGACATCCCCTGCCGCCCCTGCGCAACTGGGTTGACACCCTGTCTGATGACGAGTAGGCTGCACGGCGTGTGCTGCCGTGTAGGCCTCCGTCGGAGATTCGCCTGCAGCATGGTACGTGGCAAGAGGTAATAGAGCATGCACGATCTCGATGAAGACCATGAGCACCTAGACTTTGCCGATATAGGCCCAGACGCCGTCATGGAGGACATTGAAGGCTTGGAAATGTTCACGCTCAAGAGCGTGGGCATCGACATCGGCTCCTCGACCTCCCATTTGGTGTTCTCCCAACTAACCTTAAGGCGGGAAGGAGCGTCGCTCTCGGGGCGCTTTAAGGTCACGGAACGAAAAGTCTTGTTCCGTTCCACCATCATGCTGACCCCCTATTTGTCCGGCACCCTGATCGACGTCGAGACGGTCAAGCAATTCATTGAAAACGCTTACCGAGCGGCCCGGCTGCAACCGGAGGATATCGACACCGGAGCGGTCATCATCACCGGCGAGGCCCTCAAGAAGGAGAACGCCCAGCCGATCGTCGAGTACTTTGCGAAGTATGCAGGAAAATTCATCTGCGCGGCGGCGGGTCACAACCATGAGGCCCTCCTCGCCGCCTACGGTTCCGGCGCCGTCGATCTCTCGAAAACCGAGCACAAGACGGTCCTCAATGTGGACATGGGAGGGGGAACGACGAAGTTCTCGCTGATCGACCATGGAGGCGTGACGCAAACCGCTGCGATCAACATCGGAGCCCGGTTGATCGCCTTTGACGAGTCCAACGTGCTGACACGCATCGAGGATGCCGGAAGAACGCTGATGGCCGAGCTCGGCTATACCCTTGAACTCGGGAAGAAGGTCACCAAAAAACAACAGGAGGCCTTCGCCGCTCTGATGGCCAGAGTGCTTTTCGAGGTGGTCGAGCACGGCCCCCCATCCTCGCTCGCAACGCAGCTCATGGTCACGCCACCGTTCATGAGTTACCGGTTGGATCAGGTCGACCACATCGTCTTCTCCGGCGGTGTCTCCGAGCACGTCTACGACCGCGACCGGACTTCATACGGCGATGTCGGTCCCCTCTTGGGAAAACATGTCAGGAATTATCTGAAAAAACTCCCGAAGAAAAATCTCCTGCGCGAGCCGATTGAAGGCATCCGGGCCACGGTGATCGGGGCCGGGGAATACACCGTACAGGCAAGTGGAACGACGAGCTACATTTCGAGTCCCCGGGTCTTGCCAGCGTTCGGCCTCAAAGTGGTCCGGGCATCGTTAGCACAAGAACAGCCTGTGATTGAGGCCTTGCAGCAGGCGCTGGCGAAGTTCGACCGTAGCGCTTTGACCCCCGGACTGGCCCTGTCCTTATCTCTTGATGGACAACTGGACTATAAAACACTCAGGGAAGTGGCGGAGGGAGTCGCGGCCATCTGCACCAGCGCAGAAAGCAGCCAAAGCCCGGTGTACCTGGCACTGGACCTTGATGTCGCAAAATCGCTCGGCGGTATCTTGAAGGAGGAGCTCAAGTTGGACCGAGAGGTCATCGCCATTGATGGTATTGAAGTCGGTGATCTCGACTACATTGACATCGGTGAACCGATGGGCATCACAGAAGTCATCCCCGTCACGGTCAAGTCATTGATGTTTCCCGGAACCAAGCTGAACTAGCAAAGCCAAGGAGAACAATCGATGGCAAAGCCTGTATTCAAACCTGAACGGCAGATGTGGAGCAAAAAGTTTACTTACGATTACTGGATGGAATCAACCGGCGTTCCCATCCACAAAGGCTTTTTCGTCGACGATCTGAGAACCGTGGAACTCGGCTGGTGGGAAGAGCGCCAGTGCCTGTCCGCCTTTATCCAGTTGATGGGCTCGGAAGGCGTAAGCTCTAGCCGCATCACGGAGATCCCCGCAGGCGAAACCACGCGCCCGCTGAAGTTCGCCCTCGATGAAGTCGTCTACGTGGTTTCGGGAAGAGGTCTCACCACCATCTGGTACGACAGCAGCAGCGCCAAAAAAAGCTTCGAGTGGCAGCAGCACAGCATGTTTTTGCTTCCCCATGGCTGTCACCACACCTTCAGCAACATGCAGGGCGACAAGCCGGTGCGGCTGTTTCACTACAGCTACCTGCCACTGGCTCTGTCAGCCGTTCCCGATCCCGACTACTTCTTTAACAACCCCCGCCAAACGCCGGATGACGTGGCGGAGCAGGAAGCTTTATACTCCGAAGCCAAAATGGTGCAGGCTGTCGAGCGCGACGAAACGCTCGGAACGCGTGTCTACTGGTACGGAAATTTCTTCCCGGACATGCGGGCCTGGGACAGACTAGAGGAGAATGCCAGACGAGGCGCCGGCGGCAGGAGCGTGTATATTCAGTTCCCCAACTCCGAGGTGTCAGCCCACATGTCGGTGTTTGCGGCGCAAACATACAAGAAGGCACACCGCCACGGTCCCGGTAGGGCCATCATCATTCCTGCCGGAGAAGGCTACTCCATCATGTGGGAAGAAGGAAAGGAAAAAATCGTCGTCCCATGGCACGAATGCAGTCTCTTTGTCCCACCCAACCGGTGGTTCCACCAGCACTTTAACGTCGGCGGCAGTCACGCACGGTACCTTGCCCTGCATCCCCCCATGCAGTTCCATGGACATGCGGAGAAGGTTGAAGATCGAGCCAAAGACCAGATCGAGTATCCAGATGAGGAGCCGTTCATCCGCAAGAAATTCGAGGAGGAGCTGTCCAAGCGTGATGTGCAGTCACTCATGCCTGACGAAGCCTTCACCAACCGACACTACGAATGGTCCAAAGCCATGGGGAAACAGTAAGGCTTTCTGCACTCGTTGGGCACAAGAGGTCGAAGGGATGATGCCCCTCCTCTGGCTGTATTGTGACCATCCACTGGTGTGGGTGCTCTTAGCGTTCATCTCTGGCAGGCGCCTGGAAGACCTCTTCCAGGAGACTCGGGCGCTGTTCTGAGGAGATCTGCTATGGCACATCGCAACCCTGACCGCCCTTCGCATACACACGAACATGCAAGCCATAGCCACCTGCATGGTGTCATCGACCCTGCCATCGCTACCACCGCGCGCGGCATGTGGGCCATTAAGTGGTCGTGCGTGGGCTTGCTCGTCACCGCCTGTGTGCAGCTTCTGGTCGTTGCGCTCTCGGGAAGTGTGGCCCTCCTGGCTGACACCATGCATAACTTCGGCGATGCCGCCACGACGGTCCCGTTGTGGGTGGCGTTTTTCCTGGCTCGACGAAGACCCAGCGAGCGGTTCACCTACGGCTTGGGCCGATTTGAAGACCTCGCCGGCATGGTGATTGTGCTTATCATGGCCTTGACCGCGCTCCTGGTGGGCTATGAAACGGTCATCCGCCTCATCCATCCCCAGCCGGTAGCCTATCTTGGTATCGTCGTAGTGGCCTCTATCATCGGCTTTCTCGGCAATGAGGCGGTCGCGCAGTTTCGCATCAAGGTAGGCAAAGACATCGGCAGCGCGGCACTCATCGCAGATGGGTATCATGCGCGGGTAGATGGGTGGACCAGTCTCGCGGTCTTAGTGGGTGCCTTGGGCGTCTGGCTCGGGTACCCGCTTGCCGACCCGCTGGTGGGCCTGCTCATCACCGCGGCCCTCCTCTGGCTCATCTGGGAGTCGGGCACCCTGGTATTGATCCGGGCGTTAGATGGGGTGGACCCAGAGATTGTCCACGACCTTCGGCATGCCGCAGCGCACGTCCCAGGGGTGCGGGCGCTAACTGAGGTGCGGGCCCGCTGGGTGGGCCATTACCTCCATGCAGAAATAAGTATTGCGGTCGCTCCAGAGCTGTCGGTGGCTGATGGGCATGCGCTCGCCACAGAGGTCCGCCATCAACTCCTCCACCACGTGCGTTATCTTAGTGAAGCCATTATACATATCGACCCGCTGGATAAAGCAGGTGCGGAGCATCACCGCATCGCCGAACATATCCACGACGGCCTTCCAGCACACTCCCATTCATGAGTCGCTGGCGCTCAGATCGCCGTTCGTCGAGGGCGTGCGGGCACTTCCGTGCGCCTCGGGTTCTCCACCTTCCTCCTCATCGTGATCTTCATCGGTGCCCTAGTGATGTCAGCATGTCGAGATGGCGGCGCTGGTGTTCAGTGCTCCCCACCGCTCAGGTGGAGTCCGATGACCCCAATGATGATCAGCGTCAGCGACGCGATCTTCAAAGTGTTGAGAGGTTCCTTCAGCCACAAGACTCCCACGGTGGCGATCAGGGCCGTGCCAAGCCCAGACCACACAGCATAGGCTACGCTGATGTCAATAGTCTTTAACGCTAAAGTGAGCGCGCTGAGGCTCAGACCATAGAAGAGAAACATGAGCACGGAGGGTAACGTCTGCGTGAAGCCCTGGGACCACTTCATCGAGGTCGTCCCAGAGACCTCAAGCACGATCGCCAGAACCAGGTAGAGCCAACTCATCGAAGACCTCCGTCACTCCCCGTGCGCAGATTAGGCCCTCACGGTTCCGGCGAGATGAGGGACGATTTCCTGGGCCAGCACCTCAAGATGTTCCATATGGTCGAAGACCGAGTTCAATAGCAGATGTTCGGCGCCAGATTCAACGAGTTCCGCCAGGCGATCGAGGCACTCATGCACACCCCCCCAGACGGCCACACGCGACGCCATGTCGGCATTCCGATAGCGCATCCCGAACCAGGTACGCAGGCGTTCCTCGGCACGGGATTTATCGGCATCGACGGCGATATAGACACGCTTGGAGATGCAGAAAGTCGTGGGGTCTCGTTTGGCGTCCTCGAGAAAGCGGCGGATGGTGACCGCCTGAGCCTTAAAATCTGCGTTTGAGGATGATCCAGCCCCCATCCAGCCGTTGCCCAGTCGCACCGCACGGCGCAGCGCCGCAGGCTCCCGCGCCCCGAACCACAGCGGCGGATGTGGCTGCTGTACCGGCTTGGGTTCCTGAGAGATGCCTGCGAATGTCCAGTACTCCCCTGCGAATGTTGCCGTGGGTTGGGTCCACAAGGCCTTCATCACCTCGATCCCCTCGACGAAGCGGCGTGCCCGTCGCTCCAGGGGGATCCCGAAGGCCGTGTCCTCAGGTCGTTGATTCCCTATCCCCACCCCCACGGTCAGGCGACCCTGGCTGAGCCGGTCGAGCGAAGTCAAACTCTTCGCCAACTGAATGGGATTGCGCCAGACGGTCAGCATCACCGAGGTTCCCAGCCGCAGTGTCCGCGTCAATGCTGCCGCATAGCTCAGCAGGGTCAAAGGTTCGAGAATCGGCACCGCGCCGACGATTTGCTCTTGCACCCAGGCGCTCTCATAGCCCAGGGCCTCAGCGCGCGACAGAAACATGTGCAGTAAGTCGATGTCGAGAGGCCCATCGATAAAATCCTGTGGAATCGCGATGCCACACCGTACAACCTTAGCAGTTGCCATGACAACATCTCCTCAGCCATCCCTGCTGTCCGAAAACCTTCACCCTCACACCCATAGCGCAGGATCGGTCAGGGCCGTGGCGACAGCCTTCGGGTCCATGCCATGGGCGCGGATGAATGGTTCGGCGTCAGCCATAACCTTGGTGACATCTAGATGGAGTTTATAGCGTTGGAAGAGGTCTTCGTGGGGTTCTAAACCGAGGGCTTCAGCGACCACCGAGGTAAAATTCTTGACCTCGAATGGGTAGCGTCCCTGCGCGTCGCATAGCACGCGATGGCATCCATGATACACCAGCACCAACAGCTCAACACCCGCCGCCTTGGCCGATTCGAGGAGATGCTGGTGGACATCCTCCTGGGCGAGAGGGACCAGCCCCAAGCTGCCCCCACCGCAAGTATAACCGGGTTCGGCGAGCTGCTCGATCTCCACCCACTCGATACCTGGGATCGCCTGCAACAGCCGGCGTACGCTGTCGTTCGTGCCGGTGATGCCGTTATGCTCGTGTAGGGCCACGCGTTTGGGGATGGCGTTGACAAAGCGCGGTCGCAAATCATCCAGACGATCGGCGAGAAACTGGGTGATATGCTCAAGCGTATAAGGCAACTCAGTGACGCCAGCAGTAGTCTCGCCCAAATGCAGTTGGCAGGAGGGACACCAGGTCAGTACGTGTTGCGGCCGCAATTCGGCAAAGCGTCCGAGCGTGTGGCTTTCGATACGGTCGCTGCCGTCGAGGTCCCCCTGGGTGCGGAAATGCACAATGCCGCAGCAATGATTGACACCGCCCAGCACCTCGTAATCGAGCTCCATCGCCTCAAGAATATCCATGACGTTAAACACGATGTGCGGGGTGCGCAGGACATTGCAGCCAAGATAGAAGATGACATCGGCGCGCGATTTCATCGTCGGAGAGAGCCCAGTAAGCCGCCGATACTGCTCTGGCATCATCTGTGTGCCGACGAGGAGACGGATGGATTGTGCCATGCGCTTGAAGTATGTATCGCTCGGCGCTTGCTGCAGCCGCTCACGATTCTTTAGAGTGTGTTTGGTGAGATTAAGCATCTTACGAGGATTGATCCCTTCCGGGCAGGCAGGGATGCAGGATCCGCTCGCCGTACACACCTGTGCCCAGCGTCGGGCCTCATCATGGCCCTGCCCGCCGCGCAAGATATCCAGAATACCGCTGATGGCATGTTTCGAGTCAGTGCCCTGAAGATTGCCGTAGGGTAGCATTGGACAGACGTCGACACATTTCCCACAGGTCGTGCAGTCCTGCAAAATCGCTTGGGTTTCCGATTCAATATAGGCCTCTAAGACCAGCTGGCTCATCATCCAACTCCTTGAGGTATCACATCTTTCGAACGCTACAATCCGTGTGCGATGCCTGCTGTCGCACTGTCAGGGGTGATTGTACTGAACACCACCCATAGGGGCAATGAAATAATCCTCCTGGACAGGGGGATCTATAGGCGGAAGCCGTTTGACATGTGGTCATCGCTTGTCTATGCTGCGCTGCTAGAAGCTCGGAACCCATGGAGTAGACCACGCGGCGTCGTGAGCGCACACCAGCCTCTTTCCTTCCTTACCATGGCGCTTTCGATGGCCCAACGCACACCTGTTCTGACCGCAGAGGCCTGCATGTATGGGCTGTCGAGCGCTGTGAAGAGGCGGGAGCGGGCCACTTTGTTCGATGGATAGCCCGCGCGGGCGGAGCGCTCAGAGGGCTATAGTTCCCTGGCGACCGATGTACGAGAGCGCTGACGTGTACACCAAATGGGTACTGATGCTCGCGTGCTTGCACACATTTCGGGACTGCTCCCCATCTGCCCGAACCGTGAGATGTGCGTCAACATATTGAATCATGATTGAACGTGCTATTATTCTCTTCATCATTCATCAGGAACACGAATCCGTGTCATCCTCCAGTCGCGCTTCCTTTCGCGCTGGACGGCGAACCATGCGAGCCAGACGCATATTAGTACCTGGCCAGAAGGGCACCAAAAAATTACTTCGCCACTGTGACTCCCAGCGCGTGTGTGTACGGTACCGTTACAATGCCGAAAGCCGCCTGCGCTTTCCCACGCTCGAGCAGATCATCGAACAAGCCTCCTGGTCGCTATCTCTCCCGAGGATGACCGGCACGACGCTGGTGGGCGTCCTGGGGGTGGACGAGCTGTCACTCCAACGACAGGTCAAACAGGCCGGTGGCAAGTGGAATCCGGTGGAGTGTGTTTAGGAGATGCGGTATAGCCGGGCGACCGCGCTCGGACTATGAGGACCGGATCGAGAAGTGGTGCGTTTCTAATAGTAGACACCCTAAAAATGTCTAATGTGGGAAACTCTCAGGTTTGTAACTGTGGAAACTTGTTTCTATTTTTAGAACCAAATGGCTAATAGTAGAAACCATAATGCGACGCCTAAACAATCGTTCGTCCGCGCTATGCGCGCCCGTAAGGCGGACAGCAAAGCATGAAGATCAAACGCCGAGATCGTCCACGGGACTCGGAACGCCCCGGCCACCCTGCTGCAGGATGTGGATGTCGATCATGGTGGTGGCCACATCGTTGTGTCCGAGTAGTTGCTGAATGGTGCGGATGTCGGTGCCGCGTTGCAGCAGATGAGTGGCGAAGGAATGACGAAATGTATGCGCGCTGATTTGGTTTGTCAGACCGGCACGGCGGACCGCCACCGTGATGGCCTTGTTGATGACGCTGGGGTCCACGTGATGGCGACGGGTGACACCGGAACGAGGGTCTACAGAGATGTCCCGGGCGGGGAAGACATACGGCCAGCCCCATTCCTTGGCGGCACGCGGAGACTTCCGAGCCAGCGCATGGGGCAGGTAGACCTCGCCATGCCCCTGAGCCGAATCCTGCTGATGCAGCGTCTTGACCCCAGCCAGGTGATTCTGGAGCACAGGGGTGAGCGTGGCAGGAAAGGTGGTAAACCGGTCCTTGTCGCCCATGCCTGAACGGACGGTCAGTGGCTTCATCTGATCATCGATGTCCTTGACCCTGAGCCGAACCCCTGCCATGATACGCAGCCCGCTCCCATAGAGGAGCTTGGCGACTACTTGGGCGGTGCCGTCCATGAGCGAGATCACGGCGGCGACTTCTTTGCGTGTCATGACCACGGGGACGTTGATCTGCTTGTCGGCACGCACGGCATTGATATTGCCCGGCAGAGCATGGGTGAGGACGCGCTTGGAGAGGAACACCAGGGCATGCATGGCCTGGTGCTGGGTGGCGGCCGCGACGTTTCTATGCACCGCCAGGTCGGTCAGGAACGACTCGATCGTGGGTTCAGCGGGGAAGAGGTCTTCGCGAGACCGCATGCGGTGGACACGGACGAATCGCACGATCCACTCCACAGAGGATCGCTCAGTGTGAATGGAGTAGTGGTGCACACGGAGCACCTGTCGCACGTCATCGAGGAGTTTGGGGTGTGGATTTCGCGTCGAGGC
>JBKPCR010000432.1:0-10670 GCA_046727435.1 bacterium | reverse complement strand
GCGCGCTCCCAGGTCTGCCGGTATGCGGCGAGGGCGCGGTCGTATTCGCGCGTGTAGTCTTCGGCGGTATGCTCATGGCGCACTACCGTCTGCCAAAAGTCCTTCAAGTGCTCAGGCAATAGTTTCTCCATCACTCCTCCTTTAAGGCAAGCACCGTCGTAGTTGACGGTTGCATCTTACCGGACCTGTGCGGGCGCATCCGTTGACAGTTCTCTGTGGGAAGTACGCCTACGCGGGTGTATTGCATACGGACCGCTCGTGTCCATTGGGGAAGCTGGTAAACGAACACAACTCGATCCCCATAGCCGTGATCGCGGCCCTCACTTGTGGATCACACAAAACTCTGAGTTCCTTCAGACGCTCGAGGCGATACATGGTGTCCAGGTCGCAGTGTTCCGCTGGATGGCAGCCCAGCTCCGTGTACCCCGCTGGCAACGTCTCCAGGATGTGAATCAGTCCTTCGACGCTGATTACGTTGGGCAAGGGCGCACCTTCCGCGGTTTGTCCGTAGAAGCTGCCGCGATAGCCAATCTCCGCCGCGCACTGTCGGAGCGGAATCCCAAGCCGCTGAGCCACCTCGATGAGAATGGTGCGCACCGGTTCCCGCAGATGGACGTGCTGGTGGGAATCGAGATGACTGGGATCATGGCCCATGAGGTGATGGAACACATCCAGTTGGTGGGATATTTCATCGCGAATGGCGGTGGTATCCTGCATCGGCACCACCGCATACAGGGGGACCCAGTCTCCCGCACGAAAGACTTTTTCACCCAGATCGACATGCAGCCCAAGACTAAGGCTTGGATGTTCCCGGGCATATGCCGACGCCTCAGCGGCACCCGGCCAGCGCACCATCAAACTCGCGCTGGTGACGATGCCACAACGATAGGCCTTGATGATGCCACGATTGACCCCGAAACTTTGGCCAAAATCATCCGCGTTCACGATGAGATATTTGGTCGAAACCATCGACGCCACGCCCACACCATTGGACACGTGTGCCAGCACCGCACTTTCCCTCCGCTACACCCCTGCCTCGCGCATCACCTGTCGCAGCACCTTCTTAGCATCGAAGTATTCCGCGGCAATTTCCTTGGCAGCTTGGGCATGTTTCTGGTAGTCACTGTTGATCGCCTCAATGGCGGGCGGGATATCTTCTAGCGTGCGAAACGCATACAATCCCAGGCCGGTAGGGAGCGACTTGCTAAACCCCGTCTCCTGGGTCACCACCGGCTTGCCTGCGGCGAGATAGCAGGCGCTGCGCTCACTGAACCAACCACTGCGCAAGCGCACGTTCATATCCTTGGCGACCGTGAGCTCGCCGCGCGAACCCCAGATATATTTCCGATAGCTCTCCAGGGTCTTCGAGGCTGTATAGGCATCTTCCACATGCCAGCCGTAACCTTCGAGCATCTGCACGGCCGCTGGATCATCGATGGCCAGGGCCAGAGAAAACTCCTGACTCGTACAGCGTGGCAGATCGAGGATCTTCAAGAACTCGCGGTGCTTACTCCAGGAGTAACGTTCGCCGTTGTATTCCAGGTCTTTGACCGACTGATCCCAATGGCCAACTGTCGTGAAATACCTGGCCGCTGGATTGCAGGGGGCATCCCAATATTCGAGCATCACGGGAGAGCGGGTCGGTTTGTATGTGAAAGGTGCCACCGGCACACTACAATCTGGCGCACCGTAGTTTGCTCCCCAGGTAAACAGTGCTGTATGTGCGCCAACCAGATCGATGTAGCGTTGTTCACCATTGGCAATCCGAAGCTGATGTACCACAGGGTCGGTTTCAAGGTAGATTCGTATCGGGCATATCATGTGCTCGTCGCGCAGCATCGTCCCCCCGAACAGATTGACGATGGCATCGGCGCGAGCATACAGCTTTTGAACTTGCAGCGCCGACAAGCCATAGCAGCGACCGTCGCTGTGGGCGGCGACATAGGCCCATCGATCTTGGAAGCCAAAATGGTTCAGCAAGCTGCTGATGTAAGTCACCGGAAAAGTGCAATCGTCGGTAGTGGCGTTAAAAGGCCACACACCGGTTGCTTCCACATAGTAGACTTCGTATCCCAGGCGGCGTAGCCCCATGAGATGCTGGATGGTGTTCCAGGCCACACCAGTACCCGCCACCGGCATGATTCCCATAATCCCTAACACCACGATGACTTTCGACTTCGTCACGTCCATTACTGCTTCCTCTGCCTCTTCATTGCTTGAGAGCCTCTTAGCCAGCCCACTCTACCCACGCTCGTCAAGCCTGCAGTGCTTCATCGATCAGCTGGTCCAGCACTTTCGCCGCATCGAAATATTCCTCTGCAAGCGCGCGCGCCGTTTTAGCATGTCGTGCATAGTTTGCTTCGATCTCATTGATCGCTGCGACTGCCCCCTCCACCGTCGTGAATGTCAGGAGCCCTTCGCCTACCGGCAGCACGGCGCTGAAACCCGTATCCTGGACCGCAACAGGCCTGCCAGCCGCCAGATAGCATGCCGAACGGCAACTGAACCAACCGGGCTGGCCCAAGACGTAGCCATTTTTGGCGACGCTCCACTCTGCCTTCGAGGACTCGATGTACTGGCGATAAGTGTCGAGATCGGGACAGACCTGCGCCGGATCGACCACGCGCCATCCCTTGTGCGCTAACAATTGGCGTGGGGTGCGTCGGGTTTTTCCGGCATTGACGGCGATCTCCAGTACCGTCGGGGCCACGAGACTCGGCAACTCCTGGAACCGCATGAACTCGACATCTTTTTGGCCATAGCTCTGATTGCCGTATACCACGGGCTTGTAACTCGTCCAGTTCATCACGGTGGTGAAGACCTCACGATGGGGTGTTTCCGGGCGCCACTCCGACAGTACGATCGGTTGCCGTGTCGGGCGCCACTGGTGGCCGGTCTCAGGCACGGCCGAAGACAAACATTCCCCGAAACTGAACTGGACATCATGGAGATCGATCCATTTGCGGAAATCGAGCTGCCCCCGCGCCAGCTTCACCTGCGTGAAGAGCGGATCGGAGTCGATATAGGCCAGTCGGCCTACCTGCCGATACTCTTCGGGCCGCTCGATGGTGCCAGAGATATTGATGAGCAGATCAGCCGATTGGATCACCTCGTGGCGGGTCGAGTCGGAAAGCCCAAACCACTGGGATTGCCATGGAAACCGGTAAGCCCATTGCTCGGCCAGCCCGTAACGTGACATGATGCCAGAGAGGTATCCGACGTTGAAGTCACAGCCTTTGCCTATGCCGCCCTCGGCTGGATTATAAGGCCATTGTCCGGTGTCCTCGACATAGTATACCTCATGGCCGAGCTGCGCGAGGCCGAGGACATACTGAAAATAGTCCCACGTCACCCCGCCAAGAGGGTACTGGGCGATAAGCCCTGTCACGATGATGCGAAGTCGCGAAGTCATGCGTGTTTTCCCCCGGCCCGCTGCGTTCGATCCATCACCCTCACCCCTGCTCGCCGAGCCGCGCCATATATGCCTGGAGGATCTCTTCCCGATCAAGTGTCACACCCGCTTGTGATTTCTTCCGCGCCAGAATGCGCCTACTACAGGGGCGCCACGCGCTGTGAGGCAGATCGTCACCCGTGTGTCTGACGATCTCAAACTGTTCCTGTAGCAGGAGAGCGACAAGGCTCTCGGCCGAGAAAACCGTTGGCTCATCTGGAGTGGCGAAGCCGCCAAGATCCACGCTCAGAAATAGCATCCCTTCCGCTTTGAGAATCCTCCATATCTGTTGCAAGGCCTTCGCCGGATCCGGCATATGATCCAAGGCATTGCGGCAGATGACAAGATGTGCACACTCATCCAGTAATGGGAGTTCCTCAACTCCCATTGCCAAATGCACCGTGCAAGTCGTGCCGTCGATATCTTCGATGAGCATCCCTAACTTCTGATAGGTATACAGCAATGGGTCAACAGCGATCTTACTCGCTGCCGGCCAGGCAGCTAGATCACCGGTGCACCCACAACCGACGCTTACGACGGCTTTATCTGCCAACCACACCTGGTCTTGACCGCAGTAGCCGAGCACTTCTTCCAAGAGCAGGTGCGAGTATTGTCGCCGTTCGTCGTCATACGAGCCACCGAATTGATGGCGCTCATATCGCTCGTGGTAGAGGAACCAACCGACTTCATCCAGATAGCGGGGATCCGCCAAGTCCGGGATACGTAGCATGGGCTCACCTCGTTCGTATAGCCTTCATCGGCGTCTGCGTTGGCCCGTCGTACCAACCGCAGACACTATTTCACGACATCGATCTCCACTGTGTGAGGCTGCCGCCGCAGGAAGGCGTGAATCACTCGCGAAATCTTCTCAATCGGCAGCTCTTCGTCGTATGCCGGGATGATACCTGAGTGACACATTGATGTCCCTATCCCCACCGATCCGAGCCTAGCGAATGGTCCGTGCGGCTCACGTTGATGGGGGATATTCCACCATTAGGCTGGGCTCGGGAGACTGACTAAGATCGTAGACCTCTTGATAGAGAGCTCCATGTCGGAGGAGATCATCGACCGAATCGGCGATCTGCAACGATTCCGAGTTCAACGCAATGACCTTCGAGGCTTGGCGTGCCAGAGAGAGTCGATGGGTGACGACAAAGGTCGTACGTCCATGCATCAGGCGTTCGAGGCTGTCCACCACAGTAGCCTCACTCCTCAGGTCCAACGCCGAAGTCGGTTCATCGAGAATCAAGAGTGGGGCATCCTTCAGGAAGGCACGGGCGATGGCGATGCGCTGCCGTTGCCCAACAGATAGTCGGACACCGCGCTCACCGACCTCCGAGTCGTAGCCGTCGGGGAAACGCATGATAAACTCATGTGCCCCCGCCGCCTTGGCGGCCTCGACGATTGCCTCAAACGAGGCGGTGAGCTGACCATAGGCGATATTCTCCTGGATCGTCGATCCCAATAAGATGGGGTCTTGGAGCACGATGCTAATCTGTTCGCGCAGGCTCTGCACCTTCATGGTGCGAATATCGATGCCATCAAGGAGGATTGCCCCCGCCGTCGGATCGTAAAAACGTAGGATCAGGCTCAGCAAAGTCGTCTTGCCGACGCCGCTGGTACCGACGATCGCCACCGTCTCACCAGCGTTTACCGTGAAGCTCAAATGCGAAAACACCGGGCGATCTGGGCCATAGGCGAATCCCACATCACGAAATTCGATGGCACCATAGACCCGCTTCAACGCCACCGCCCCGGGCATGTCACGAATATCCTCCGGCGTATCTAGGATCTCGAAGACCCGCTGCGCCCCGGCGACCGCCCAGCCCACAGACCATGACGAATAGCTCAGAGTCTGCAAGGGTGTGTATAACATTTGCAGGTAGGCCAGGAAAACCAGCAGTTCGCCGGTGGAGATCTGGCCGCTGAGCGCGTGCGAGGCTCCGACATAGGTCACACCGCCGAGGCTTCCGGCGGTGACCCCGCTCACCACCACCCCTGACCACAGTTGGGTCATGGTCAATCGTAGGTTGGAGGAGTAGCTTTGCTGGCACTTGCGGGAGAATTTTTCGGCTTCGTAGTCCTCGCGGGCGAAGGCTTGCACTAAGCGCACCGACGATAAGGTGCCCTCGGCTGAGGCGCTGACATGTCCTTCAGCCGAGTGGAAATCGCTCGAGGCCTGGCGAATCCGATCGGCATAGTATTTGGTGACCAGCACCTGCACCGGCACGGTGGCGATCGAAAGCAAGGTGAGCTGCCAATCCATGCCTAGCATGATCGCTACCATGCCGATCACGGTGACGCTCGCCTCCAGGACGGGAACGAAGCCGTCGCAAAAGATGCCTTGGACGGCGTAGACGTTGGTATTGAGCGTATAGAGCGAGTCACCGATGCGATTCCGGTCGTGAAAGCGCAACGACAGACGCTGTAGGTGTCGAAACAGATCGCAGCGTAGCTGCGTCAGCACACGCAAGCTCACCTTCACGAGCAAATACTTGCTCACCAGATTCAGCGTGCCGGCGCTCAGATACACGACTAGAATGCCAGCGCAGAGGGCAGCGAGCAGGGTTGATTTCTCCCCCCCGAGAATGGCCAGGATCGCCTGATCCATCCCGGAACCTGGGGATTCGTCGACCAGGACCGCATCGATGATGAACTTCAGCGGCCAGGGCTTGAGCAGTTCGGTACCGATTCCAAGCCCAGTCAAAAGCAGGCCGACGCTGAGGAGTTGCCAGTGGGCGCGAAAATAGGCCATGACGCGCAAGCATAAGCCAAGTGCACTGATATGAGGTCGTACGTTCGTCATATCCATTGTTCTATATGTGTGAGGCTTCGCGCAACAGTGCACGAAGGCGCAGACGCCACCACTCTCCGCGCAACTTGGCTCAGCGTCTCAAGCCCTTTTATGTGTGCCATTGATCGGTAAGAGCTTCAACCTGGTTGCCACATCTCTAATCATCTGGCTCAACTCTTGGATAGCCGACCCACTCTTGAACGTCACCCACGAGAAGCCGGCCAGAGCGGCAACACCTGCCACGACGACCAGCCATGCCTTGGATTCCAGCATCCCAAGGACCAGGAAAACGCCGCACGTCCAGAGGATCGCCTTGGCGATCGGGGCCAAATGCCAGGAGAGCCTGAAGCGGGCCAGGCGCTTTGACCCGCCATGGTTTTCGACGAGGACCTCAATGGGAATGCGTGACCACAGATGTTCGTCGATGGCTAGATCCCAAGGCTTCCAACCCGAGTCGTGCAGTGTCGGATAGCCGCCCTCACGCAATTGCTGGATCAGAGATTGGAGGATGGCATCTTTTTCAATCCCGTCTTCCGTCCAAAACGACAGCATCACCCGCGGCCTCCAAGTCCCCCACGGAAAGCGCTGGAAGAAACCCGGCCAGCGAGTGGCGCGTGGTTGCTGCTGCCAAACGCGCTTGACGCGAGCCCAACCGCGTGCCAGTGGCTGAATATAGTGCAGTGCCCCCACGAGGAGTTTGCCCAGCCGACGATGGTGCGTCACGGGGACGTCCGTCAGCATCGTCTGTTGCACGACCGCCCACGCCGACGCCATGCCGCTTAGGCCACCCAGAATCCACAACAGGGGCGAAAGGAATCCCCCCAGCAGCAACAGCACCGTGAGGATATTCCATTCCAGCGACAGAGGCAGGTCAGCCAGCCAGGAGTGTGGGGCATGATACACACGCTGAAACAAGCCGGACCCGAATGGGCCATAGTAGATAAACCCCTTGGCGGTTGACAGGCCAGTGCGGATGCCGCCGTAGATGCGTCCAGCCCATCTGGCGCAGCCGACCGCGTTAAACCGATCCGGATGCTTCTGGAGGAGCATGGCTTCAGCCTTGCCATAGCCCATCTGTTGCTTCAGATAGGACTTGATGGTCTTGCGCCGGTGGTGCCACACGATGGCGGCTGGACTGAAGCCGATGCGATGGCCGCGTTCCTGCAAACGCCAGCAAATGTCGACATCATCACCCGCCGCCGTGTAGGTCGTATCAAAGCCGCCGATCTCAGCCAGCGCATCTTTGCGGAACGCCATATTACAGCCTGGGATGTGTTCGGCGGTGTCATCGTCGAGCAAAATATGCGTCGGTGAGCCGGGCGACGAGGCCACGCAGTTGGCCAGCCAACCCTCCTCTGGAGGCGGCAGATTCGGTCCGCCGACGCCGACGTGGTCGGTGCGCTTGAACTTCCAGGCCAGATAGGTGAGCCAATCTGGATCGGCCATGGCATCCGAATCGAGGTAGGCGATGATGTCGCCTGTCGCGGCCGCCATGCCAACGTTGCGAGCCGCACTGAGACCGCGATTCGGCTGATGAATGATCTTGAACTGAGGGTACTCATCGGCGATAGCGCCGGTGCGGTCGGTCGAGCCGTCGTCGACGATCACCGCCTCATAGCGGGGATACGAGAGTTTAGTCAGTGACTCCAGGCAGTCGCGCATCGTTGGCTCGGCATTGTACGCACACACCACGACGGAGATTTTCGGGGCATCCTCGGGCAAGGGTGGACATGGGGCTTGATAGGCTCCTTGCACCGCCACATAGGCCTTCCGTGGCGTCCGATCGCCACGCACCAGGCCAAAGGCCCAGTCGGTGATCTGATAGCCGCCGGTGAACCAATCATCCGTCCAGGTGAACACCACCGTGCCGGCGGCGCCCATCTCGAACGCGGTGCGTACTTGCCAGGCCAGCGTGTCAGCTTGATAGTCTTCGCCGGAGCGGATGGCATCCATGCCAAACTCGCTCAACACCAGGGGTTTGTCGCCAGCCAGGTTGTGCAGTCGCGCGACATAACGGCGATAGGCGGGTTCAGCGTGGAGATAGAGATTAAAGGCGTAGAAGTCGGCGAAGTCGGTCTGTAAATACTCGGTTGGCGGATAGTTGGCGTAAGTCGCCAGGGTGAGCGGATCGATGGCTTTGGCGGTCTCATAGAGCTGCGCCAGGAACTGGCTCACCTTCTTGTGGCCGTGCCAGCGCACGATCGGCGACGGGATTTCATTGCCGATGAAGTAGGCAAGGATGCTGGGATGCCCGTTACAGAAGCGCACCGCACGCGAGACGGCGGCACGGATGTTGCGCGCCGTCTGGCGGTCGTCGAGGAAGCAAATATGCTGCTCCCAGGGAATGCCGACCAATACATGAATATTCCACTGCAACGCGAGATCGAGCAAGCGTTGCGGCGGCACGTTGTAAGTGCGGATGGTGTTGATGCCCGCCTGTCGCATCAGCGCCAGGTCTTGGTTGATTTGCTCCATGCTGGGAAACGGGCTACCCATGGCATCCGGTTGAAAGGGACCATACGAGACACCACGCATGAAAAATTTAGTTGCACCAGACCACAAAAATTTCCCACGTACTTCGACACGTGGAGGTTCCACCGCGGCGGGATCCCCCGCCGACCCCACATCATAGGGACGCATCGTTCTTCTTCTTCCTCCAGGCCTCCACTACACCGCTCCAAGCCCACGTGACCGCCTTAACACGTGCATGCGAGGATCACGATAGCGAGCCGTACAGCAATGCTACGTGCGGGCTTGCATCGTTCACGAGTAGACCATCAGCTCTAGCAAATAGCTCCGGGAACCAGCACGGGAGTGTGGGGGCATTGCGCGGTTCCTGACGCGTGGTTGCGCTCGATACCTCTCCTCCGTACCCAGTCCATCGATGCTGCCCAGCTTTAGGCCTCCGCGCCCGGGATTACATGGCTTCCGGGTGAGTTGCCAGCCCGGAGCAGGACACGGCCGGGGAGAACAGGCAGGCGTTCACCGTCACGCAGGATAACTTGTCCATTGACAAGGACCCAACGGATACCCGTTGGGTAGGCGTGCGGCATGTCGTAAGTGGCCTGATCGGCGATATGTTGCGCGTCAAATATCACCAAATCAGCTTTGTAGCCCGGACGGACGAGTCCGCGATCGCTCAGGCCAAGCCGCCAGGCGGTTAACCCAGTCATCCGGAAGATCGCTTCCTCCTGAGAGATCACTCCACGTTCGCGCACATAAGTGCCCAAGATACGCGGGAATGTCCCATAGGCACGCGGATGCGGGTGACCCTGCCCAAGCACACCATAGGGCGCGGTGGCGCCTGCATCGGAGCCAATCATCACCCGCCGGTGCTGCAAAATCGTCTGCACCTGGACATCACCCATCATGAACAGCACCACCCCGGCATTGCCTTCCTCGGCCAGGAGGATGTCCAACGCAGCCTCTAAGGGGTCTTGCTGGCGCAGGGAGGCGATGTCGCTGAGGCGCATGCCCTGGTAGGATCGATGCTGCGGGGCGCGACTGATCTGCACCCCAGACCAGCCGGCGGCGTGTGCGGGATTCCACCAGCCGTCGACTCCTTGCTCGAGGTCGCGACGGATGCGTGCCCTGACCTGCTCATCTCGCAGGCGTGGCAACAGCTTGGTCAGCCCACCCTCGTGCACCCATGGAGGAAGCAAGGCACCCAGGGAGGTCGCACCAGCGGTATAGGGATACATATCGCCAGTCACGTCGAGACCGCGCGCATTTGCCTGGTCCAACAGGTCGAGCAAGGCTGGAGTTTTCTCCCAGTTCTCGCGGCCGGCCGTTTTGAGATGACTGATCTGTACCGCCACGCCAGCCCGTTGGCCCACGGTGATTGCCTCTTGCGCGGCTTCCAGCACCGAATCGCTCTCGCCGCGTATGTGGGAGAAATACATCCCGGCGGCCTGCCCCACCACCTTTACCAGCTCGACGATCTCATCGGTGTCGGCATAACAGCCGGGAGCATACACCAGGCCCGTCGATAGACCGAAAGCGCCGTCCGTCATAGCCTCGGCGATCAGCCTTTGCATATGCGTTAATTCACTCGTCGTCGGTGGTCGCTGGGCATAACCCATGACGGCGCTGCGAATAGTCCCATGACCGACGATGGGGACGACGTTTACTGCGGTCCCCGATTCGGCCAGTCGTTCCAGGTAGCCGGCCAGCGTGCGCCAGTTGACATCCAACCGGTATTGCTGCTGCATGCGCGCTCGAATAATTGGCAAGGCCTCGTCACCTAGTGGCGCCGGTGAGGTGCCGCAGTTCCCGATCACCTCAGTGGTGACACCTTGATGCACCTTGCTTTCGGCCAGAGGATTGACCAGGAGCGTGTAATCGGAGTGGGTATGAAGATCGATAAAGCCAGGCGCCAGCGTCAGCCCTGTGCCGTTGACCACGACCCTGGCCTGTGGGGATGTG
>JBKPCR010000431.1:0-7609 GCA_046727435.1 bacterium | reverse complement strand
CCTGAGATTGCTCAAGCCGGTGATATTCCCCCCCGGCCGCGCTAAACTCGCGACGAACCCTTCCCCAACCGGGTCATAGTTGCCCGTCATGACGATCGGGATCGTGCGCGTCGCGCGCTGGGCCCCACGAGTGCCTGAGGCGCCTACGGCGACAATCACGTCGACCGGGAGCCGGACCAACTCGGCTGCATAGTCGTGGAGGCGCTCGGCACTCCCCGCCGCAAAGCGGTATTCCATGACGAGGTTGTGGCCCTCGACATAGCCCAGGTCGCGCAGCCCCTGCTGGAAAGCCTGAATTTGGACCGTGGGCTCAGGAGGGGCCGGGCCGGCACTGAGCCAGCCGACCCGGTACAGCTTCCCTGTCGGCTGGGCCTGGGCGACGAGCGGCCCCATCCAGAAGCCGAAGGCGAGGGTGATGAGGAGGCTGAGGAGACAGCGTGGCATGGGATGATCCTCCCGAATCTCCCGCAAGATTACCAGCCAGAGGGGTGTTGGGCGCGAGTGTAGGCGGGTCAGCAGGACATGTCAATCGTGAGGTGAGGGGTGCACGTCGGCGGGCATGACACGGTCGGCTTCATTCCCCACTGAGGTCAAGGATGTGTTGGCGAGGGCTACATGCCATACCTCCCCTGGCGTGATCAGTGCGCCTGCCTGCCTCCTTTCAACTAAGTCCTTTGATCATGTTGAACCATAGGGTAGCACAGGAACCGGCTCGGTGGTACAGGGGTTCCCTGAGCCGTGGCACCAAACACCACGGGCGCGTGGGCTTCCGGATCAACCGGCGGTCCCCGCCTGGTGGTCGCACGCGACCGCTTTAGTCGGTGAGGAACCCGGCACGCCAGGCCAGGTGGCGCAGGCCATCCCAGGAGTTCGGCACCGCCGTGGCGGCCGGACAGACCTGGGGCCGGGTGAGCCCGGGCACGGCAAAGGCCGGCGCCTCGAGCTGCGGGTGGCTGAAATCGAGCAGGTCGGCCAGGTTATTGGCCGTGGCATCGCGCACGGTGAGCGGCGGCAGATCCCAGCGCCACTCGATCAGGCGGAGCACCGACGTGTGATCGTAGAGGCCGTGCCCGACCGTGCCCCGCGGCGTCCACGGCGAGACGAGGAACGCCGGCACCCGGAATCCGCGCAGGCCGTCCCGGTGGCCCGCGGCCTGGTCGGCGGGCGGCAGGGGGGCGGCGGGTGGGGGCACGTGATCGAAAAAGCCGCCCCACTCGTCGTACGTGATCACCAGCACGGTGTTCGGCCAGTTGGGGCCGGTGACCACGGCCTCATAGATCAGGTTCACGAAGGCCTGGCCGTGGCGAATATCGGCATGCGGATGGTCATCCCACGAGGTCCCTTGGGCCGCGCCGAGGAACTTCGGGTCCACAAAGGCGACGTGCGGCAGCGTCCCCGCCCGACAATCGGCCAGGAACCGGAGGAGGGGGTGCGCGATGGCGCGATACTTGGTGCCCCAGAACGCCAGGGTGGGGACGTCGGTGTAATAGTAGCGGCCCTGCAGCCCCTGGGCGGCGAGCTGGTCCCAGATCGTCGGTAAGGACGAGATGGTCAGGGACTGGTCGATCCGGTCGGTCTGCGCGGCGTGTTGGTAGATGCGGTTCGGGTACGAGGGCGCCATGATGGCGGCGAAATAGCCGTCGCAGGTCAGCCAGTGCTGGGCGAGGCCCGCATACAGGGGCAGGTCGGGTGCCGTGTAATAGCCGATGGCGTAGGCGTCGTTCGCGCCGGCGCGCAACCACCCGTTACAGGCGCCGTGATTGTACTCGAGGCGCCCCCCCTCATAGCTGTGATCGGGGTCCGGATGCCCGCACCCCTGATAATCGGGCGCCAGAGCGTAGGTGGCCTGAGGTTGCCCGGCGCGATCCACATAGGTCAGCCCGGCCTGCTGCCCGTCCGCACCGGGCACCCAGCCGAGGAAATGGTCGAACGAGCGGTTTTCCATCATGAGGAGCACGATGTGGTGAATCTCCTGCGGGCTCGCCGCCGCCGCTGCATGAGGCCTGAAGCCCCAGGCCAGCGCGGTGCCGGTGCCTGCCAGGTGCGTGAGCACCTGCCGGCGCGTGACCCCCGTTGTGGGGAATGGATCCAGTCGAGCCATCGCGTGCTCCCTCAGCGCCGCTATGTCCGCGGCGGCGTTGCCGAACATACGCGTGGGGGCGGTGCGGGCCTCGTCCGCTGCGCCCCCAGGGGTCCTGACACCTGATCCGTGAGGAGGTCCCGACCACGTCGCCACTGCCCCTCGCGCCACTGGAAGCCGATGGACGCCAGCGCCATCCGGCGCAGCTCCGGATCGCCGCGATGAGGGCGCAGAAAGGGCAGGATATTGTCGGCCATCAGCGGGCCTCCGGTTCCAGGGGCCTTAGGAGGGGTTCGAGTCCCGCTCAGCCTGCGGCTCTGCGAGCGTCTGAAACTGGGTGATGCAGACGTCGCCCTCGGGAAACACGACCCGGATCTCGAGCTGCCCGCCCATGGCCTCGATGACATGCCGCAGGGTACTCACGTACCTATCCGTCCGGCGCTCCAGCTTGGAGACCGCCGATTGCTTGACGCCGAGGATCGTGGACAGATGCTCCTGGGTCAGCGCGCGCGGCCCGGAGCTCGTCGAGCGCCATCTCCCGGATCAGGCGTTCGGCTGTGGCCTCGCTGC
The DNA here is from genome assembly GCA_046727435.1 of bacterium. Taxonomy (GTDB): domain Bacteria; phylum Tectomicrobia; class Entotheonellia; order J063; family CAVPRW01; genus CAVPRW01. The sequence goes on along the minus strand of JBKPCR010000431.1, from coordinate 4,959 downwards.
GCGCCCGTGACCCGGGGGACATCTGCGCTTGCAGGGCTTTCACATGCTTCGCCATCGGTTTGTTCACCTTCTCGCCTGAGCTGGGCCAGATGCTCGTCGTACAGCCGGTCCGCCAGGGGGACGGCATGTGCCCGGTTCTGCACGTGCTATACGGGGTCATGTTCGAGCGCCACCTCCCGGCTGAACAGCTCGATCGCGGTGTGGCCCACGCGCCTAGTGTCCCGATAGGCATACGCCGCCACGCCGAGCGCTCCGACCACGGGCAGCCACCGCGAGGCCGTCCGGCCGGCCAGCCGCTGGGCCACCTTGAGGCCGATCTGCCGCAGCGCGCGCTGAATAACCCGCAGAGGCGCCCGTCGAATGGCCAGACGATCGCCGATCCGCACGACCAGGTCCCGGACCGCCTGGCCGGCGGTCTGACGGAACAGGCAATAGAGCATCTGCTCCCGGGACAGGAGGGCCGTTTGGCCATACGCCCCGGCGATATCGGCCACCATCTGGGCTTGAATCTTCCACACGGTGACGAGGTCGGGCAGGACGGTGAGCATCCCCCACGGCCCTGGCGGGAGCGCCAGCGTCCCGGCGGCCCCGGCGGTTTTGAGCGCCGCCTTTCGGATAATCGCACGGGAGCGGACTTCAGGGGTCTGACTGGCCGGCTCAGCGGTGGCCGGGACGTGTACGATCACCTCAAGCAGCTTCTGCACGAGCTGGTCGAGCCAGCGCTCGGCTGGTGGTAACGACGCTTGCGGCATACGCGTGAATCCTCGTTCCTAAAATGAATTCGATCAATTGTCTCTCCAGCTCACAGGCCCAGCTCGCGCCGCACCTCCTCCAGCGTCCGCACCTCGCCCCGCGCCAGCTCCTCCCACGCCTCCTGCACGGCCTGGCGTTCCTCCTCAGTCTCGGCCTCGTCGTCCAGCGGGGCCTCGAGCAGCGTCCGCAGGACCGGGTCAGCCGTGGCATGGAGGTAGTGCAGAAATCGCTCTGCAGTCCCCAGCTCGGACTCGGGGAGTTCGTCGATCAGTCGATGTAAGGTGTCTCTCGTGGGCATGCTGTATTCCCCATCACTCATGGCCCCACCTCACCCCCACTCTTCCTCCTCGTCTCTACTCGCTGTGGAAACCAGCCACCGAGAATCCGACAATCGTCGTCACCTCACCTAAGACTCCGGAGAACCGCCACGAGGTTTGAAGAGGATCCCGAACTCTCCCGGTCATCCAGCAGGCATTTCATGAAGCCTACCAGTCCCTTGTGGCTTAATCTGTATGCGCCCGACAGTCGAAGCCACGCATGATGCCCTGGGTCGAACCCAGCTCCGAGGACGCGCTTCTCGCCGCGTATGGCCCAGCAGATGGTAAGCCCCTCACGGGCGAGGAACTCCTTCAGCAAGTCATCTCGGATGAGAAGGGCATTCGGCCCCTCGGCATGTGCAGTGGGATCGAACGCCGCGAGTTGACCCGCAGCGTCAAGGAAGTCGGCGCCGTCCCCGCTCCATCGCAGCCCGAGGCCGGTCACCAATCCGCTCGTCGGGAGATGGAGTGTATAGGTCTCGTCGATCGAGCAATCGAAGCCCCTGGCTTCGTGCAAGTACTCAAAGGCGGCCGTGTACACTTTCACGGGACAGCCGTGATTGGGCTGCGTCCACCCCTCGTCGCCGTAATAAGGCCGCTGAAAGTAGCGCGATGCTGGCGACCAACCGTGCTCGCCCAGAAACATCCGGTAGATCTCTGGCGGCTTCGGCATGTGGAACTCACAGAAATCGACGCCCTCGGCCCACCTCATGAAGGCATCTGCATCCTTGACGTGAATAAGATAGCCAGTGCAGATGTACCATAGCTCCCGCCGTTCGACGTCGATCGACTCCCGATCTGCCGGGGGCCGCTGCTTCCAGTTGAAGTAGCCCTCCACATTCAGCCACCGAGACGCGTCGTCCGGGTGGGAAACGCTCAACAGGTCCTCCACCTTCGGCAGGTCGTCGTAACGCATCACCCACTCCCGCGGGCGGCTCGTATCGCCCCAGGTCTCGTACCGTGCCTCGCCCCACCATGCTGACGGATGTCCATCCCATGATGTGCCCCCAGGAGGAGATCGGAGGGTGCACGATGGATCGATATCGCGAAGGGATCCCTGCCAAGGGCCATCGTAGGCTCGGTCACCGACCTCCTCACGGAACCGTTCCCGGTATTGAAAGTAATCAGCTACCAGTGCCTTGATCTCGTGGTAGGCGATCCATTGATACTTCTTGCCGATCCGTTCGGCCTTTGACGCTTCGCGACCGTGGTACCCGATTGAGAAGCGGTCGAAGTGCCCGAAGCGCTCTGTGGTCCAGCCCAGGTCGAAGACCCGCCAGAGGACGTACCGCTGGATCAACCGCAGATCGAAACGGGGGGGCTGGTTCGCTTCATCATTGCTGTACAAAGCACTCAGCACCGATTCGAGAGCGCGGGCGTGCTCCTCGGTGAGCACCGATTCTAACACCGTGATGGCTGCTGCTAGCGCCTGTTCAATGCGTGCGCGAGCAGAGTCGAACTCCCCAGTCTTCACAAGCGCTTGGAGCTCGTCGTCTAGGATGTCTTCTTGGGCGGTCTTGAATGCTCCCCATGCTGCTCTCTCTTCTTCCGAGAAGCCCTCCAGGAGCCTTGCCAAACACTCTTCCCGGGATTGCCAGGCGGGCTCGTCGAGGCGCAGAGCAAGCCAGTTCGTACTGGTAAATGACGAGTTCGTGCCGATGACATAGCGGGCGAAGTCGTCGCCCATCACCGAACTGCCGATGCGATTGCGGGACCACTCGACGTCCCCGCTGTCGTAGGAACCCCGAGACCAGTCGGGCAGGAGCGGCGCAATAGCGTCCTCTGTGGGGATCTCCGGCCACCGGCTCTTGTAAGGGGGGCGGATCAGCGTCTCATCGACGTGGAAGTCCGCCCGCAAGTCAAGCGCGCGTTCGACGACACCACGCGCATAATCGCGCAGCAGGATGTGTGCAGGAGGTGCACCGCTCGCAAACACGTGAGCGTACACACACGCTGCGAGCGTGCCGACTTCTCCAGCGTTTTGGCTCCGCATGGCTGTGCCGTACGCAACAGCATAGACGCGATCTACAACGTACGGATCATCGACATCGGCGAATCGTTCGACGAGGCGCACCACGGCGCCCAGTCGACCAGTCAACAGGCTCACGAGGGCCTTAGTGGCGCGATCGCGGAGAAAACGGTTCGAGGTGGTGAGCATCCACGCCAGCGCGGTCGCGCACAGGTCGACCGTCTCATCGTCGAGGGCGGCGTCGGAAGCCACGGAGGAGGCCCAATCCACCAGCCGATCCACAGCCCCACGGTTCCCCCATGCATCATGCAAGGAGATGCTCCACCATGAATCCCGTTCGGGCATCGGATGCTTTCGCAGCCACTGGCCGAGGAGGTTCGCGTTGAACGGGTGCCCGGGCAGCGTGGCCACTGTCAGCAGCACATCGAGGGTGTCGCCCCAGTCATGGTCGCTCCTGATAAGCGTATTGAGCACCTCACGTGTGTTCTCAGAGAACGCTGTTAGGGCACGCCAGACGATGCTCTGCCGAAAGGCATCCCGAGTTGCCCAGTGGTCCGCGATCCTCGGAGCCAGCGCGACCAGTTCCCGGCCGGTACGCTCAGGAACCTGGATGCACATGGCTTCGAGGAGACCTGGTGCGACGTAGTGGTTCTCATCCCACAGGCATGCCAGTGGGGCCCCCGCCACGAAGGCAGATGCCGGGGTCTCTGGGTCGAGATGCATGTCGAGCAGCGTCTGGGCCACGAGATGATCGGCGAAACGATCGTAGGCGAGGAAGACAACTTCCTCGTGAGCGGTGCCCTGGCGCCAGGCTGCTTCTTCCACCAGCACACCTTCTGCCACCAACCCGCGATACAGGGAACGCTCGAACTCGCGTCCTGGCAGCAGGGCGTTCACGACTTCTTCGGCCTTGGCCAGGGTCAGCCAGCGCTCGCCGGCGCCGACGAGCGCTTTGGCAAAGGCCTGCAAGGCTTTGCGCACCAGCGCGTTCCTGCGATCAAAGCCGAGCGCTGACGCGAGGCGATCATTGACAGCGCTCAGGTACAAGTCGAAAACAGCGGTGATGCCGTAGAAGCCACGAGGCAGCCGACGCTCGCCTTTCGTGTTAAGGCCACGGCAAAGGGTCTTCAGGAAGAGTGGGTTCCGAAACTCCGGCGCAAGGAGCGGGGTTGACGGCAGTTCAAGGCCGTAGTGGACGAAGAAGGTGCGGGTGGCATCGTACTCGTGCTCCGCAAAGCCCTCATGTGTTACCGGGACAGCGCGAGCCCGAACGTCCTCCGGGACGACGATCTCCTCGTAGGACGATCGAACTGAAAGCAACACGCCGATCCACGGCGACCTCTCAAGGTGTGCGAGAAATGCCGCCAGGTGGCTCGGCCAGATGAGTCTTCCGGACCCTTCGTTGATGGCATCGATCAAGACGAGCGCGCGGCAGCCTGCTGCCTGGGCTGCCGCTTCAAGCGCACCGACGAACTCTTCTGCGGAGAGACCCGGAAGGTCGAGTTGTTGGAGGGCCTGGGTCCAGGGTGCATCCGCGCTAACAAACCGCTGCCCCATGAGCAGCACCGTCGGCCGGCCGGCGGTGACACGCTGCCGGGCGACATCGCATAGCAGATGGGTCTTGCCGGTTCCTGCGGCGCCCGAGAGGAGCATCAGAGCACGGCCCGCCACCGCGTCCGCCTGCACCAACGCTTCGTGAGTCCTTCGCAGCGCTGAGGACAGGGCGGTGAGGCGGTAACGGCACTCCCGAAACGGGTTGTTGCGGCGGGATGAGGTTTCGGCGCTTACCCCGGTTGCCGGAGGCCTGGCGTCGTACTCCCGCTGACACTCCAACACCACACGCTCGAGCTCGTCGGCAACAGTCTCCGCAGCAGCCACGTGATCAGCGATCTGCTGGAAGGGAAGCACCCCGCTCGGCTG
>JBKPCR010000430.1:0-8301 GCA_046727435.1 bacterium | reverse complement strand
TCGGCATCACCAATGATGACGGCGCGGAATGGGCGGGCATCCGGGCTCGCGCCCGGCCATGTGCCTTCCGTCGCCACCGCAAGCACATGGCGGTGCGGTTTTGCTTCTGACAACGCGGCTATTGGGGATATAGGCAGGAGGTCAGGGCTCACCTGCCGCGCTTCCACGGGCTCCACAGGTCGTCTATAGCTGGCTTCGCTGGAGAGGATAAGCGGTACCGCGGTGATGTCCGCCGTCGTAGGGACGAGCTCCAGCGCCCGGGCCCCGGGAAAGAACGTCAACGACACATTTTTGCTGATGGGATGCGGTTCGAGGCTGCTCACGGCCACCATCTCTGGGTCGGTCCCATAGTGCTGCTGCGGATCGATCACCACGCTCTGGGTGAGCCGCACGCCCAGGGTCTCAAGTAGGCGTCCCAGCCGCGGTTCGACGACAAAGCCCAAGTCATACATGAGTAGCAGCGAGCCGCCGCGCGCCAGATACGCCTCGAACGTGGTACTCTCGCCGGGCAGATAGGTCGTGCGTGGATTCACATCGATCGTCGCAGCACAGTCAACGGGGATCTCCGGCTGCATGGCGGGGATGATGGTGCGCATCTCGAAGCCGTGCGCCTCGAGCGCACGCCTCAGCCGCCCAATGCCGTGACCCGGCATCTGTACGACCTTGGAAGACGCATCGCCGTGACTGTGATCGTGCAGGCCTTCCAGATGGGTGTGGAACTCGAAGTTGTCGATCGGATACTCGTGGTGTCCCTCGATGAAGCAGATCGTGATCACCTGCTCACGTAAGACCCGCTGGATGCCAATGGCCAAGTCGTTCTCGTTTGTACTCTGCACCACTATGCGTCGGCCGTCGGCCTCCAACACCGCGGCGTTGTAGAGGCGCACGCCGTGCGTTGCCGCCAGGCTTGGCTGCTTGTCCGGGTCGACGGTGCGTACGTGTAGCCGCCGATTGCGTCGGCCCAGCATGGTGACCAGATCCCTGAGCCGTTTCCCGTTCGGATCCTGCGCCTGGTAGAAATAGGTCAGATGCACGTTCTGGGCGAGGCGATCCACCACCTCTAGCGCATGCCTGGACGGCGTAAAGACGCGCTCGCGTGTGAGATCGAAGTGCACGTCGTGCAGGACCAGCGCGACATTGGCCAGGATAACCAGGCCGATGGCCGCAACAACGCTTCCAACAGTAAACATGAAGCCTGCAAAGCGCGACAACCGTGGCTGGAGGGGCAGCCGGATGCCCAGGACAAAGAGCACAAGCAGTGCCGCGCACCAGCCAGCGAACCAGAGCAGTTTGGTCGGTTCCAGGGAGGCGTGATGTTCCATCGGTCTAGCGCCGCGCCAACGCCTGCACGCTCAAGAACAGCCCGAGAAGGATGAGGCTGACGAAGAAGCCCATATCGGAGAGGTAGATGGCGCCGGTGGCGAAAGGGGTGAAATGGGCCAGCAGTGAGACGCTCAGCACCATGTTATCGAAGGGATACGGCAGCAGCGAGCCGAGCGTATCGATCATCCACAGCACCAGAAACAGGCCCAGCGAGACAACCGCCGCCACGATCTGGTTCGCCGTGAGCGCGGAGACGGTTAAGCCCAGCGCCACCAGCGCCGCTGTGAACAGCACAAGGCCAAGGTAGCCGCTATAGATGGGACCCCAGTCCGGCTCCCCATACGCCTGGAGCACGCCGGCATAGGTCAGTGTCAGGGCTAGCATGCTGGCGTTCACCGCCATGCTGGCAAGAAATTTGGCCAGGACGATGTCGATCTCGCGCACGGGAGCGGTGAGCAGCAACTCAAGCGTTCCGGTCTTGCGCTCCTCCGCAAATTGGCGCATGGTCAGCACCGGCACCATGAGCAGGAACAGCACTGCGGCCTGAAAGAAGAGGTGCACCAGGCTCGAGGTCTTGTTGAGGAACAAGAAGGCGGTAAAGGAATAACCCATGAGCAGCAGGAACACGGCGATGACAGCGTAGGCAATCGGCGAAGAAAACAACGCTTTTGTTTCCTTGGCCAGGAGGGTCAGCAAGGGGCTCATACCATGGCCTCAGCGCCTGTCAGTTGCAGAAATAGCGTTTCCAGGTCCGCCCGTTCTGGTCGGATCTCCAGCACCCCGAAGCCGTGTGCCACCAGCGCTGCGACCAGGGACTCGGCAAGGCTCACGGTTTGCACCCGCACCAGGTATTTAGACACCTCACCATGCGTCAGAGCTTCCATGGTCACGTCCTCCACGCCTGGCACAGCGCGCAGGCACGTCTGTACCTTCGCCTGTGGTCGGCCACGGATGGTCAGTCGCAGGTGGCGGACGATATCGCCGCCGTCGAGCGCCTGCACCGCGAGCAGACGACCGTCAAGTAAGATTGCGACGCGGTGCGCGACCTTTTCGATCTCGCCGAGGATGTGCGAGGTCACGAGGATCGTCTGCGTTGTGGCTAGGGTGCGAATCAGCTTACGTATCGCGATAATCTGGTGCGGGTCAAGCCCGTTGGTCGGTTCGTCCAGGATCAGGAGTGGCGGATTATTGAGTAGCGCTTGGGCGATCCCCACCCGCTGACGATACCCACGCGACAGCTTGCCGATCACCATGTGCCGCACCTTAGAGAGCGCCAAGCGTTCGCACACCAACGCCATGCCATCGTGCAACGGACGGCCGGTCAGTCCCTTGAGGCGGCCCATAAATGCCAGGAACTCGTCCACCCTCATATGAGTATACAGCGGCAGCTCCTCCGGCACATAGCCCACATACCGGCGCGCCTGGAGCCCTTCCTCCGCCACGTCGAATCCCGCCACGCGTGCCGTGCCCGACGAGGCACGCAGGTAGCCAGCGAGGATGCGCAGAATTGTGGTCTTCCCCGAGCCGTTTGGCCCAAGTAAGCCCATGACCTCGCCGGCCCTGACGTCGAAGGACACCCGATCAACAGCAAGCCGTGCCCCATAGCGCTTGCTCAATTGCTCCGCGACGATAACGGGGGTCATAATCCCAACCTGACAAAGCCAGCTCTTGGGGTCGCCTCTCACAGGCGAAAAATCTCCACACTATGCGTTTCCCCCCTCTACCAAAGGGGGAGCTGAGCGGGCTTTTCTGCGGGGAAGAGCGAGAACCGGTCCCTAGTCGTAATACTCCGGTGGCTTCTTCAGCGCCTTGAACGCGTCGGGATCGTGGGCCGTGAAGAAGTCCGCCTTCTCAGTGGCCTGCAGGTAACGGATCCATTCATAGGCCCGCAAAATGCCAGAGGGGTCATAGGCCAACACGACGTTGGGTAGAATGTTCTTCTCGACGTTTTCCCGGAAGTAGACATTGTCACCGGTCAGAATAATGGTACCGGTCTTTGGCAGGCGCACCACCATCATTTGGCTGCCGGGAGTGTGGCCGACCCAGCGCTTCACGACCACACTGTTGTCACCGAAGATGTCGATGTCGCCGTGGAGCTGGATCATCTTGTACTTGTTCGGCATGGCTTCGCCAAGGTCACTGCGCAGCGGCGCAATATCCCCCGGAATGTACGGTCCGGCCGTCCCGGGCTCAGGCCAGAAGGCGTTGCGGATTTCGTCCTTCTGCACAATCAGGGTCGAGTTGGGGAACTTGCCGACGTTGCCGCCGTGATCGAGGTGTAAGTGGCTCACCACCACATACTTGATGTCATCGGGCTTGAGGCCGATCTTGCCCAGTTGGGCGTCAATGGCCATATCGGGGGTATTCACCGGGCTGAGGCGTTGGAAAGCGGGGCCCCAATAGCTCGGATCCATGATGATCTTGTCGTTGTTGCCCGTATCGAACAGCACGTTCCCCTTGGGATGCATCACCACGAAAAAGCCCACCGGCACCTTGATCGTATCCTGCGGGGCGAGGTTCTGGAGAATGTGCTTGCCGATCGTCAGCGCCCCAGAGCTGAACACATAGAGCTTCTTGCCTTGCGGCGACTGTGCGAGCGCGACCGCCGCTGTCGTGGCCAACAACAGCGCCGCCACCGCCGTTGCAAAACCTACTTGCCTGATGGTTCTCATGTGGCGTCTCCCCCTCTGCAGGTGTGAGGTGAGTCAAAAGAACCACGCCGCAGCTCCGAGCGCCGCTATTCTATTTCTTTGCTATAACCTCCTCAACAAGAAAATCCACAGATATCCCGCATTGGTCCTTGCGTTTGCTGGGAGACCGCTTTCGTGCCGTGGGTCAATGAGCAGTGGAGGCATGCCAACACCGTTCGCACCAAGATCACCTGCCCCATACGAATCACCGACAGCTGCACTCGCTTCCTTCTCACTCACGGGGGGCAGCTCGGCATTCCGGGCTTTGAACTCCCGCTGCATCGCCACCGCACACCGCCCCGCGTCCAACACACTGGCAAACTCCACCCGCAACTTATCTGCCGGCCAGTCTACAACCCGTCCCCGGTGCTGTTGCTCGTGGTCCCCCATAGCCCGAACATCTCGCGTAGTCTATTAGCGGCATCGGTTTGCATCGCTGGAGACAATGCTCCCAGTTCACGCCGGATCAGCGAAGTCGTAGCGGACATCAGGCGATGCAGCTGAAGTGTGGAGGATACCCGGAGGCCTGTCGACGTAAAATCCGCATGGTTGGCATCCAATACCAGGTCGGTATGCAGTAAGGGAGCGGGTGTTCGGCTGGTGATGAACGCCAAAATAACATGCTGATGAGCCCGATCGGCTCGGTCAAGCACACTGCACGCCGCACTTTGGTGGCGGACAGGTCGTCGAATGGAAACGGCACTAGAACGACTTTACCCTTGGTCATGAAATGGTTTCTCATCGTCCAGGGTGTAGATGTCTTCTTCAGGCTCTTTGAGGAAATCGAAGGCCGGGTTGACCGCTGCAGCCTGAAGCCACTGCTGCTCGTCTAGGTCGGTCTCTTCAGGGATCAAGATGATGACACGGACTCGACTGGGGCCGACTATCGGCAGGGGCTCGTCCAACTGCGGTCGCCGCTGTTCATCAATAGTGCCCACCACTTCTAGCGCTCTCAAAGGCATTCCCACTTTTCCCCCTCTCCTCGCAGGGTTGCAACCATGAGGCTGTCATAGCGTCCAACCGAGGCGCATCTGCAACCCATAGTCATATGACGCTCGCTGCAGAGTGCACACCCAGCAATATACCTCTCTTCCCTCTCGCCGCGATACTGAGGAATTCCCTCCTCCATTAGATGATATCCACCCAGGAGGTTCATTAAGGGATGGAACGCCACACAGATGATGTGGTTACTCATCGAGTTCCGCGAGCTGCTTGCGCAAAAAGTATTCGCAGTGACCCACCGGACAGTCCTCAGAGATGGGTCGAGGCATACGGCCCGACCGCGAGCTGCAGGGAACGCATGGACACCTCTCCTTTTATCTGTGGGCTGGGGGCTCAGCCATCTCACGGGTGGCGCTCTCGACGCATCCGAATACCTGACCTAGGGTCCGTTGGCCTGATCGCGTCGGATCGCCAGTGCGGCAATGCTTTTGCCCATCTGGCTTCCGGCACGTTCATCGCTGGGGTAGTGGATGCCGCCGTAGATACGGGACAGGCCGGCCTCCTCGCTCAGATACTGCCAGCGGGCCGCCTCCTGCGGGAACATGTAGCTGACCAGTTCCGCCACCGCGCTGGCAATGATCGCGGCGTTCGACACGTAGGCGGGATGGTTTGGCTGCGGGATCAACGGCGCAATCGTGGGGTCCGCCATGTTCGGCCGCAGACGCCAGTAAAGATATTTCGCATCGTGCGCAGCGATGAAGGCGTCCAAATACAGGACGGCAAACGGCGCCAATAGCCGCACCTCACGGGGCACGCTGAGCCGCTCACGGCGCACGAGGGCATAGCCTGGTTCCCAGACGAAGTCGAGGCTCTTGGTGGCAAAGTTGGTGGCGATGGCGCGCTGGGATGGTATCGGGTGACTGTTGATCCGTTTCAGCACCGCCAACTCCTCCTCGAACTCCGCCGAGCCAACGGCCGGCGGCGGCCCTGGCCGGAACTGGTCGCCCCGTGTCAGCAGCCACGGCTTCCAGGTCCCCTGCAGCGGCTCCAGCGGATCCTTCCCGACCCACATCCCTGGCCCGGTCGGCACCGTGCCAGTCCACTTCGCGTCTGAGCCGTCGGTGGCGGCACGGGCGAGCGCCTGCTGCGCCACTGCCTGGCCGAGTGTAAACCCTGCATCAATGTCGCTGCGGTAGTTGGCACCCATCAGTAGCCGCGTCTGACCCAACTCAGCAGCCATGGCTTTCAGATTGGTTTCCTCCTTTGGGAAGAACGCCGTCAGGATGCCGACCGCGGCCCCCCCGATCGCCGCGTGCTCGGACGGATACGACGCCTCCGGCGCCGGGCCCTCGCCGGTAATCAGGACCACAGGGGTCACATCCGGCGCCACCTGGGTGGGTGGCGTGCGGTTGAACTGGTACTTCGCGGCCCAGGTCACGATCACAGCGTCGTGCAACGCCGTGTGCAGAATGGCCGCCAGTCGCGCCTGGCGGTTCGGACTCTGCTTCTCAGCCCGGGCGAGCGCGAAGGCGAGGTCGTGCCAGCGCTGCGTGGCCGGCACGGCGTGGTAGTACTGGATCGCCGTGTTGGCGCTCGGCGAGCGCTCCTTCTGAAGCTGTCGCAGTTCTGCCAGCTCGGCTGTGGTCTGGTCGGAAGTCTCAGCCGGCGGCGCCGGCACCTTAATCTCGTTGCCGCTGGCGAGCACCCAAGTCTTCCACTGCCCCACTTTCGGCCCGTCGCCGACGACCTCGGCGCTGGCGGGGAGCGCCATGACGCCGAGGAGCGCCAGCGTCATCACGACGAGTCTCACAGAGTGCCACTTCCGCGTGAACATGATCGCTCTCCTTTCTCTACGCAGAACCTACCCTCCTCGTCTCGAGTCCCGGCGCCAGAGGCGATGACCGCTTCGGCGGGGCTCCCCGTGACAGCACATCCCGTATGGTCGGAGAGGAACATCTCTGCGCCTTTCCAATACCTCCGGGCCTTGCCCCCCGGCAGCGGAGGAGAGGAGGTCAGGCGCCACCGGGGGAAGAGAAATGTGCATTCAGTCCTTTTCGTCCAGAGGGCACCGGGCGCGCTTAACCACCCGCTGTAAGCCAATCCACACGAGCGGGGCCGCATAGCTACTGCCGCGCTCCAGGACTTCCCACCACGCCCCATACGCCTGCGCGGGGACATATAACCCTTCGGTGCCGAGCTTCCACAGACACACGCCGAGGAAAAAGGCCACGCTCTTGACCGCCAAACAGCATACCCCCAGCAGCATTTCCACCCCACCAATCACGGCGCGCACGGTGGGGAGAGGCACACTAAAGCCCCCCAACCCCACCATGGCATACAACTGGAGGAGGTTGGGTTTGCCCATCACCAGCCCCAAGCCCCCATGTCCGATGAGCATGCTCGCCATTATAGCTTGGAGCGCCCACTGATAGGTGCGCGCCTTGGCCACGGTCAAGCGTGGGATGGTGGTGAGCACGGCAAGCCACGAGGTGGCGCTGCTCCCAGGGCCATGGACCCAGAGCATCAGCAAGGGCATCCCGAAGTTATACGCCCGTTCGAAAAACTCCCACCACCCTTCCCCCGCCAGCGGGCGGAGCAGCGCGGTAAAGAGCCCCCACCAGGACATGTACAGGAGCCCAGCGCGTGTCGGCGCCACCAGCATCAGCGCCCCCAATGCGATATCCACGCTCCCCACCACGGGCATCAGCCGCCACGCCCAGGCTTCTGGGATGCCAAACAGCGCAAAATAGGAGAGCCAGGCGGCTTTCGTCATCACGCCGAAGGCGCCATGGCCGACAAATTCAAAGCACAGAGCAAGGCGCAACAACCAATGGAGTTTCCATTCCAGCGTGTGTCGCGCCACCGGATCACACAGTGTCGTGGCAATGGCCGGCTGTGGCACGATTGACACCGCAGGCAGTTGGCGAAACATCTGCTCCCTCCAGCATGCGTGTGAATGTGCGGGGCCCATGCTCGCCTGGGTCCTCGCTGGGACATGGCCTCTTGGCCGTGGGTCAGGCTACGGGGCTTTGGCCACTGCCCCGTCGGACTGCGTCCGTTCGATGACCTTCTCGGCCACTGCGCGCCCAATGGCAGAGCCCGCCTCGAGGTCACTGCGAAATTGGACCTCACGTGTCTTTGGTCATCGCACAGCTACGCGGAAGGCAGCACTCGTCCAGGACTGTCATCTGTGTCACCGCAAGCCTACATTCGGGGATAGAGGCCGCAGCCACGTCTGCACGGCGTACTCTCCGATCTTGTGCCCGAGAGCGCTGGAGTCCTCATCCGTCTGGCGGAAGTGAATGCCCCCCCAGACGCGCGCGTCGATGATCTCGCGGTCGAGTTG
>JBKPCR010000429.1:0-14246 GCA_046727435.1 bacterium | reverse complement strand
GACAATCGGATCAAAGTCATCGTCAGCGTCATGATGCTGCGCGAGGGCTGGGACGTCCGTAACGTCACCGTGGTGTTGGGGCTACGTCCCTTCAGCGCCAAGGCCGAGATCCTCCCCGAACAGGTGATCGGCCGCGGGCTGCGGCGGATGATGCAGGTGAGTCCCGACCGCACTCAGACGCTAGAGGTGCTCGGCACGCAAAATTTGCTAAACGTCCTGCGGCAGCAGCTCGAAGCAGAAGGCGTCGGCGTTGGCATCACCACGATCGATTCCCCTAAGGCGGTCATCATCGAGCCGATCCTGGAACGGTCAGCGTTCGACATTGCCATTCCCATCACCAAGCCACGGCTCGAACACAATATTCGAAAGCTCTCAGAACTGCGGGTTGAAGCGCTGGAGCCGATTTTCGAGCAGGAGGATTTGGCCGAGGTCTTCCGCATCAGGCTGACGCTCGAGTTCGTCACGACGGAGACGGAGGTGCACCAGGCTGAGATTGGGGCCAGCGAGCTGCCCACTGCCCAGGAGCTACTGAGCTCGATCACCAACAAGGTGGCCGATCGCGCCAAGCTTCCAAACCGCTTCGCCGAACTATATCCAGTGATCAAGGTCTATGTAGCCAGTCGCTGCTTCGGGCGCCTTGTTGACCTGGATGGTGAGACCATCCGCTCACATCTGTCGCGCCTGGAGATCCAGGAGGGCATTTCCAAGTACCTGGCCCGCAAGATCTCCGAGCTCACCATCGAACGGCGTAGCATCGAGTTCGCAAAGGCCGACTTCCGCTTGTCGGAGACCAAGCCGTTCAGCTGGCGCAGGAACCTCCCCCCTCTGGTGGCTGATAGGACGGTCTTCAACTACGTCGCGACCTACAACGACTTCGAACGGTGCTTTGCGCAGTTCCTCGATGGGGCGCCCGATGTGCTCCGCTTCGCGTCGCTTGGCACGACAGAACAGGGCGAGTCCGGGACCCAGTTCCGCGTGGACTATCTGAAGCCGAGTGGTGCCATCGGTTTCTATCACCCGGATTGGGTGGTGGTGCAGCGCGTAGGGACGGACGAGGTCAACTGGATCATCGAGACAAAAGGCCGCGTCTGGGAGGGCACGGCTGCGAAAGATGAAGCTATAGGCGACTGGTGTGAACGGATCAGCGATAGCACCGGGGGCATATGGAGATACGTTCGCGTGAACCAGACGGAGTTCGATGCGGCACGTCCGTCTAAGATGGCAGACCTGGTCATGTGAAACAGGTTCGAGGTATGTCGACACGCGGGAAGCCGTATACTGCCCAATTTCTACATTGCCGGTGGTTTTCTCCATCTGCTCGTAAAGAATTTTGTGATCTCGAACAGGGACAGGCAGATTGGTAAGTCGACAATGAATTAAAGGGGCACAGGTCACGTATCGCGTGTCGATGCGCTCGACCTGCGACGAAGAAGATTAGATGAAAGAGCCACGCCAGAGTTTTCGGCAACTTCACCTGGCATTGCTGAGCCGCTCGCAGTGGAGTATAGTAGCGGCTATTCGGGAAACCGGCTCGATAGTTGATCGATCAACCTCAATTGTTTCTCAGGAGGGGATATCATGGCGAAGCCCAAGCGCATAGGACACCTGGTGCTTAACGTGAAGGACGTGGAGGCTTCCACCAAGTTCTACACCGAGATCTTAGGATTTGAGATCTCGCTGCAGCGCCCCGATGGTTCGGGAACCTTTCTGACCTGCGGCAAGATTCATCACGACCTGGCGCTGTTCAAAGCCCCGGAAGACGCAGCCCCGGTCACACCCGGCGGCCTGGGTCTGAATCACTTCGCCGTTCAGGTGGAAGACCTTGAGGCTCTCACGGAAGTGTATCATACCCTGCAGGAACACGACGTTCCCATTCAACGGACCACCGATCACCACATGACCAAGAGTGTCTATTTCCATGATCCCGATGGCAACCGCATTGAGTTCTTCTGCAATAGCTTCGAGACGGCCGCCGAGGGCCTGGCCGAGATGGGCCGCCCTGGTCGTAAGAACGCAGCGCTGGTGCTAGGTTAGCAGTCGTGTCCTGGCCCACGCGACTTTCCCCGCTGGGCCAGGACGTCCTATTGGCTATCCGGTGCATCGACCGCCGGTCCCCCGTGGACAAACGTCCCCTACTGATCGCGGTGGCGGTCGGCCAAAAAGATGCCCTGATCGATCGATACCCTTATTCGGTCTTCTGCAGGCCGGCATGACGAAGTCGCGAGAGCAGACCTGGGCGGCTGTGGTAATCTTCGTAGATCTGGTTGATGCGAGCCTTGAAGTCCTCCATCTGCCTGATATGCTGCGCCAGCTCGCGTAATTCAAGGAGAAGCTTGACGGCTTCATCGTAGGCTTTGACTTGCTTTTTCTCTATCAGCGCAACAACTTGCTCCCACACCTGTGGTGCTTCGGGTGCGAGTTCGTCCAGCCTGCGTAGTCTTACTTCCTCGGCTTCTTGTCGCTGCTGTTTGCGTCGGCGTTCGGCTCGCACCTGGGCCGCTGCTAGGAGTGCCGATACCTTGCGGCGATGAGGCGCGAACTGCTCATGCTGGCCCGACTGTTCCGCCGCAAGCGCACGGAGTCGTCGCATAAGCTGCACATCCACATGCGGTTCGCCTGTCGCAAGGCGTACCAGAAAATCAATACGTTCTGCTTCCGGTAGGGCGGCCACCCAGGTTTCGAGTTCTGGCTTGCCGGCCTCGTGGGGTACCGCGCTGGCTTCAGACGCCACCGCGATGAGATCTTGATCGAGTTCCAAGAGCTCGACAAAGGCATTGAGCGGCGCTGTTAAGGTCTGGAGATGCGCCGGCACTGATGGTTCAAGCCGGTCCTCATCCTCCTCAACTTCGGCTGCGAGTGCGGCGGCTTTCAGCCAAGCCAGGTACAAGACACGAAAATCGCCACGCAAGATGTCCTGACGCAGCGGGATGAGAGCGGAGAGCCATCCTTCGCCTTCAATCCAAGATCCCCCGCCTTCTTCATCGAAGCATATATCCAATAGCACCGCCTTCTTGGTCACGGAAGTTGAAATCACGTCAGGGAAGCAGTATGGGGCAAGGGTCTCAGCATCGACGAGCGAGCGGGGAAAGCGAAATACGAGCTGCTTGGTTCCCCAATTGGCCAGGTACAGCATGGCATCGAAATACTTTGTCAGCACGGTGATCGGGTTACTGGGGAAGTCCCCATAACTATACGTAAACACGGCCTGACGGGGTGTCAGAGCCACTCGTCGCGAGAGGCGGCTGATCTCCGCCTGTTCGGATTCGTGCAATGGCCGATCGATGGCTTGGAACTCATAGTACTGATATTCGCTCATGTTGGCCCTCCTTACCGTGTTTGCCTCTAGGGCGCGGGCGCCGCCCTCAACCGAGGTATGGACATGACGTTCTGGCTCCCCCAAACGGAGGCGGCACTGGCGCAGGTGGAATAATCCGCTGCAAAAGTTAATCTGGATTCGGTACAGTAGACTGTCAGACACTCCACGAACTTATGGGCACAACTAAGGATATCAAGAGCATGAACGGAGAGGAAGCACCATGTCAAAGACGCCAACGGCACACATTCACCTCGATGAGCTAGGAGTCGCTT
Organism: bacterium; assembly: GCA_046727435.1. Classification (GTDB taxonomy): domain Bacteria; phylum Tectomicrobia; class Entotheonellia; order J063; family CAVPRW01; genus CAVPRW01. The sequence goes on along the minus strand of JBKPCR010000429.1, from coordinate 10,658 downwards.
GGATTGACGAGACCCACGTCAAGGTCATCGAAGTTGTCCTGGACAAGCTCGCGCACGGGTCGAGCCCCGAAGAAATTCATTTCCAGCATCCCGACCTGGCTTTGGCCCTGATTCATGCCGCACTCTCATATTATTACGACCAGCAGCAGGCGTTTGACGCCACCATCGAGGAGCAGCTCAGAGAGGTCGAAGCTCTGAGAGCACAGGCGGGTGAATCACCCGTTCGGCAGCGGTTGCACGCCTTGGGCAAACTGCCATGAGCATCAAACTGTATATGGATGTGCACTTACGTCAAGCGATCACGGATGGTTTACGCCTGCCCAGACCGTACGCTGGTTCTGAGGACAAGGTCGGCATCGGTCATATGCTTCTGATCGGCGTGGTCGAGCGAATTTCAGGTGAGGAATGGCATAGATCAGAGAGGGGGCAACGATGAGCCTGGAAAAACCGCAATATGTCTCTGACCTGGTTGTACACCTGCTTCACGAATTGGGCGTCGAGTATGCCACGCTGAATCCTGGGGCCACGACGCGTGGGCTGCATGAATCGCTGGTGACTTATGGGGGCAATAAGGCACCCGAAGTGATTACCTGCTGCCACGAAGAGATCGCCGTCGCCATGGCTGAGGGCTATTATCTGGCCACAGGCCGGCCCCAGGCCACCCTGGTGCACAACATCGTTGGCTTGCAGCATGCCAGCAAGGCCATCTACGAAGCCTGGTTAAATAACACCCCGATGCTCATTCTCGGCGGCACCGGGCCACTAGATGCCAGCCACCGACGGCCCTGGATCGACTGGATTCACACGGCGCAGGTGCAAGGCCAGCTGGTTAGGGATTACGTCAAGTGGGATGACCAACCGCAGGGAGCCTTGAGCGCCGCCGAATCCATTCTCAGGGCCTATCAGATCGCCATGACCGACCCCAAGGGCCCGGTTTACCTCTGCTTCGACGTGGAACTGCAGGAGAGCCCCCTGCCAGCGGATTTTCAGCTCCCCGATCTGACGCGATACCGCCCTCCGGCTCCTCCGGCGGGCAACGCTGAGGCAATTGCTGCGGCGGCGCGGGCGCTCCTAAATGCCGAGTGGCCCGTGCTGGTGGTGGAAGGGCTGGGCCGGACTCCCGGAGGAACCAACGCGTTGCAATCCCTGGCCGAGCTGCTGGGCATGGCGGTGCTCGAGCAGGGCGCAGCCTTCAACCTCCCCAATCGCCACCCCCTGAATCTGACCGGAGCCAACACGGAAGTGCTCAAGGATGCAGATCTGGTCGTCAGCGTCGACGTTCGGGACATCGAAGCGGTCCTGAAGAGACCAGTGTCTGAGCCCGGCATCGTTCCCGCGGGCTTGCCAAGGACACCCAGCGGCTACAACAGACGCTACGAAAGCCTGACCTCAGCGGGGACCAAGTTCGTGCGTATCGGCGTGGCCGACTATGGGGTCAAGAGCTGGCCCAGCAGCTATGGCCGGCTCTACCCCGCGGACGTTGCTATCCTCGGCGAGGCGACACAAGTCCTGCGCGAGCTGACGCGTCTATGTCAAGACGGCATGACGGGTGCGGTGCAGAACCGGGCCATGGCCAGATCGGCGCGCGCCGCGAAGATTCACGGTAGCGTCTATGAGCGCTTTCAAAAAGACCTCCAAGAACGCTGGTGGGCACAAAAGCCCACCTCAACCGCCCGGTTGGCCGCGGAAGTTTGGGAGGCCATTAAAGGTGAGGACTGGGTCCTGGCTCACGGATCATTGAGCGGCTGGGAACGACGACTATGGGAGATGACCGAGGGCTCGCGGTGCGTCGCCGGCGGGGGTGGAACCGGCACGGGCATGGGCGTGGCGCTGGGCATCGCGCTGGCGTTCAGGGGCACAGGCAAGGTCTGCGTCAGCATCCAGAACGATGGCGACCTGCTCTATACTCCGGGCTCTCTATGGACCGCTGCGGCTCATGACATTCCCATGCTGGTGGTGATGTTCAACAACCGGTCTTACTATCAGGATGTCGGGCACCAGACCGCCATCACCACAATACGCCAACGCCCTCTGGAGCATGTGGGCGTGGGGGTCAATCTGGACCGCCCCGCCACCGATTTCGCCATGTTAGCCAGGAGCTTCAATCTGTACGGAGACGGCCCAATCCTCGACTCGGATGCGATCCGTCCGGCCTTGGCACGGGGGCTCAAGGTGTTGAAGGAGGAAGGACGGTTGGCACTCATCGACACCATCACGCAGCCCCGCTGACCCGGAGCGCAGTGTATTGGATGGCACTTACCCCTCAAAATTCATGGGCTCCGCGTCATTTTTGGCGACGATGGAGCATGGAGGAGGAGTCTCATGGAGCACACCACACACGCACCACGCCAGGCATCCTCTGCCGTTGATGGAGACCTGGCCGGCCCTGACTCTGACGCCTCCTGGCGCTGGCCTGAAGAGCGCTGGCGTCAGGCCGTCAACAAAGTCCGCGCGGGCCGACCCCTCACGCCGGCGACATGGCCGCGTGGCAACCGAGTAGCCGTGGCGTTATCGTTCGACGTCGACCAGGAGACCGGCAGCCTGCGCGACGGTAGGACCTCGCCGGCGCTCCTGGCACAAGGAGAGTACGGCTCCCGTGCCGGCGTGCCGCGCATCCTGAAACTGCTGGAACGCTATGCCATTCCGGCAAGCTTCTATATCCCTGCCGTCTCAGCGCTGCTGCACCCTGATGACGTGCGCCGCATCGCCGAAGCGGGCCACGAAGTGGGTCTGCATGGCTGGATCCACGAGCGCAACAGCAGTCTGGCGGAGCCCGATGAGCGCCAACTCACCCATCGCGCCGCTGCAGTGCTGGAGCAATTGGCTGGCAAGCCGCCAGTAGGACTGCGCACGGCGTCCTGGGATTTCAGCGAGGCAACGCTAAAGATCATCCGCGACATGCATCTGCTGTACGACTCTTCCCTGATGGGCGATGATGAGCCTTACGAGCTCATGGAAGAGGGCGAGCCGACCGGTATCGTGGAGCTGCCGGTGGAATGGATCAAAGACGATTATCCATACTTCGGGATGGACCGTCTGTCGAACATCCGGCCCCATACCGTGCCCTCGTTGGTGGGGGAGATCTGGCGGCGTGAATTCGACGGCGCCTACGCCGAAGGGGGGCTGTTTCTGCTCACCATGCACCCCCATATCATCGGCCATCGCTCGCGCATGAGCGTCCTGGAGGAGCTCATCCAGCACATGCGCTCCCATGCCGGGGTCTGGTTCGCCACACACGAGGACATCGCTCGCTACGTCAAAGTTCAAGCTCGTATGGGGTGAGAAGGGTAGGATCGGTTAAATTGTGCGACTTGAATTTCATTGCACGATGCCCCATACTCGTCGCCGATGCGCGCAGTCACGACGATTGGTGAGGTGAACGTGTGATCCGTGTGGTTGGTTGGACCCAACCATGAGAGGGAGGAATAAACATGCCGATCTTCAAACGGGACGATGTCGAGCTGTACTATGAAGAGCATGGTGCGGGGTTCCCAATTTTGCTCATCGCGCCGGGAGGGATGCGCTCGGCGGCGACGTTCTGGGAAGGAACCCCGTGGAATCCCATTGAGCAGCTGGCGCCGAACTATCGTGTGGTGGCGATGGATCAACGCAATGCCGGCCGGTCGGTGGCCCCCATTCGCGCCACGGATAGTTGGCATGTCTATACGTCAGACCATCTGGCTTTGCTGGATTACCTGGGCATCGATCGCTGCCACGTGGCAGGGATGTGCATCGGTGGTCCGTACATCATGGGCCTGATCCAGGCGGCACCGCAGCGCATTGCCTCGGCGGTCATATTTCAGACGATCGGGCTGGACAACAATCGCCAGGCATTTTACGAGATGTTTGACAATTGGGCGCAAGATCTGAAGCCGAAGCGCCCTGAGGTGAGCGAGGAGGCGTGGGAGTCGTTCAAACACACCATGTACGATGGCGAGTTCCTCTTCAACGTGTCACGCGAGTTTGTTTCCCACTGTCAAACGCCGATGTTGGTGTTGCTGGGCAACGATCTGCACCACCCGCAGGCCACGTCGCGAGAGCTGGCTGCGCTGGCACCTCACGCCACGCTCATCGAACACTGGAAAGAGCCCGAGTACCATACGGCGGCGAAACAGGCCGTTGAGACATTTCTAGCCCAGCACACACCGCGTTAAGATCTTAGATGCCGCGTTGGGGGGCTGCCTCTCGCCGCAGACGCGCGAGAGCCCTCGTCGGTGAGGGGGAGCTGATTGCGGCGTATCTCCCTCGCCGCCAGGCGCTGCTCCCGTCGACCATCCGCGCGCTGGCGAAAAGCATCGCTCATGTGTTGCCGACCCGCTCGCGGGATAGGATTACTCTTCATCCTGGCGCAAGACATCCCGGATCCGCTCTTCCAAGCGGTCGAGATCCCACTTCCCTTGATCGCGGATAATGGAGCGCAGCAATGGGTTGATCTCGCTGATGGTGTCCAGCAGATCGCTTAAGAGCTCGCGTTGCTCGCGGATTTTCGTGATCTCCTTGGGCATCTCGACCATGTCACTGAGGATCGCCCCCTCTGAGCGCGAGGCGACGATAGGGGTGGTCAGCTGCTCGATATACACTCTCGTGCGTTGCCCCGGACCTCTGCCCTCTTCGATGGGCTCAAGGCCGACGATGCGGTCCGAACGAAAGTATTTCCCATAACCGAGTGGGACGATCAGGCCTGGTTCGACTTTCATGGGTGGTACTCCTTCCGATCCACCTGCCTTTTGGTATTGTTGAGACGGATAGTTCCAGCCCCGAAATCGATGGCGGGCCAGGTGCTGGGTTGTCGGCTGATCCAGCTGTGGTCTTACCTGCCTCCTCTTGCATCCTCTGGGGATTTTGCCAAAGTCTACGGAGTTTAGGCTCGATTGTCTACATAACTTGCAGACCGCGACAGTTATGGCATGGCGCACCCGGTCTCCTTGTGTAAATCCGCCGAGGGGACTACCTTGACAGATAGTATGTGAGGGAGGGGAAGGGAGACGGCGAGACGATGAAGGGGAGGAACGCCAATGAGGATGCCTCGGCAAGACGACAGGCTGCCACCACACTATTATGAAGCGGCTAGAGTGGAGGTATATTGCTCGGCGACCGCCACGCATACAAGGACGCTGATCCTGGAACACGCCAGCATCCACCCCGATGGGTGGGCCCGCTGGATCGAGGATGGCCATGTGTATATCGGCTATGTCCAGACAGGCCGCTGTTGCGACCCCCCAAGGGTGAGCCCACTCTAGGGAGAGGTGCATGGAGGCCTAACATTTTCTAGGATGTGGATACCAGCGGCGCATGCCTCGCCTCGGCCCTGGCCTTAACCATGGCTCAACCAGATGATCTACGATAAGCTGCAGTGTGTTGGCTGTCAAATTGTCATGTATAATAGGTTTTCATGTGCGGGGCGATGATCTACGGGATGCTGCGCTGCTCGCCACCGACAGATGCTTGTTACACTCCGTCACGTGGAAACGAGAGACTCATGGCGCCTTCTGAGACGCTCGAGCCGATGCCGAAACACCGCGCCGCTCGGCGACAGGCATGAGGATCTCCCAACATTGAGGAGATACTGATGGACCAAGCCCTACGCATCCGCGGCGTGCTCTCTCCCGTGGTGACACCGTTCACACGCGACTTGCGCCCAGATCCCGAGCGCTTCATCGCTCACTGCCGCTGGCTACTCAGCCAGAACTGCGGCCTCGCAGTGTTCGGCACCAACAGCGAAGCCAATTCGCTGTCAGTGGACGAGCGTCTCACGCTGCTTGAAACACTGCTCTCGGCGGGCCTTGATCCAACACGCATGATGCCCGGCACCGGTTGCTGTGCCCTGACCGATACGGTGCGGCTCACCGAGCATGCGGTCAAGTGCGGCTGCGCCGGTGTGCTCATGCTGCCACCGTTCTACTACAAAGATGTTAGTGATGACGGTCTCTACCGGCATTTCGCCGAAGTGATCGAGCGCGTGGGTGATGCGCGGTTGCGGATCTATCTTTACCACATCCCCCCGGTGGCGGTGATCGGCATCACGCCGACACTCGTTGAGCGCCTGATGAAGCGCTATCCGAGCGCAATCGCTGGTATGAAGGACAGCTCAGGCGACTGGAGCAACACCAAGACTATGCTGGACAGCTTCGCCGCGTCCGGATTCGACATTTTCCCTGGCAGCGAAACGTTCTTACTCGCCGGCATACGACACGGCGCCGCCGGCTGTATCTCAGCCACCGCCAACGTCAATCCCGCCGCCATCGACCGGCTCTACCGGGAGTGGCGCAGTACCGACGCAGACCAGCAGCAGGAGGCCCTCAACACCGTACGCAAGACCGTCGGCCAGTACATCATGATTCCGGCGCTCAAACAGGTGATCGCACACTATGCCAACGACCCCGAATGGGTGACGGTGCGCCCACCGCTCACCGAGCTAACCGCAGCCCAGGGGAAGCAGGTGATGGAGGGGCTGCATAGTTTGGGCTTCAACATGCCGGGTATCAATGGCGCGGCGGCCTAGAAGATGCCGCTGACACGCCAGGGCTGGACAAGCCTGGCGGGACGGAGTATCGTAGGGTCGCGAGGAACGCTGTGGACGGAGCGGCTCGTGGCGCGCTGAGGGGCTGGACTGCAGCCCGTTGCAGATGACGCAGGAAGCGTATGTGTCCCGCCTCTTGCCTGATGGCGGCCACGAGCCGGAGCGTACCTCGTCGGCACCAGGCACGGACCCGATGCCGAGTGCGCGGTCAGTGTTTCTCTTCACGCTTCGAGAAGGAGGGTTGCCATGAAAGCCGTCAGAGTCCACAAGCCAGGTGGGCCCGAAGGATTAGTTTACGAGGACGTCCCTGATCCCAAAGCGGGGGCGGGTCAAGCAGTCGTCAAAGTCGAGGCGATTGGCCTGAACTTCGCCGAGGTGAACCAGCGCCGGAATGCAAACCCAGCGTCGGTACCGATGCCCATCGGCGGCGAGGCCGCCGGCACCATCGCGGAGGTCGGAGCTGGCGTCACGCAATTCAAGGTTGGGGACCGCGTCGCCTTCAACGGCGTCCCCGGCGCGTATGCCGAGAAAGTCGCGGCTCCAGCGGCGCGACTGGTCCGCATCCCCGATAACGTGAGCACGAAACAAGCGGCAGGCTCGTTACTGCAGGGGATGACGGCGCACTACCTCGCCTGTAGCACCTACCCCCTTGGAGCGAATGACACCTGTGTGGTGCACGCGGCTGCGGGCGGCGTCGGTTTGCTACTTTGCCAAATCGCCAAACAGCGTGGAGCGCGGGTCCTTGGGACGGTTTCGACCGAGGAGAAGGCCAAGGCAGCGCGGGAAGCAGGTGCCAGTGAGGCGATTCTCTATACCCAAGTCGACTTCGCCGAGGAGGTGAAGCGGCTGACGAACGGCCGCGGCGCCGACGTGGTCTATGATAGCGTCGGTAAGACGACCTTCGCCAAGGGCCTGGACTGCCTTCACCCGCGCGGCATGATGGTGGTCTACGGACAAGCTAGCGGCCCCGTTGAACCAGTCGATACCGGTCTACTCAGCACCAAGGGCTGCCTCTACCTCACCCGGGTCAACCTCGGCACGTATACGGCGACGCGCCAGGAGCTCGAGGAACGTTCGGGCGATATCTTCCGCTGGGTTGGCAGCGGCCAGCTGAAGGTCCACGTCTACGGTGAGTACCGGCTGGCAGAAGCTGCCAAAGCGCAGGCCGCGCTCGAGCACCGAGAGACGATTGGCAAGGTTCTCCTGGTTCCATAAGGCCGAGGAGAGGGTATGAGCGTGCAAGACCGCCCGGACAATCCTGTTGAGACGGTTCTTGAGCAACAAAGAGCCGCAACCATCAGTGCTCTCCGGGCAAGCCGGAAGGACGCGGCGGTGTTGGGGCTGATCAGGCAGGTCCACGATGACATGACCGCAGCGATCGAGGCCCTGCCAAGCAAGGCCCAGCATGCCTGCGCACCCGGCTGTGACTTTTGCTGTTACCTTCCGGTGGACGTGCTGGCCCCGGAGGCCTTCCGCATTGCAGCGCATCTCGAGCAGACATGCTCGCCCGAAGCATTGGCGACGCTGGTGTATCGATTGGGGGCGCAGGGTCAGCACGATTTTGGCATTCGTCCCTGTGTTTTCCTCGCCAATGGGCGGTGTTCGATCTACGAGGTGCGCCCCATGGTCTGCCGGGGCTACAACTCACTCTCGAAAGAGCGATGCGAAGCGTACCACCATGACGCGAGTGTCGACCTGAAGGGCACGAAGGATCGCGTGGCGGGCCGCTTAGCTGAGGCCATAGAGGACGGAGTCGTTGCTGGCCTGGAGGCGCTGGGTCTTGATGCGCAATGGTATGAGTTGCCCAGCGCCGTCCTGCGCGCCCTGGAGACCACAGATGGCCCGGCGCGATGGGCCAGGGGTGAGGCGGTGTTCGAAGGCTGCGACCAGCTGTCCCAGTGGTGTTGCTAAAGCGGAACACATGACGTGGGCACCTCGGCGTGTGCAGTCGCTGGCAAAACCCTCCTATCGCCCTTTGTCAAAGGGGGAGCGCGAAGCGCGGGGGATTTGGCACTGCAGATCATCGGTACGACTCTTATGTGGTGTGGTTTAGCCGGCCAAGCACCCCTCAGAGGCAGACAAGCCAGTCCTGACAGCCGAAAGGAGAGACAATAGGTGCACAGATGCCGGTGCAAGCCGGTGCTGCGTACGCGCTTGACACAATGACGTATCATCTTGTAAAGTAAGCATGGATAATCGCTGGCTAATCGTTGTAGGTCATTACGAGGGGGAATGCTCCTATGCAAGCCAAGACTATCAAGGCGGTGGCGCTTCTCACCTGTCACTGATCCCTGGTGTTCTCCCGGAGGGAGCGGGTACAGGGGCTGTACCTGAAACCGGTGAGCCGGGAAGGAAAGGGCACATTGGAACAGAGAGCGGTAAGGAGTGCCTCGGGTTGGCCCAGGTTGGGTCCGCCCTCGCGTCGGCTGCGTACTGCATGGCGCGAACTATCCTGACCCTATCTTCCACGCGTCCCTCGCCTTTTATCCTTCCACACATCACCGCCACAGAGATAGACAGTCGAACGCATTCATGAGGGTGGTCCCGGGCAGCCGCAGGCTTGCCTGTAAAGCCCCACAGCGTGCGATTGTTGCCAGAACGTTTTGCTAATCTTCAATGGCAGATAGCATGAGGCCCATCTTGGGTCTTTTCCATTGTGAGGCACTTACGTAATGGAGGTATGACAGCCATGGCCGAGATCAAGATGTATACCACCAGCTGGTGCGGTGATTGCCGTATGACCAAAATGTTCATGGCGGAGAAGGGCATCAGGTACGAAGAGGTCGATATCGAACAGACTCCCGGGGCGGCGGAAATCGTCATGAAGGCCAACGATGGCAAGCGCAAGGTGCCGACGTTGGATATCGACGGCCGCTTCATCGCCGTCAGCCCGTTTAACCGCCGCCAGCTGGAAGAGGCGCTCGGGCTGGCCTGATCCAGGAGCATGGGGTGTCATGGCAGGGCATGGGGCTGATGCGGGAAGGCTGAGGAGAGCAGCATGCGACGATGGTTAGCAGTGATCGCGATGATAAGGTTGCTGATAATGCTTGGCACCCAGGAGGGCGAGGCGGGAGAGATCCCGCCGACTCTGCGGATGTCGGCGATTCCCGATGAAAACCCCACGGAATTGATGCGGATTTACGCCCCATTCGCGGACTATCTGCAGCGTGAGATTGGCATTCCGGTGCAATTCACCCCAGTGGTGGACTATGCTGCTACCGTCGAAGGCATGGCGGCAAACAAGCTTGACCTGGTGTGGTTTGGCGGACTCACCCACGTGCAGGCGCGCATCCGGACCAACAACACAGCCTATGCCATTGCGATGCGTGAGGAAGATCTCAAGTTCAAGAGCGTCTTCATCACCAATCCACAAGCGAACATCAAATCGCTCCAAGAGTTGAAAGGCAAAACCTTTACCTTCGGCAGTGCGGGCTCGACTTCGGGCCATACGATGCCGCGCTATTTTCTCCTCAAAGCCGGCATCGTCCCCGAGCAAGACTTCAGCAAGTTCAGCTTTAGCGGAGCCCACGATGCCACGGCGCTCTGGGTCCAGTCGGAGCGTGTGGACGCTGGAGCACTGAATTTCTCCGTTTGGGAGAAATTGGTCGACACCAAGAAAGTCGATACCGCGCAGGTCTTCGTGTTCTGGACCACGCCACCCTACGTGGATTACAACTGGACGGTGCGCGGTGACCTCGACAAGGGACTTGCAGAGAAGATTAAGCAGGCTTTCCTGAAGCTGGACCGCTCGAACCCTGAACATGCCAAGTTGCTCGATCTGCATCGGGCGACACGCTATATCGCGGTGGAGTCCGAGGACATTTTTCAGCCAATCGAGGAAGCTGCACGCCAGGGCGGGTTAATCAAATAGATGGTGTCCTCCATGTACCGACTGGAGCATGTCCGCAAGGTGTTTTCTGATGGCACAGTGGCGGTTGATGAGGTCACCCTTGATATACAGTCGGGTGAGCGGGTGGCCGTGATTGGACCTAGTGGTGCCGGCAAAACCACCCTGTTTCGCTTGTTGAACGCCACACTGCGCCCGACCTCTGGGGATCTCTGGTTCGATGAAGCGGATCTGGAGCGTCTCTCCGGTCGACGCTTGCGACAACTTCGGCGACGGATCGGCACGGTCTAC
>JBKPCR010000428.1:0-12611 GCA_046727435.1 bacterium | reverse complement strand
CGATGATCGCGTTGATTCGTCACCACCGCCCGTAGCCAGGCATAAGGGCGGTTCGAATGCTGGACGTAGGTCGGGTAGGAACGTTTGCGCGAGGTGTTGAGGGCGAGGACCGTGCGCATGGCGTCGAGCAAGGTGGTTTTGCCCGAGCCATTAGGACCGACGATGGTGATAATCGACTCGTCGAGGGGCAGCATTACCCGCTCCCAGTAATCCCAGTGCACGAGCTCCAGGGCCATGAAGCGGAACATTCAGCAGGTCTCCTCGTCGGGCTCCTCAGCCGCCTCCGTTGGTGAGAGAGACAAGGGTTGATCGAAGCGCGCCGCCAACACCCGCGACAGCGCCCCCTCGATGATGCGTGGCGCCAACGTGCTATAGTCAATCAGCACATCCAGCAAGGGCCCTTCGGTGATCTTGCCCCGTCGCTCCTGGATGAAGCCGCGCCGTTTGAGCTCACTGAGGTAGCCATGGAAGCGGATCTGACTGCCGAAGAGATGGCCGAAATCGGCCTCAAGGGTCTTGCGTTCTACTGCGATGTCCAAATCGGCGGCACGGACTGTGGGCTGTCGATCTTGGTCGCCTAGATCTCCCTGCCCTTCCTGCTGTCGCTGACGCTTGGGAAGAATCAGCAGGCTCCAGAGAATCGTCAGCAGCGCCATGCCCCCTCCTGACAGGCCGACATTGTTTGACCAATAACTGCCCTTGCCATCCTCAAACACCGGCGTTTCCAGCTCACGAGTCACCCGCACGGCGATGTAGGGGGCATACACATTCTCAGCCAATTCCAATCCAACCTGCCGTAAGGCACTCTCTACCCCCTCCCGGTAGGCTGCATCCACGAACAGGCGGCGCACCAACTCATCGGTGCGGGGGAGGGTTTGATGCGCCAGCAGACGACAGACCAGCACACGCACCGCATCGGTTTCAGGGGACATAGCGTGCCTCCTGGCGGATGATTCCCGAGCTGATCTCCGTTACTCCCTCTCCCTCCGGGAGAGGGGCAGCGGGAGAATGCTCAGGCTTCACGTGCGACAGCTGATGCAAGTGCCCGGCATTCATCCGAGCTACGCCAGCGCGCTCGACGACCGCCTCCTCGGCTTCGATTGCTAATGTATACGGTAGTGACGCCAACCTGGCAACCAGTCCACCGCTTTCGGCCGCTTCGCTATCGCCAAGCAAGGACAGCATACTCAGACGATAGGCGGATTCTTCGAATGACCCCCAGGGCACGACTTCGGTCAGCGGGACGGTGGGGCGCGTCTCCCCCTGTAGCTGGGTGACCAGGCGTCCCAACTCGGGGAATTCCGCCGCGCGCTGTGGCGGCGAGACTGGCGAATCCTGGGCCTCTGGGAGGTCACACCACTCGACGACGTGACGCTTGCGCTGTAATAATTCATACTCCGCCTGGTCGGTGATGAGATCGGTTAACAGGAAGAGCGGGCGCACGGGATGCGCCAGGTGGGGAGCGATCAACCGCCCCAGATCATCCAGCGTGCATTGCCGCAGAAAAAACACCAGGTCGGAGGTTGAGAGCCCAGTCGCGCCCAAATGCACGCGCTGGCGATCGATGTCGTTCAGGACCCGCTGGAAGACGGTGGTCATGCGCAAGAGTCGACTCTGGGCCCGGCCGATTTGCTGCGCCACCCGATGTAGCTCGCGGTCCAGGGCCGAATCCTGGACGATCTGCGCGATCATCGCGCTGCCACGTTCGATCCATGACCAGATGCTGGTCAAACGCTCGCGGGCATGCAGGATCCGCGGTTCAGAGAGGGCTTCCACGGCTTGCTGGAGCTCGGTCTCCAGACGACGCAAGCGATACAACAGATGCGACAGCACCTCAGGGGTGAGCGTGCCGAGCTCGTAGCTGGCCCGTACGACGCCGGTGATCCAGCCAAGATCATCCTCTTCAGTCAGTTGAAACAGCGCCGCTACCGCACCGTAGACGCGTAGGCCCGCGGGCGTGAGGACATAGGCGCTTTCAGTGGCATCATAGCGCAGCAGGCCACCCACGCGCAGGCGGCGTAAGGCACTTTCGAGCGGGGATGGAGTCAAATATGCAAAGGTCTGCCGCAGCTCTGCAAAGGTCCATTCCGGGGCCTGGCCGCGTCGTCCCATTTCCCCCAGGATCAACAGCCGGACGACACTGTCGGTCATCGACCCGCGAAATAGGGTCATGAAGGCTTCGAGGACGGGGAGCTTGGATTGGAGGAGCCAGAGCGGAGGGATATCCTCGGGGTCGATGCCTGGGGCAAGAGCAGGGAACATCTCGTCCCGCTCCGGTGGGACGACGAGCTGATCGTTGCGGCTGCGCTCGTTCATAGCGTCCAGTCTAATAGGCCCTCCAACCTACGGGATAAAGATTCCGAGCGGCGCTTAAGCGTCCCGGTGCGGCTCGGTGATGTCCTCCTCGATGGTCTTCCACTCATTGACGATCGTTCGTTCATGTAATGGCACCTGTGAGCGGTACGCGGCACGGGCGATCATATGCGCCCCCACTGGACCACCGAGGAAGACGAACACAATCGTCAGCAGTTCTTTGATGCTAGTGCCCGCTTCAGAAGCACTAAAGTAGATGAAGGAGGCTAGGACGATGGCGCTGACGCCGACCGTCGAGCTCTTGCCGGTGGCATGCATCCGGCAGAAGATGTCGGGTAACCGCAACAGCCCAAGGGAGCCGGCGAACGTGAAGACAAGGCCGACCAGCAGCAACAGACTAACGATCACCTCGATCAATGACCGTCCCTCCCCCCAGGTACTTCGCCAGGGATACCGTGCCCAGAAATGACAGCAGGGCGATGACCAGGGCGGCATCGACATAGGCGTGACTCCCCGACTTAATGTCGAGGACGAGGATCAGGCCGACGGTGTTGACGGCGATGACATCCAGCGCAATCACCCGGTCTGGCTGCGAGGGGCCAGCGATCACCCGGTACGCCGCCATGATGATACACACTGCCAAGACCAAGACCGCTAGGGTGGTGACCACGTCGATCATCGGCTAAGCTCCCGCAGGTACACTTCAAAGGCCTGGTGGATCTGCTGCTTGACGTCCTCGGGATTGTCCAGATTGAGCGTATGGACATAAAGGTAGCGTCGATCTGGTGAGATGTCGAGCGTCAGTGTCCCCGGCGTCAGGGTGATCATGTTGGCCAGCATGGTCAGCGCCACATCGTTGGTCAGTTCGGTAGGCACGGCGATCACCCCAGAGCGCACGCGCAGCCGTGGGCTCAGCACCACGCGCAAGACAGCGATATTCGACTTGAGCAATTCTTTGATGAACACCAATGCCAACGTCAGGCCCACCACCGTCTGCCTGAAATAGAGCGGCCTAAAAAACATCCGACGGAAGAGATAGATGAGCGCGGCGCTGACAAGGAAACCAATCACCAGGTTGGCGGCGTTGAGCTCGCCCTGCAAGGCCGCCCATGTCAGAGCTAAGATGAGGTTGAGCAGAAGTAAGCCGACCATCACTTGGTCCCCTGCGCAGCGGCAACGACCGCCTCGATGTAGGCCTCTCTGGAGAAGAGCTGTGTCGCCGCCTGCTGCGCCAGCTGAAAAACGGGTTCTCCGATGAGTCCCAGCGCCACGGTGATCAAGACGAGGGCGGCGGTGGGGAGGAGGAGATCCGCGTGCCGCACTGCCCATGTGCGTTTCGGCTTATCCTCCCCCCAAAACACATAGAGATAAATTTTACTCATCGATACCAACGTCAGCAAGCTGCCGAGCAGTGCCACGCCCACATAGAAGTATTGTGCCTCGTGCACTCCGGCCGTCAGCAGCGCCAGCTTGGCGAAAAAGCCGCTAAGCGGAGGAATACCCGCCAGGGACAAGGCGGCAAGCATAAACAGGGTGGCAACCATGGGATAGGTGTTGAGCAGCCCCCCCATCTCCTGCAATTGCTGGGAGCCAGTGGCACGCTCGGTGATACCGCTGACCAGGAAAAGAGCCGTTTTGACGGTGATGTGATGGATGATGTAAAAAATCGACCCCGCCAACGCCAGAGGAGTGTAGAAGCCTAGGCCCAGAATCATGTAGCCGATCTGACTGATGATGTGATACGACAAGATGCGTTTGAAGTGATTCTGCACAATGGCGCCCAATACTCCGATGATCATCGTCAAGGCTGCCAGCCCCAGAATGAAGCTATGGGTGAAAGCGATGTCCTGCACAAACAACAGTGTGAAGCTGCGGATGAGCGCATAGACCCCCACTTTCGTGAGCAAGCCACCGAAGATGGCGGACACGGCCGTTGGTGGCTCTGGGTACGAATCGGGCAACCAGAAGAACAGCGGAAAAATCGCCGCCTTCGCCCCAAAGACAAAGAGAAAGAGCATCGACAGGGCCGTCATCAGTCCGGGCTGCTCCGTCTGCGCCATCTTCAGGGCCAGGTCGGCCATATTCAAGGTACCAGCGACGCCATACAAAATCCCCACTGAGGCGACGAACACCGTCGAGGCCAACAGATTAAGCACCAGGTACTTGAAGGATTCCTGCAGCTGGCCTGCCTCGCCGCCGAGGGACAACAGCACATAGGACGCGATGAGCATGACCTCGAAAAACACGAAGAGGTTAAACAGGTCACCGGTCAAAAATGAGCCATTGATGCCCATCAGCAGCAGGTGGAAGAGGGGGTAGTAGCCCCCTTGCTCCCGCCTCCGATCGATGTCGCCAAAGGAATACAGTAGTACCGTCAGCCCCATGGTCGCCGACAGTACCACCATGATGGTGCTAAGCAGGTCCGCCACCAAGGCGATCCCGAAGGGTGGTGGCCAATTCCCCATCATCGACACCAAGATCCCATCGGTGCGCACGTGTAACAGCAATGCTACAGTTGCCACCAGATTGGCCACGCCCGACACCACGCTGATCACACGTTGGCGGCGGACTTGCCCCCAGCACAACAGACACACCGTGCCCGTGCCTAACGGGATGAGGATTGGCAGCGCCACGAAGAGCGTCATTCCGGCGGCCTCCGCAAGTGATCCAAATCGTCGGTGCCCAGCGCCTGATAAGTTCGGTAGACGAGCGCCAGCATGAAGGCGGTCACCGCAAAACTGATGACGATCGCCGTCAAGATCAAGGCCTGTGGCAGGGGATCGACATACGGTCCCTGGTAACCTTCCACCAGGATTGGCATGGCGCCGCGCTTAAGCTTGCCCGTGGTGAGCAATAACAGATTGGTGCCGTGCGAAATCAATGAGAAGCCGATCACCACCTTCAGCAAGCTACGGCGGAGCACCAGGTATGTCCCTGTCGCAAAGAGCATACCGATCGCCAACGTCAACCACAATTCCATGCTTATGCCTCGGCCAACGTCATAACCATCAGCAACGTCCCGCCCACTACGACAAAATAGACACCAAGATCGAAAAAAAACGCCGAAGCCAGCTCGACATCGCCGAGCCAAGGTGCGTGCAGATGACCAAAAGTGCTGGTGAGAAATGGATACCCGAACAGCATCGGCACCAGCCCAGTGCTCAGAGCAGTCAACAGGCCGATACCTGCGAGTAGTCGCGCTTCCACCCGAAACACCCGACGTACGTAGCGCAGGTCCGAGGCGATGGCTTGCAGCAGGATCCCCAAGGCGGTCATCACCCCGGCGATAAATCCCCCGCCTGGGCTGTTGTGCCCCCGCAACAGGAGATAAACGGAGAAGAGCAACACCACAAAGAACACAAGACGCGTGACCGTCGTAAGAATCAATGAGCTCATCGTTGTCGCCGATCTTGTTTGAGCTTGATCAGGGTGTACACACCGATGGCGGCAATCGTCAGGACGGTGATTTCGCCCATAGTATCGTAGCCGCGGAAGTCCACCACGATGACGTTGACCACGTTACGTCCGCCGCCGAGGTGCAGGCTATGCTCAAGAAAGTAACTGGCGATCGAGGGGTAGAACGTGTCGCTGTTGGCGATGAGCAATAGAATGACGACCAGGCCTCCGACCATGAGCGAGACCGCTACATCGCGGCCACGCACCCACCATGAAAGCCGTTCCAGCCTATACGGCGGCAGATACCGTATCACCAGCAGAAAAAGGATGAGACTGGCGGTTTCGATTAAGAGCTGGGTTAACGCCAGGTCAGGGGCTCGTAAGACCACAAACAGGAACGACACCAGCAGTCCCACCAAGCCTAACGTCAATACGGCTGTAAGGGGTTGCGAGGCTAAGGTAACCGCGAACGCTCCAATCATCAGGAGCGCCAAGAGCACAGCCTCGTAGGGTTCAACTGGCGCCAGGTCGAGTGCCCCCAATCGCGCTCCGGCCTTCATGAGAAACGGGTAGGTAAAGCTGAGCACGAGAAACCCGAGCATCATCATTACCGAGAATTTCAGGTAGCCGCTCTGAAAGACCCTGGTGAGCAGTGCCCCAAGGCTATCGATAGCGACCATGCCGCGATCGTAGACGGTATTGAAGCTGAAGGCTGGCCGCTTGGATGATCTCAAGCCCAGGGCAGAGCCACCGACAACGTAGAGCCCGGCGCCCCCTAGGAGCGTGACCAGGCTCATCAAGGCGGGGAGGTCCAGGCCATGCCACAATGCGACTTGGGGTAAGTGCTGCGGGCTGATGACGCTGAACACTGCTGGCGCCAGGACAACACTGTCGAGCCAGCGCGGAATTGCCCCATGCAGGACGCACAGGCCTGCCAATAAGGCTGGAGCCAGGAGCATGCCGATGGCTGGCTCGTGGAGATGATCGGTCAGGGTCTTGGGGGCTCTCCCGAAAAAAACGCCATGGACGATCGCTAGGGAATAGGTTACCGTCAGGACGCTCCCGGCCACGGCGAGGCTGGGAAGGAGCCAACCGAAGCCCCCGGGAAAGGGCGATGTGAGCAGGGCGTCGTAGGTCAATTCTTTGCTGAGAAAGCCGTTGAAGGGAGGGACTCCCGCCATCGATAACGCCGCGATAGCGGCCAGCGTCCCGGTCACCGGTAGCCGCGGCAGGAGCCCCGTCAACTCCCGGCGATCCCGGGTTCCCGCCTGATGCTCGATGATCCCGACCAGGAGAAAAAGCGCGCCCTTGAACGTTGCGTGATTGAAGAGATGAAAGGTGGCAGCGCGCACACTCTCGGCCGTCCCCGGGCCATAAAGGAACATGATGGCGCCCAACTGGCTGATCGTCGAGTAAGCCAGCAGCGCTTTGAGATCATGTTGCCATAGTGCCAATATCCCCCCGACGAAAAAGGTCACCACGCCAATCGCCATCACCGGGTACATCCAGACCTCCGTGCCCCCGAGCACTGGGAGCATGCGGCACACCAGGAAGAGCCCCGCCTTCACCATTGTGGCCGAGTGCAGATACGCGCTCACTGGCGTCGGTGCGGCCATGGCGTTGGGTAACCAGAAATGTAATGGGAACTGCGCTGATTTCGCGCCGGCGCCGACCAACACAAGGCCCACAATTACAGGGTAGAGCGGGCTCTCACGAATCACCCCGGACGACTTGGCGAGCTCCGGCAGCTCCAGAGTTCCCGTGACCTGATAGAGAAGGATCAGCCCTCCCAGCAGGGCCAATCCTCCCAAAACTGTGACTAGCAGGGCTTGACGGGCTCCATAAAGCGACTCCGGGCGCGTCTGCCAGAATCCGATCAGCAGGAATGAGCTAATGCTCGTCAACTCCCAGAACACGAAGAGCGTAAGCAGGTTTGCCGACAGCACAAGCCCGAGCATAGCCCCCATGAAGCACATCAGGTAGGTGTAGAAACGGCCTTGCCGCTCTGAGGGATCGAGGTAGTAGTGGGAATACCACGTGATCAGCAGCCCCATCCCGGCAATGAGCAGAGCGAAGAAGACGCTTAACCCATCAACCCACAGGGAAAAGTTCACCCCGAGCGCGGGGAACCAGGGGAGTGTATAGCGATCCCCTTGGTCGTGCGATGTTGGGGTCACCACGGTGAGAGTGAGGAGAAAACTCGCGGCCGGTGGGATCAGGGCCCAGCGCCCAAGGTAGCGTCCAAGGCGGGGACGCAAGTATGGGAGCAGCGCTGCACCGAGCCATGGGAGGAGGAAAATCAACGCGACCAGGGCCACCCGCTGGTGTCTCCTCTCCTGCAGAACTACCCGCCCTGCCTCAGGCCCGTGCGGCAGCCCCTAACCGGCATGGCGTAAGGCTTCGGGCGGACGGTGGTACGTCGTCCGATCCGCAATGCCCATGGCGTGAAAAGCCTTGATGCGCTCCGCGCATTTAGCACACTCACCACAATGCAAGCGATCTTTCGGGCAGATACAAGAAAAGGTCAGTTCGAGAGGAAGGTCCCTGCCCATCCTGATGACCTCTTCTTTCGAGAGCTGTCGGAACGGGGTGCGGACCGACAGAGGCGCAGCCATACCTTCGGAAAGCACATCCTGCATGTGTCCATAGAACTGCGGGGTGCCATCGGGGAAAGGATTGGCGCTGAGAGGCGCCGTGGCGATCGTGGCAATGCCGCCCAATACGCAATATACCGCGGTCTTGGCGAGGAGGATGAGATTACGACCTGGCAGATACACCTCGAAGTCATCAGAATGATAAGGTGGGACGTTCTTGCCAGTCAGACTCCAGTGGTCGCCGTAAATCTCGCGCAGGTCCATGCTGAGAATTTTCAGGGGTTGGATGTGGTGATGCAGAGCGTGGAGCTTTTTCAAAAAGCGCCGCAGCCAGTAGCGTTCCGCCTGTTCCCAAAAGAGTCCACAGCGGACATACACCGGATGCACCCTACTGTATTCCTTGGCTAGTTCCGCGATCAGGACGCCACTATCAAGCCCGCCACTGGTCAGTACGCATACCGCATCATCGCGCCGGGGGGCAGCCCTATCAGCCATCGTCGATCCTCCTGGTGTTGAGATGAAGTAGAACACGCTAGCAAATGTACCTAATGAAGTCAAGCGTATGAACCCAACAATTGACGCGTCGCATGCACCACAGTATGGTATATCCTATGATAAACATTAGCCAGGTGCGCATTTACCCATTTGATACCGGCAGCCTCGGTGGACACACGCGGGCGTATGCCGACATCACCATTGACTCCTGTCTGGTCCTCAAAGGATTGCGCGTGGTGGAAGGAGCTGGCGGTGGGTTGTTTGTCGCCTTTCCAACCCAGCGTGGGCGGAACGGACGCTATTATGACTTAGTCGTACCTGTCGACGCCGCCACGCGGGAGTATATTCGGACGACCGTGATCGACGCCTTCAAGCAGTGGACCCCCAACGATTTGGGCCCAGAATAGCCATGCCAACAGACGAGGCTCTCCTCCAGCAAAGCGTGCCCGCTGCCCTCGATAACATCCGCGTGGTGCTCGTCGAGCCGCAGCATTCTGGGAATATCGGGGCCGTAGCCCGGGCGATGAAGAACATGGCGCTCAGTCGGCTCGTGCTGGTGAATCCGGCCGACCACCTGGCCATGGAAGCGCGCATGATGGCCATGCATGCCCTGGACATCTTGCAACAGGCCCAGGTGGTTGACACCTTGACGCAGGCGATCGCCGAGGTGGGCTATGTGGTGGGCACCACACGACGCCTGGGAAAGTCCCGTCAGGCCCAGCAGACATCACGGAGTATCGCCCCGCTGCTGCTGGAATTGGCGGCGTCGAATCCCATCGCTCTGGTCTTCGGCCGGGAGGATAGCGGCCTCAGCAATGATGAACTGGCGCGATGCCACGAACTGATCACCATTCCGGCGCATCCGACCTTTGGCTCGTTAAACCTGGCGCAAGCCGTACTGCTGGTGTGCTATGAGCTCTATGTTAGCGCTGCGACCCAACCTCTGGCCCCCCCTCCAATGCTCGCCACGACCGCGGAAGTCGAACGCCTCTACACCCGCATGCAGGAGGTATTGCGCCACATCGGGTTTTTGCACGGCTCCAACCCAGATCGGATGATGGGCTATTTTCGCCGCTTCTTCGCCCGCGTCGGCCTAAAATCGCGCGATGTCAAAGTCTTCTTGGGGGTGTTTCGCCAGATCGAATGGTATATCAATCGCCATATCGACTGAGCCGGGATCACTCCAAGATTTCAAGCTGGACAGGCGCCGTCCCGGGACCAATCATACCGATTTCCCGAGCCGCGGCATACGAGAGATCGATCACGCGCCGCTTCACAAATGGCCCACGGTCGGTAATGGTTACGGTGACTGCACGACCATTGATGAGATTGGTCACCCGCAGGCGGGTTCCGAGCGGCAACGTGCGATGGGCCGCAGTCAACTCGTACATATTGAAGCGTCGACCACTGGCCGTGAGGCGGCCATGATGGGGATACCCATACCATGAGGCGACCCCCTGGAGAGTATGGGTGGGCTCTTTGCTGCACCCGAGCATGTCGAGGCAGAGCAGCCCGAAGAGAGCCATGATGCCGAGCGCACGGTGACGCACTCCCCCACCCAGCCCTCCCCCTCGAGGGGTGAGGATTCGGGTGGGGGTATAATGGCGAAACGCCGTACTATACCAGTCAGGGTCATTGCATAGGCCTATGAAGTCCTGTATCATTGGAACACGCTATAGCTTCTCTCTCATTGGGCTGCCAACCGCGCTCCGGCGTATCCCGGCGGGCGCTAGAGATCTCCCAGTGATGGGCTGCACGATCGCTCTTTGTGTTTCAGCGTGGGACATCACCAGCCATGGAACATGAGATACGCAATACCCAACCGATGATCTGGTTTCCAAACGGGCAAGAACCGGTCAGAAGAGGCGTGTGGGCTCGCCTCCCGATGACGCACATCCTGTTCTTCTTGGCCACCCTGGCGACCACCACGTTTTACGGTGCGTTGCATCATAATGTCAACCTTTTCCAGGAGCCGTGGAAGTTTTACCAGGGATTTCCCTTCTCGCTGACCTTACTTGCCATCCTGGGGACCCATGAGTTCGGCCATTACTGGATGGCACGGTATCATGGCGTCCCTGTGACTTTGCCATATTTTATCCCAGCGCCCTCATTGATTGGGACCTTCGGGGCCTTTATCCGTATCAAAGACATTGTTCCCAACCGCGGCGCGCTCTTTGATATCGGGGTGGCGGGTCCGATCGCCGGGTTTGCCGTGGCAGTGCCGGCCATTATTCTAGGGATAACACTCTCCGATGTCAGACCCGCCACCGAGTTGAGCGGGATCGGCCTAGGATCGTCCCTGTTGTTCAACGGCCTGGTGCAGGTGTTTCTCGGGGTGACACCCCAGACCTACGATGTCATCCTGCATCCGATCGCCTTTGCCGGCTGGATTGGATTCCTGGTAACGGCCTTCAATCTGCTTCCCGCCGGCCAATTGGATGGGGGACATATCGTCTACTCGCTTTGTGGTCGCTGGCATCGGCTGGTGACGCTGCTCTGCGTTCTGGGTCTACTCCCCATGGGATGGTACTGGCCAGGGTGGTGGGTCTGGGCCTTTGTGATCTTTTGTTTTTCAGGACCTCACATTGCTTGGCGTCAGGGATGGCGTTTTGCTTTCCGGCACCCTCCCTTGCGCGACGAGGCGGTGCCGTTGTCGCGCACCCAGAAATGGGTAGCCGCTGTTGCCCTGGTGATCTTCGTCATGACTTTCCCTCCCGTGCCGTTTACCATTCCCTTCGACTAAGAGCTTCTCCTATTGGGCGCGTAACCCGGCTTTGCTATAGGCGGCGGCTGCCCTACTGAGCTAGGCACTCAGGCACGGCGAGCCACGGCGGTTGCTGTCGCACCGTAGGTGTCAACAGGCTTTCCACGCCATGAAATCATTAGAAATTATCTATTATTATCATTAAAAATCAAAAATATGTTGACATAATAGATGCATATGATATGTTCCTGATTAGCTGTATATGAGGATGATATAAATAGCGCATGACATCGCATATAGGCGTGGCCTGTTCAGACATCCCGCCGGCCATAGCGTGCAGCATGGGCTGCTTCTCTGATTTGACCACTGCAAGACCTGGAGATCCCGGCCTATGTGGTTCCGACGCACGAAACCACTGATTGGCATCGATATCGGCTCGCATGCGATCAAGCTGGTGCGGTTCGCCCTCACTGGCAGCTCCTACCAACTCCTCGACCTGGCGTTGTTGCCAGTCCCCCCTGACACGGTGGTCGATGGTGTGATCGGCGATCTGCCTGCCGTGCAAGGCGTGTTGCGGCGCCTCATCACACTCGAGAACATCACCGACAAAGACGCGGCGCTGGCGCTTTCCGGCCATTCCGTGATTGTCAAGAAGGTTCAAATCGTACGGATGTCCGAGGAAGAACTGGCCAATGCCATGCCCTACGAAGCCGAGCAGCATATCCCGTTCGACGTGTACGATGTCAACACTGACTTTCAGATCCTCAGTGCTACCGATGCGAACCCGAGCAGAAGTGGGCAGATGGAGGTATTGCTGGCCGCCGCCAAGAAGGGCCGCGTGGATGAGTTAAGCCAAGTGGCCCGCGGCGCCAACCTCAGCCCGGCGGTGATCGACGTCGACATGTTGGCCTTGATTAACGCCTTTGAGCTCAACTACCCCGACGAGATGCCTGGACACGCGATCTCCCTCGTCCACCTTGGGGCCAGCATGATGACGGTGCTGATCGTGAAGGATGGCTTAAGTACTTTTCAACGCGACATCGCGCTGGGAGGCAATCAATACACGGCGGCATTGCAGAAGGCACTGGGCCTCAGCCGTGAGGATGCAG
>JBKPCR010000427.1:0-9321 GCA_046727435.1 bacterium | reverse complement strand
AAGTGGGGTGGTCGAGTGGGGCGTTGAGGACATTTCGAGGCCGTTTTATATCCCCAAGTGGAACGTCAGCACCTCAAAACCGGACGAAGGGCCTGCCGAGTGGAACGGATTTTTTCGCTCAGCAGTTAACTTGACAATGCCTGGGGTAGGGCAACCTCACCGTCGCACTATTCGCGTAAAATGGCTGCGTCGCCGAGAACCGGTTCGTCGTCACGAACACCAGGACCTGAGCCGCCATCAGGTTTTGACGCCGGAGCTTCTCCCCGGCCCGGCCCACGAACTGCACCAGCGCCTCCTTGATTGGATGGAGTGCAGTCAGCGTCTGTCCGAAGGAGCGCGACACCGTGAGGCCCTGGCGCGGCGGTTCGACCAGCTCCAGCGGCAGGCAGGGCCGACCGTTCAGTTCGTAGACCAGGCGCTCACCCACCACCGTCATCTTGCGGCGGATAGCCTTGGGGTCGGCCCGCTTCAGGTCAAGCACCGTCACGATTCCCTGTGCCTCCAGCCACTTCGCCCAGCGCGGCCCGACGCCCCACACCTCCCGTACTTCGATACCCGCAAGCGCCGAATCCGTCTCCACCTCAGAAAGCTCATAGACCCCACCGGCCTCAGGCTGGGCCTTGGCCAGGTGGTTGGCAATTTTTGCCAGGGTTTTGGTCGGGCCGATGCCGATCGACACCGGAATGCCGGTGTCACGCTTGACCGTCGCCCGGATCAGGCACGCATAGTCGGTCAGGCCCCTGCGCTCGAACCCGGCCAGGTTCAGGAATGCCTCGTCGATGCTGTAGAGCTCGATCTCGGGGGTGAACGTCCCCAGCGTGTCCATGACGCGGCGGCTCATGTCGCCGTAGAGGGCGTAATTACTAGAGAAGACGGCGACGCCGTGCCGGGTCAGTTTCTCCTTGTTCAGGTGGTAGGGGTCGCCCATCTGCAAACCGAGGGCTTTCGCTTCGTCGCTGCGGGCGATGATACAACCGTCGTTGTTGGACAACACGACGACCGGGCGGCCGTCCAGGGCGGGGCGGAAGACCCGCTCGCAGCTGACATAAAAGTTATTACAGTCGGCCAAGGCGAAGACGGGAGCGGCCATCGGGCCACCTAGCGGCGGAACTGCCGGATGCTGCCGGTCACCACGCCCCAGATCAGCAGCTCCTGGTCGGGCGTGACGGTGATGATGGGGTAGCGCTGATTGGCGGGGCGGAGCTGCACGAGGTCGCCCTGCCGGAACAGGCGCTTCACGGTCAAGTCGCCGTTGAGCACGGCGATGACGATGTCGTGGTGCTTGGGCTCCAGGGAGCGGTCCACCACCAGGATGTCGCCGTCGTACAGCCCAACCCCCTACATGGAGTTGCCGGCCAGGCGGACGTAGAACGTGGAAGCTGGGTGCTGAATCAGGAGCTCATGGAGGTCGAGGTCGCGGTCCAGGTGGTCGTCGGCAGGAGAGGGAAATCTGGCCGCGACCAGCGCCAGAAACAGTGGGCGTGGCAGGGCTGAAGGGAACTCTGGAGCGCTGTAGAGGGCCGCGACGTGGCTCATGTCGCGGAGAATACATCAACAAAATGTTGATGTGCAACAATAAAATATCGACGCTCCCTACGCACCTTCCGAAAATGCTATGGGTTTCATGACCTCCGGGTGATCGTTCTTCGGGTTCCTCGCCTCATCGCTGACGCGCCATTCTTCCATGTTTTCGGACGGATACGGCTTGAGCATGTTCGAAATCGGCTTCACGTCAACAAGGTCTGAATCAAGCCATGCTTCTTCGAGGTCTTTCGCTAAAATGACGGGCATCCTATCGTGGTATTGCCCGACGATCTCGTTCGGCACGGTCGTGAGAATGGTGTAGCTCCAGATTTCTTTTCCCGTCTGCTGATCCGTCCAGATGTCATATAAGCCGGCGAACCCGAAGAGCGGTTGATCGGTCAACCGGAAGTAATGCCAGGGGAACGGCTGTTTTGTGTGGTGGATCTTGTCCGGTTCGTAAAAGCCAGTGGCCGGCACGATACAGCGCTTGCGCCGAAAGGCGTCGCGGTACGTCGGCAGCTCGGCCGCCGTCTCCGCTTTGGCGTTGATCGTGCTGAATTTGCGCTTCTCGTCCTTCGCCCAGTGCGGGATCAGCCCCCAAAACATGCGGGAGATGCGATTGGGGGAATGGCTGGTGATCACCGGATTCAGTTGCCCGGGGCGGAGATTGTGACGTGCATGCAAGTCGTCTAGCCGGTTCGCGACAGCAAACCGGTCATACACCTCTTTTGCATCGTGGATGGAGAATCCGTAAGCGCCGCACATAACGCCTCCAGATCGATCGCGTATCGAACCAATGGTCGTGGGCCAGCGTTTCACATGTTGCACAGTATAGAAAATACCGTCTAAGGGCGTCCGTCTGCTGCATGCCAACAGTGTGTCAATCTCTCGATAGGAACGCAATTTACACGTTTGGAAAACCGTATGCCAGAGGGGGAGCGGTTTGACCAGGCAAAGTTTATCCGAGTGCTCAAGATTGAGGGCAAGTGCTCATGTTTGAGGGCAAAAGTTGCTCACTATTCAGGGCATTTACCAGGAATTGGCAAAAGGCCCGCAGCCCCCCTCGGCCGTGCATCATGACGTCACCGAGAGAGTGGCCTAAAATCCTGGAAACTACTGCTTAGAAGGCGCGGATGCCCATGGTCACTGTGGTTGGGTGTTTGGGAACAATGGAACAGAAAACCGGCTTAAGAGAGCTGGCTGGCTGATCTCACATGATGCCGAGGTCGGAGAGCCGATAGATGGTACTCACATGCACGCCAAAGAGGTGCGCGACCTCCTTGACAGACTTACCTTCGCCTCGGAGGCGAAGCGCCAGATCGCGCTGCTCGGCATTCAGCTTCTTGGGGCGGCCAAACCGCACGCCGCGTCGTTTTGCCATTTCCCGTCCCGCACGGGTCCGCTCACGGATCAACTCCCGCTCAAACTCGGCCATGCCCGCGAACACGGTCAGGATGAACTTCCCGCCATGTGAGGTCGTGTCGGCCCAGGGTTCGGATAACGATCGAAACGTGGCACCGGCCTCTCGGATCGTCTCCACCGTCGCCAGGAGATCCCGCGTCGATCGGGCCAGGCGATCGAGCTTCCAGACGACCACCGTTGCTGGCAGAGGTACTCGGCAAAGAAGGCCTGCACATGGGGTGCAATCAAGCAACTAGCCATGAGGATCACCTCCTGCGTGGGCATAGGCCTGGAATCGGTGTGCGGCGGCGCCCAAGAGTTCCGGGACGGCTGTCAGGTAGGGTTAGCGGCAGCAGCCGTGCGAAAACCTACGGTAAGGCTCACTATCCGGGAGAGACTTTCCCGATACCGCGCCTTTTCGGGAAAGTTTGTGCGCATAACAACCGGCACGTCAAGGATTTGTAACGTGTTGCCCCTGGCGAGCCACGCATCATTTTTGGGAAAGTTCTCGATAATACCACTGTAAGTATCTGAAAGAGAGGAGATAACTCGCTACCGTAGGTTTTCGCACGGCTGCTGCCGCTAACCCATATATAAAGTATTCCACAACACGAGGGCATTGACGACCAAGCCGAGTGCCCCGAGTTGATCCTCTTGCCCTTCGCGATACCGCTGCCGCAGTTCGCCCCGTTGCCCGTGAAAGACGGCGCGGGCCACGCTATGGCGACTTTCCCCGCGGTTGAGTTGGGTGAGGATACGCCGGCGATAGCGTTCATCATCCACGTAGGCCAACATTCTGTGGAATTCACTTTGTCAAGAGGCACCGAGAAGTTCACTGAAATTCTGAGTCTTCGCCGCTGGGGAACCCCAACATCGGGCATTGAAGGCCATCCCCCCATCGTGAGGCCCTACGGGCCACGCCCCCCAAGGGGCTTCACGAGCCCTCCTCTCGCAGCGCCGCTTGGCCGCGCTGCGAGAGGAGGGGGTGCTCAGGAAGCCTGTCTGGAGCGTGTTGTCGGACCTTGGCTCGCGGCCTCTTGCAGAGGGAGGTCTGATGTTGATGGTCCTGGTCGCGTGGCACGGAAACGTGTACCGACCCCCCGCGTCACCCCGTGTGTTAGCGACTCCGAGGCGGTGAGGGGCGCTCCTCGCCTCAACACTGGTCTTGCGGCACGAGGGGGAGGGCCTCCTGGGCCAATTGGCGTGGTGTCTGACCGGTCGGGGTGGGCACATCCGCAAGCCGCTCTAACAACCGATCCAGCGCCTCAGTCCCATCCTCGACCGCGGCACGTTCTTCTTCTGTCAGCGGAATCGTGGCCAGCATCCGCTGCAAATGGTCTTTGGCCTCCAAGAGCTGGCTCTTGGTGGACCCCTTCGGGAGGTAGAAGTCACATCTCGCGCACGCCATCCGGTGCGGGCATTGCTCAAAGAAGCTGTAGGTACAGTAGCCGTGCCCGAGGTCGAAGTATTGCCAGGGGGTGCCGCTGGCGGCTGCGCCCTGCTCCACCGCCTCACGATCGATGAGCACTGCAATCGTCCGCACGTTGCGGGCGAAGTACCCGGCATCGGTATAGTCTTTGGCCAGCGTCGTCGGGGTGATACGGGCATAGTACTGGGTGGTCTCTGCCGAGCGATGGCCGAGCCACGCTTGCAGCTCGAACAGCGTCATCGGTTCTTTGGCATTGTAGAGCTGACTGGCAATGGTGGCCCGGGCCCGATGGCTGGTGATGCGCCCGCGGGCGTCTTGCACGGGGACCCCAGCCTTGCGACACAGGGCCGGGATCAGTCCCTTATTGAGATACTCCTTCGCCACACGCCGAGCCCGATAGCAGAAGAGGAATGGGACCGACTCACCCTCCGGTGATCGAGCACAGGCGGCTGCGCGGGCCGGATGGCTTCCCAGGCGGCGATGGCGCGCCCGACGAGCGGATCGACCGGCTTGGTGAAGGCGGTACCGGTTTTGTGCGCCGGCACCTCGAGCAGGCAGACGGTCGCTTGGGAGGCTGCCTCCTGCCCCTGCTCAGGACTGCTCGCCTCCGTAGGCTGCCAGCGGATGCACCCCAGGCGCAGGCGCGCAATTTCATCGCTGCGCAACCCGGGGTAGACGTGCAATTGGTGCTAAAAGTGACGATTTTAACGTGGTGTAAAATCAAGAGGTTATAGAGTTCTAATTTTTGCTATAGCAATACCATCAAACACTTTCTGCTCTCTTGGGTCTTTTCCCCTTTTCTGCTACCCTAAGCGGCAAGCCATCACACGCCTCATCCACTCCGCGTAAGGGACGTCTCGTGCAACACTGGCAGTTGCCGTTTCTTGGACTTACAGAACTCCCAACGGAGCTCACGGAATTCGAAATCCGATACTTTTTTACGTTTACCGCTGCAGAGCGGGAGGTTATTTTCTCGCGCTATCGCGACTCCCACCGCCTGGCGGTGGCCTTGCAGATCGGCAAGCTCAAAATGACCGGACGTCCCTTGGACGCCTTGGACAGCCTGCCAATCGCGGTACTCCAGCATCTGAGCACCGAGCTCCATCTCGCCACCCCGGAACTTGCCTCGCTTCGCACGCTCTACGGTCGCCACCGGACGTTATACGATCACCAAGCCTGGGCGATACAATTCCTGGACTTTCACCCGTTCACCGAGCATCGCCGGCGGATGCTGGCACGGCGGATGCGCAGCGAAGCGCACCAGACCTTTACGATTCATCGGTTGGTCGAGTTTGCCAAGCGCTGGCTGTATGACCGACGGATCCTCATCCCTGCGGACCGTCTCCTGCGCGATCTCGCGCGAAGGGCCTATGCCCATAGCGAACGAGCCTTGTGTGACGCCGTCCACCGTCAGATTCCAGAGCAGGTCCTCACGTCGTGGCACGAGGCGCTGCTGAGGCCGCGTCAGGACGGGCTCTCCACCCTGGAGTGGCTGCAACGGCCTCCCCGGCGCAAACTGCGAGGGCTCAAGGAGCAGCTGGAAAAGGTCGCCTTCCTCAAGGCTTTACACGTGGATGCGTATGCCTTAGATGACCTGCGATTGGAGCGGCAGCACGCCTATGCCCGCGATCTGCACCGGCGGCGTCCGGCGCGGTTCCGTGATGTGAAGAACCCGCGGCGCACGCTGGAGATGGTCTGTTTCCTGCGCATCACCTTGCTGCAAACGACCGATGTGGCGGTGTCACTGGCCGATCTGCTTATTCTGGAGCTGCACGCGCGCACCGTGAAGGAGGTACGGGATGCGGAGTCGCGTGTGGCACGCACCTTCAAGCCGACGCTCCGTGAAATTCGACGTCTGCTCGACGACTCAACCCTTTCAGACATGGCCCTCCGGCGGTCCATTTGGGCGGTGATGCCATCGGAGCAAGAGCTCTTTCCGAGCCGGGCTGCTGGTGTCCGATGGAAGCTCAATGAGAAGGCTCGACACATTCGGCCGCTGCTGCAGGCGCTCATCGCGCTACCCTTTGAAGGTGAAGCGCATTCTCCTCTCATGGTAGCCCTGGCACAGTTGCGGGACATCTACCAGCGCCAGAGCCGCTCCTTACCCCAGCATGTCGATATCAGCTTTGCCCCGCGTTGGACGACACTGGTCAGCACGCCTGATCGGCAACGGGCTCTTCGGGCGTTTGAAGCGGCGACGCTGTTTGCCGTGCGCAAGGCGCTCCGCAACGGATCGGCCTGGATCGCTCACAGTCTGGCCTTTCGCCAGCGCAATGAGCTCCTGATTCCCGATACGGAGTGGACGGCACATCACCGGCGGTATTATGAACAGCTCGGTCTGCCCATGCATGCTTCAGGGTACAGGCCTCAGCTGTTGGCCAATCTGGAGGTGGGTCTGGCGTCGCTAGCAGAGGCCGTGGAGGCGGAAGTCATGATGGTGGACGACACCGGCATTCATCTCAACGCCTTAGAAGCCGAGGACACGCCCTCCTTGCTTGAAGCGACACGATATGAACTCTTCAAGGCGGTGGGCAGCGTCCAGTTGCCCGACCTCCTCATGGCCGTTGACAGTGAAACCCGCTTCAGTTGGCGGCTCTTGGGACGCGCCCCCACGACCGAGTTCGAGTTGCTGCTAGTGTATGCGGCATTGCTCGCCCATGGGACCGAACTCGACGCGACGTCAGTCGCCTTGATGATCCCAGAGGTGTCCGCCGAGGCCATTGCCGATGCGATGCGCCTGCTCGAGGATGAAGGCTCCCTGCGCGAGGCCAACCAGCTGGTGCTGCAGTTTTTGCACCGCCATGAGGTGGTGAGCACCTGGGGAGATGGCACGCTCGCCTCCGCTGACGCGATGAGTCTGGATGCGTCAAGGCATCTGTGGAATGCGCGGGTGGACCCGCGGCGGCGAACCTACGCGGTGGGTATCTACTCGCATGTGCTGGATCAATGGGGGATTATCTATGACCAGCCGCTCGTGTGACATCAGCGCCAAGCGGGCGCCGCCATTGAAGGCGTGGTGCGGCAAACCGCGGTCGCCACCATTGAACGGCTGGCCGTTGATACCCACGGGTATACCGATTTCGGCATGGCCATGGGTAAGCTCTTGGGCTTCGATCTCTGTCCACGCTTGAGTCATCTCCGGGATCGTCGCCTGCATGTCCCGCGCGGGTGGTCCGTGCCTGCGGTGCTCGCACCAGTCGCCGAGGCGGATGTCTCGTTGCCGCACATTGAGGCGGGCTGGGATCAGCTGATCCGTGTGGCCGCCTCGATTGAAGGGGGATAGACGTCGGCCGTGCTGGCGCTGACGCGCTTTGGTTCAGCCGCTCGGGCCGATCCCATTCATCAAGCGGGGAGCGCCCTGGGCAAGCTGCTGCGGACCCTCTTCCTGTGCGATTACCTGAGCAACGAGCGCTTTCGTCGCGAGGTCCTCCGGATCCTGAACCGTGGTGAATCGGTCCATACGCTGCAACGGGTGATCCACTTTGGCAGCATTGCCGCGTCTTGGGGTCGGCGGCGAGAGGAATTGGTGGCCATCTCGGGGTCTCTCAGTTTACTGGCGAATATCGTCATGGCGTGGATGACCCAGCGGATTCAACAGGTGCTGGACACCTGGCAACAAGCTGGGGCTCGTCGGGTCGAGCCGGAGGTGCTTCGCCACATCGCCCCAGTCCATTTTCAGGGCATCAATTTTCGGGGCATCATGCAGTTTCCAATGGCGCGGTACCAAAGCCGTTTGATTCCGATGAGGTCATCCCATAGAGGTGGCCAGCCGGACGTTCACAAGGATGGTGAGGGCTAAGACTAGAAAGTCATTGATTTTGTGAGAAATATAGATTTTTACCGCCTTAAGTGGTTGATTTTACACCACGTTAAAATCGTCACTTTTAGCACCAATTGCACGTCTACCCCATTTTCCGGCGTTTGCGCCTGGAGGGCCAATTAGTGCGAGCCGCAACACATAGCCAACAAAAAAGCCCAGAGCCACATCTTCCTGGCCCTGGGCTTTGTCTTCTCTCACGCCGCCTACGTCACGGCATCAGCAGAATCATTTAGCTCTGAATCGCGATCTGGCGTGGCTTGGCGCTTTCCAGCCGGGGCAGACGCAGTTCGAGCACGCCATCCTTAAAGGAGGCCTCTGCCTTCTCAGCGTCGACCGTCGCCGGCAGGGTAAAGGAGCGCTGGAAGGAACCATAGGATCGCTCCACGCGGTGATAATGCTCGTCCTTCACGTCCGTCTCATGCTTGCGCTGGCCGCGCAGGGTCAGCCTGTTCTGGTGCACGTCAATGCTCACGTCGTCTTTGGAGACGCCGGGCAGCTCGGCCTTGATGACTAACGCGTCATCGGTTTCATAGATGTCGACCGACGGCCGCCACGGAAGAACTGATCGAACATACGATTCATGTCGTGCTGGAACGACAGGAGATTACCCATCGGAGTCCATCGCACTAGTTGCATGGATGCTAACCTCCTCAATATGGTTTGACCTGGGGCACTCACCAGGGTCGTTGTTCCTTTCACAATATACTATATATTACATGAGTGTGATCTTGTCAAGAGATATATGTTCATCAACATCATGAACTTTGGATGGGGTGTTGACACATGCTCTACACGGGCCAGCAAGAGGGAAGGTGCGATAGGACGCAACAAGCGAACCAGACATTCTTAACATATTGATTCTTCACGATCTAAATTTCCGATGTATGCTCTGTCCCATAGGAAATCGACTGGTGCAGGGCGCTCTCGAAGATTCATGTTTTCAAGAGGTTACGATCCTGATTGCATCTCATCGCACCGTCCCTTCTGTTACCCCTTGTCCCGCTCCTCCCAATCCTCCAGCGTGAGGAAGTAGAACGAGTTGTAGGTCGTGAACGTGAAGCTCAGCAGACTGAAGCCGGCCACGCCCGTGTAGTATTTGATGCCCGGCGTGTCCTTGAAGATGGCGTCGAGCTTGTCGTTGACCGCC
>JBKPCR010000426.1:0-10980 GCA_046727435.1 bacterium | reverse complement strand
ATTCGGCTGGGGCATGGCATCGTCCAAATGCCGCCGAAGCAGAACCATCCAGCACGGGTGGCGGAGCGTATCGCCGCCCTCGATCTGGTGTCGCGCGGCCGCGTCGAGTTCGGCACCGGCGAGGGCGCAACGACCACCGAGATCGGCGCCTTCCTGACCTCCCATCAGGAGAAAAAGCAGGCGTGGGAAGAGGCCACCCGCGAATGCCTGCGCATGATGACCATGGTCCCCTACCCCGGGTATGAGGGCAAATATTTCAGCATGCCCGAGCGCAACGTCATTCCCAAGCCTTTGCAGAAGCCGCACCCACCCGTGTGGGTGGCCTCTTCACGCTCGGAAACGGTGATGCTCGCTGCCCGTCTCGGCATCGGGGCCATGGGCGTCGGCTTCGAGACGCCAGAGGACACCGAGGAGCGGGTGATCCGCTACTGGGAGCTTCTGCGTGCCTGCCGCCAACCGATCGGCGCCGCCATGAACGCGGGTCTCATCGCCGGCGGGAACATGTTCTGTGCCAAGACCGATGAGGAAGCTGTCCAGAAGGGCCTCTCCGGCGCCCAGTTCTTTGGCTTCGTGTTCGGGTGGATGCACGGCCATACCACCTACGGCCGGGACAACGTGTACCGGGAGTTCAGAAAACGCGCCGATGCGGAGGACTCAGCCCAGGCACGTGAGGCGGCCACGGAGCTGGAGCCGGAGGACGAGAGTGCGCGTGTCCTGTACCGCATGGGCAGGCGGGGAATGTTCATCGGCTCGCCCAAATTCATCCGCGACAATATCCGCCAGTACGAAGCGGCTCACTTGGACATCCTGAACCTCTTCTGTCAATGCGGCGACCGCAAGCACGAAGATATCATGGAGTCGCTGGAACTGTTCGCCAAAGAGGTCATGCCTGAGTTTAAGGATCGCCACCATCTACAACAGAAGTGGCGGGAGGAGCAGCTGGACGGGGTGAAGTTCCCCATTAACAGCTCGATCTAAGGCGCGTCTCCACCGGGAGGACACAAGATGGCCAGACCTAGCGACCTCATCGACCCGTTCTTTCAGAACATGCTGATCGAGGCCGAACAGGCGCTCGACAAGGGGGACTATCTGGGCACCGTTCGCCGATGCGTCGAGGTCTACAGTCGTATCGCAGAACAGCGGCCCGAGATGATCCTCAGGCCGCCAAACGAGCTGATGGCACTGCCACAGGCCCGGTCGGTCCGGGAGGGACGGCGCAATGCGTTGCTGCCGTGGCCAGTGCGACTCGGCGTTGATATCAGTTTCGATGAGCAGGGCAAGCCGCACTTGACCTTCCAGAAGGAAGAGTTCAGCCTGAGCGAGGCGGCGTCCTATTTCGAATACACGCTCGACATCGCGATTCGGGCCCAGCGTGGATAGTTGCTTGTCAATCGCATCATCCCAGTGGGGGGCCTCAAGCGGTACCTAAGCCAGCAATCGGGTGCTGAGTCTCGCTTTGACCCCGTATCCCATAAGTGGGGGTAAAGCGGGGGAAGACCCCCATACAGCCCCCAGAATTGGGGGTACGGGATACCCAGGTTAGGGCTCTGGTTACCCCCATTACGCCTTGAGCATCCTGTACCAACGACAACGAAACCCATAAAAACGGATATAGAAATGCCAACACAGCACATTCATAATGAAGCGAGAATATTTGGCGCGATTCTTGTCTAGACCCCAGACACAGGTTGCTAGCGCCCGACGCACCAGCCCATGGGGACACGCGGAACTCGTTGAGTAGCCGTGACTTGCCCATGCCTGGAGCCCCTACCAGACTCACGACCTGTCCCCGGCTCGCCTTGACCTCCTCGATGATGGCGTCCAACAGCAGCAGTTCCCGTTCCCGGCCCACCAAGGGACTGCGAGTGAGATGCCGACGTCCGGCCCACGTCTCGCGCCCAGGGCTTACCCCCACGACGACATAGCCCCTTGTACGAGTGGGATCCCCGGCGCGTAATTGCAACGGCCTCTCCTCCAAAGCCACCCACCCATCCACCAAGCGCCCTCCTTCCGGTGATACGACGATCGCCCCGGGCTCAGCTTGTCCGAGCAGCCGCACCGGTAGCGTCAAGGTCTCGCCCACGGCCAGCATATACACCATCGGGTCGGCGGCCTGACGGTCCACTCGCACGGTGCCCAGATGCACAGCCAGGCGCGGGACTGGGCATGGGGGCATATCAGGAGCGCTGCTTCTACGACGATTTGCCGGATCGCCAGGGCGCTGTGCACCGCTCGCTGGGGCAATTGATCGAGTCCCTGCGATACCCCAAACACCCAAATGAGCCGAGAGGCCGTGTGCTCTACCAGCACGCCGCCGAACGCCCGCACCTTATCCCTAACGGCCTCTTCCCAGCGCGCCCTTTCGGTCCAGAGGTCGTAGTGGGGAAACTCGCCACCGGAGTCGTCCGGCCACGTCAGCTCCAGAGCGAGCACTGCCACGGGTTTCTGCCCCCAGGATGACTCTGGGGTATGGACGTGACTTTCGATCGCCGCATCACGCGTGGCGCCTAGCTGCAGCGACCCCGGTGTGGGTGTCGCTTCCTGCTGTACAAGGGGGGCAGTGAGGTGAAGTTGCGCTTCCGGAGTAGGCGCGTCGTTCCGCGAGCTGAGTCTTCCATCTCCCGCCCCGGACGCGCGAGGCGACGCGGCGGGAGCTGGCACCCAGAGGCGTGGCCGCGCAATCCCATAACGCTGCATTCGATAGCATATAGTATCCCGGCTCACCCCCAACAGCCGCACCACGCTGGACACATTGCCCCCGCTTTGCACCAGTGCCTGCCGGATTTGCACCGCCTCCGTTGGCAGTGTTTCCTCTGGCACCGGTTCCCGGAGTTGCCTGACAATTCCCACGGGGGACTCTGGAGTCACCCACGGCTGATACAGACTGGTCAATGTCTCCGCGTCGACCTGCCCGCCCCATGGTCCCTCTGCATCCTAAGTCAGGAAAGCCAAATCTGCCTGCACCGCCAAATGAAGGCGGCCGGCGCGCGCAGCGGGCTGAACGTCCCCTGCGGCGCCTTGTTGGGCGGCTTACGCGACAACACTGCTGGCTGCCTGGTGCGCCAAAATGCTATCCAGCATACGCCCGCTTTAGTTCGTCAATGTCGATCTTCTTCATGCGAAGCATTGCCTCCATGGCTCTTTGGGATTTTTCAGAATCGGGGTCATTAATCATCTCGAGCAACACGTTAGGAACCACTTGCCATGACACGCCGTATTTGTCCTTGAGCCAGCCGCACTGCTGCGCCGTTTCATCCCCGCCCTCGGAGAGCTTCTCCCAGTAAAAGTCCACTTCTGCCTGTGTCTCGCAATTGACTTGGAACGAGATGGCCTCGTTGAATGTGAACATCGGGCCGCCGTTGAGTGCGGTAAACGCCTGCCCCTCAAGTTCAAAGGCCACGGTCATGACCGTTCCCGCCAGTTTTCCGTGGACCTCATGTCCAGCTTCTCCGTACCGAGCAATATTTACGATCTGGGAATTTCTAAAGATAGCGGTATAAAACTTAACTGCCTCTTCGGCTTGATCATCAAACCACAAACATGGGGTGATCTTTTGAATGACTTGCATGATCTTCCTCCTAGTCGCGTCTTATCACGGATGGAGATCACTGTGACTACCATCTAGTCGTCTGCAGAAGCCCGAGATCGACACGTCTAGACAACGGGGCTGTCATCAGTCTGACGCGCAACGCTCCCGGTGAGCTGCGGCTCACAGCGGAAAACGCCAGGACTCGCCCCAAAGGCCTGCGCTGTGGGCCGTCAGTTCCACTGGGTGGTTAGGTGCGGCGGTTGGTACGAACTCCCATGTCGTGGACCGCTCCCTCGCCCCTCTAACGCGCGTCACTGATCTCGACAAGTGGCTCGCCCTGCTCCAAGTGGCCTCTGGCTTCTGGAAAGCTCGTGAGCAAGATTCCTCGCAACCGTGCATTCGAGATATTGCCGCCACACGTCACCCACAAAATCTGGGGCGGCGGACCGAACCGCTCCAGGAGCAGGACAAAATCACTGTCCTTACTCATGATCACTGCCCCAGCCTCCCGTGTGGCGTGAAAGATGAGCAGGTCTTTGGCGTCTCGGAGCCTCAAGTCACGCACGGCATGCGCAGTCACAGCAAAGGTGTTGCTAAGCCAGCGTGCCAGCGCGGGCGACCGTTGCGCATCAATCCATAAGATCATGCGACGATCACCGGATGATTGAGCCGTTGGCTGGCAAATCGCAGACAGGCTTGAATATCATCCAGTTCCAGGTCCAGCAATTCTTCAAGCACCTGCGCTGCAGTCAGGCCGTTGGCGAGGAGGTCGAGCACATCGGTCACGCCGATCCGCATGCCACGAATGCAGGGACGCCCTCCACACTGCTCTGGAGCTACGGTGTTACGTTCCGCTGACTTAGCCGTTTGATTTCTTTCTTGTGCGAGTGGTTTGGGTTCAGTTATCCTGGCACCTAACGCCTCAGGCAACAGCGGCGTGCGGCTGTTGCCGCGTCGGCTGCATGCCATGGTTAGGCAGAGTCTTCGTTCAGCCTACGAAATAAGTCAACGGGTAATATGCGCTTCCCGTCTGAAGCTAGCGTTGTCACGATGTTGAGCGCGAAGAGTAATTTGATCTTTTGCCACGCTCGAGAAATATCACTGATCTGCTTTTCAAAAGCAGAAATCGAACCGTCCCCTCTTTGGATAAACGCTTTTCTAGCCTGCGCGTGGTCGGCATCAAACCACCAATGGCCGTTTCGAGAACCTGATCTGGTGCCTCGAGGTTATCGGAAGCACGGCCCATGTCTATTCGTGGAGCAACTCAGGCACTGCAAGC
This sequence comes from bacterium, assembly GCA_046727435.1. GTDB lineage: Bacteria > Tectomicrobia > Entotheonellia > J063 > CAVPRW01 > CAVPRW01. The sequence continues at coordinate 6,172 of JBKPCR010000426.1, read as the reverse complement.
AAAATCGCCAGGAGACAAGTCCGCTGGGACAGTGACTTGAAAGGGAAACCGCTCGGTAAGGAAGTGGAGATCAAATAGCGATCAGTTCTCGATGTACGATCGCGGTGGACCTTCATAGTAAGTGCATGAAAGTCCGCCGCTCGTTTATGGTCGTCGGGCAATACAGTCGATTTCGATGCGGGCCTCGCGAGCGAGGTCGGTGACCCCGATGCAGGTGCGGGCAGGTCGCCGGTCTGGCGGAAAGTAGCTGGCGTATACCGCATTCATCGCCGCATAGTCCTGCCGGAAATGCGTCAGGAAGACCCGGACGCTCACCACAACATCTAGACCCATCCCCAGGCCGCCCAACACGAGCGTGAGGTTGTCCAGCACGCGGCGAGTCTGCGCCTCGATGCCCTCGGGCAGAGGCCTCAGGTCATCTTCAGGGTTGTTGGGGATCTGGCCGGTGAGAAACACCCAGCCATCGCTCTCAACGGCGTGGCTGTAGGGGGCCACCGGTTGCGGCGCCCCTGCGATCATGTGAAAGAGGGCTACTGGCATGGCTATCCCTTTACCTGTCAAGAGGTCAGCAAATGTTATCGCCACAGCGGGCTCGCTTTGCCACATCGCGGGCCGTCAGCGCCGACCTCCACGCTCTGCTTCGCTGGCGTGGAAGCGATGGTCCGCGTTTTTCCTGGCAGTATATCACGTCCCGATCGGGGCACAGACCTCGGGTCTGCGGGTGTCAATGTGCCCGAGGGTCTCGGGTTCTTTGCCTGTTGCCAGGGGCGCAACTTGGTGCGAGACTGTTGCTCAGCCAACAGAGCCATGGTGGCGCCATGTCTTGCTCGACCGCTGGCCTATTGGCGGGCGTCGGCGAGCGCAGCGTCTAGGCAGGCATGTGGAATGCTTATGCCATCGGGTGGGCGTGATGTACTTGGGGAAGCTGGTGGAGGTCGGAAGTGCGGAGGCGTTATGCAGCCGCCCCAGGCACCCGGATACTGCCACGCTGATTGCCGCTGCCCCCCGCCGGTCCGCTCGCCGCCATAGCCCATCTCTATCATGGGAGAAGTGCCTAACCCCCTCAACGCCCCGCGCGGCTGCGCCTTCCATCCCCGCTGTCCCTATGTCATGCCCGAATGTCGCCAGTATGTCCCGCCGTTAAACGAGATTGAGCCGCAGCGCTGGGTTGCCTGTCATCTGTATCCCGACAAGATCCACTTGTCTCCATCTCCCACTGAGAGAGGGCCGGGGTAAAAGGCGGCCGAATCGCTCGATCATGCGCTCCGACCCCTATCCTCATGAACCGGCGTCACCGGCACACGTCCGAGGAAGTCCAGCTGATGAGCGATATACAGGAGTGATCCGGCCTCGATCTGAGCGTGGCGTTGGGCGATCCAGGATCGCAAGCGGAAGGGCTCTAGTTCTGGGTGACCTCGCAGAGCAGCGCCGATGGTGTGGATAATGAAGTGCAGAAAATAGGCTTCGTCGCCGGGATACCCTTGGGGACCGGCGAAGATGACCCAGTCCGAGCTGCCTGCATCCAAGATGTCCACACCGGCTGCACGCAGATGGCCGAATAAATGCCTCCCGGTGCAACTGTCACCCGAAAGATGACCGGCAATACGCCGCAGGTCCATGGTCTGATGGTAGAGTGTTTCGATCTGTACGTCGAGCACCGGGTCGATCGCCGGTTGCAGAATGGTGGCGCCGTCGAAGGCCATGGTAAAATAGCACAGCCCACCCGGTCGCAGCAGTGACACCAGACCCGGTAGCGTGGTGGAGAGATCCAGGAGGTCCAGCACCGCATGAGCGATCACCAGATCCCAGACCCGACAGCCACTGGTGCGGGCGACGAAGCGCTGCACATCGATGGTCTCGGCCTCGACACGGATGTCATATCCGTCGCGGCCAAAGCGTTGCCGCGTCGCCGTTTCCTCCTGCAAGGTGAATCCATGCTGGGTCATCCATGCTGGTAGGTGCTGGCGGCCTTCAGCGATCGTCTCGGGGTCAACGTCGATGGCGGTGTAGGTCGCCTGACGCAGCAACCCCCATTCCAGGAGCCGTTCCACCATGGTGCCAATGCCGGCGCCGATCTCCAGGACCTGCACGGGCCCGTCCGGGACCGCTGGCGATATCGCCTGGGCAAGGCTGTGCCAGACATGCTGGTTCAAGGCACGGTCATCAACGGTCTTTTTGGCGGCGAGATAGCGGGTGAATTGGTAGGTAGTCGGGATTGCCATGGTTCATCGCACCAAACTCTGCAACAGCTCGCGCACCTGCCCGGCACACTCAGCCCAGGTCGGGTGCATTTGCGCACGTCGGAATGCCGCCAGGCTCATGTGCCGCAGGCAGTCACGGTCGTGCTGCAGCGTAGAGATATGCTGCGCCAAGGTGGCTGCATCTCCAGGGGCAACGAGAAAGCCGTGCTCTGCCGGAGTGATCAGCTCATGTGCCGCACCGGCACTGGAAGCGATGACCGGCAACCCAAACCCCATGGCTTCTAGGTAGGCGATGCCGAACGCCTCGTAGAGCGACGGGACAGCCAGCACCTGATGCTGCGTCAAATGTGTGGCTATCTCGGCATTCGGACACGTACCGAGCAGCCTGACGCGGTCATGCCATGCAGATGCATCGATCTGCCGGCGGATGCTGTGCACATAGTCAGGGTCCATCGTCAAGCTTCCTACCACGGTCAGACACCACATCTCCGACGGTACATGCCCCAGGGCCTGCAGCAAGGTATGAAGCCCCTTGACGGGCGTCAGATTACCAACGAAGAGAATCCGTAGCGCACCAGACTGCTGCGTCCGAGCCTCGATCTGCTGCGGCGTCAGTGTGGGTGGCAGATGGTCACGGCCTGGGTAAGCCACCACGCCAGGACGATGGGAGCCTACCAGCTGTTCTACCGCGACCTGGGTGGTCTGGCTATTGAACACGAGACCATCAAGCCCTTTAAGATAACGCCTCTCCACCCAGCGATACAGTCGATTGTGCCACGCCGGCCGCGGCTCGCTGCAGCGCAGCAGGTGGACAATGGTGACGATGGGGTAGTGCACATGCCGCCGCAGCCTCTGGTTCAACCAGAACAACGACGGATGGTTGAGCTCATCCTGCAGCAGCGCATCAAAGGGGGCGTGGCGCAATCGTCCATACAGGTTGAGGGAGAGGTTGTCTCCCAGGTGGCGTCCGTAGGTCCGCCAGGGCAAGGAGATGATGTCCACCTGATCTCCATGGCGGCGCAGATGCTTGACTAACAAGCGATCATAAAGGTAGCCGCCAGTGAGGGTGTCTAGGCTCCCGTAGATGATGAGGCCGATGCGCACGACCGCTCCAGTTGGTAGGCCGCCCAGGTAGTCTCGTTCTCCCACATTTTAATGATGACATCGCTCAAATTGGGCGCCTGAATGCGCTCTGAGAGCGCCTGGCAGAAGATGCGCGCAAAATGCTCGAGGCTGGGATTGAGGTCTTTGAACTCGGGCAGGTCGTTGAGGGTTTTATCGCGATAGTGGCCGACCAGGGCTTCCAGATGGGTGTTGATATCGACAATGTCCACCAGATAGCCATGCTGGTCCAGTGCGGGGCCCTGCAATTGCACTTCGACCTGGTAATGATGCGAGTGCCAATCGTTTTCCGCTCCCCAATCGCCACCGATGAGAAAATGCTGGGCGACAAAATCCCGCTTCACAGCGACGCTGTACATCGGACGATGCTCCTCTTCGGCTTGGCTGATGATCCGTCATTACTCCCCATACGTGAACAGCACCTGGATCGCCTCCTCCGGATGCTGATCGAGCAGGGCATAGGCCTGACTTGCCTGCTCCAGCGGGAAACGGTGAGTAATGAGATGCGCTGGCCTGACATGCTGCAGCATGTCCCAGGCCACGTGCAGACGACGGTTCTTGTTCCAGCGTCCGCTCCACTCCGGCGCGATGCTGCTCACTTGGCTGCTGATCAGGCGTATGCGGCTACGATGGAAACGCCCACCCAGGTTCAGATCGGCGTGTTTCTGACCGTACCAGGAGCCGATCACGACCCGCCCGTTGAAGCCGGTGACCGCGATGGCCTGATCGAGGGCCAGTGAGTTCCCTGAGAGCTCGTAGGTCAGGTCTGCTCCTGGGGCGCCATGCTCGTCTTGCAGGCAAGCTTGCAGGCGCGCCAGCACATCATCCGTGCCGGCATCGAGGCTGGCATGCGCCCCCAGCTCCCGGGAGCGCTCCCGGCGGGAGGGATAGCGGTCTACGGTGATTAAGCGAGACAGCGGCGTGCGCACCAATAGAGCCGTCGTCAGTAGCCCGACCACGCCTTGTCCGAACACCAGCACCCGCTCCCCAATGAGGGGGTGCCCATCCATGAGAAAATTGACGGCCGTTTCCATATTGGGGAGGAATACTGCCTCCTCTGGTGCGAGGGAATCTGGAACCGGATGCAGGTCGGTCGGAGCACTGAGAAAATAGCTCGCATGCGGCTGAAAGGCGAAGACCAGCCGTCCCTGCCACGCTTGCTCAGCCGGTGAACCGACCGCGATCACGCGCCCCACAGCGGCATAGCCATACTTGAGCGGAAACGTCAGAGCGCCCGGCAGGGCGGTGATGGTCTCGTCGATGGGCATGTCCGTGGGCGCCTGGCCGCGGTAGATCAGCAGCTCAGTGCCTGGGCTGATGGCCGAGACGACGGTCTGCACCAGGACCTGGCCAGGAGCAGGAGGCACTAGCCACTCCTGCTGCACCGTCACCTGATAGGGTGCAGCGAAATACAAGACATGTGCTGTTAAGCTTCGCCCCACGCCAGATCGCCCCACAGGACCAGATCTTCGCCCAGCCGTTGATAGCCAATATGGCGCAGACCGGGGAAGCGAGCTGATTCAAACGCCCCAAGGTTGCCCACGGCGCGCACCCCACCGACCAACCGAGGCACCACCGTGAGCACCAGGTAGTTGGCTAATTGGCGTGCCAGAAAGCTCGTGATGATGCGGGCGCCGCCTTCCACCATCAGGCTCCTGATCCCACACTCGCCCAGTTGCTTCAGCAGAGCGTCGAGGTCAACGGCGCCGCTCGAGGTCGGTGGTAAGCGCAGCACCCGAGCACCAGCCGCTTCCAATCGTCCTTGCCGCTCACGATCGGCCTGCTCACTGGTGGCGATCCAGGGGGCCAAGGGGTGCCGACGCAGTAGGTTGGCTTCGAGTGGGAAACGCAGTTGACTATCCACGATCACCGGTTGCGGGTTCTTACCCTCGACCAGACGCACATTGAGCAAGGGATTGTCCGCCAGCACAGTGCCGATACCGACCAGGATGGCGTCGTGGGCGGCGCGCAGGTAATGGGTCAACAGCAGCGATTGCGGCCCACTCAAGGACAGCGGCTGGCCCGGGTCAGCGGCGATGCTCCCATCCAGGCTCTGGGCGTAGGTGAGGGTGACAAATGGTCGCCCCGTGCGTCGGTGGTGCGCTGCCGCCCGCGCCGATAAGGCTTCTAGGCTCTGCAGACGATCACCCATGGTCTCAAACGTTGGGCCAAGATGCAACAGGTGCCGCATGCGCTGGACTTTCGTCCGTAGGTAGGCAGCATTCTCGGCGGTGATGTGGGGGGACAGCGGCACGCGGGCGCTGATCGGGATACCCAACGCTTGCAGACTTTCGATTTTCATGGGGTTATTGGTCAGCATGCGCACCGACAGGACGCCCAGATCCTTGAGGATGAGGGCGGCCGCCGTATACTCACGCTCGTCGGCTTTGTGCCCTACCATCAGATTGGCATCGACGGTGTCATAGCCCATATCCTGGAAGTTATAGGCCCGCAACTTGTCGAGGATACCGATCCCGCGTCCCTCTTGGCGCAAGTAAATCAGAATCCCTCGACCTTCTTCGGCGATCATATGCATGGACTGATGCAGTTGCGCCCCACAGTCGCAGCGCAAGGAGCCCAGGACATCGCCGGTGAAACATTCGGAGTGCACACGTACCAGCACATCTTGGCGAGCGGTAACATCGCCGATGAGCAGGACGAGATGCTCCTTATCATCCAGATTGCTCGTGTACATAGATAGTTGGAATTCGCCCTCGGCCGTCGGCACGCGAGCGCTGGTTTTCTTGGTGACGGTGAGCTCGGCCATGGTCTGTGAAGTACCACCTCAAGGCTGGATGCGGCCGCGGGTTTCAGCGCGCCAAAAGACGGGCGTGCCATCATCGTTCGGC
>JBKPCR010000425.1:0-39401 GCA_046727435.1 bacterium | reverse complement strand
GCCGCCAACAAGATGATGAAGCCGCGCTACCGCGGCGTGACGAGCGCCGAGATCCCGAGCGTGACGGATCCAGGTGGCGCCACGATCAAGGTGGTCGCCGGTACCGCGGGCGGCGTGACCGGGCCCGTGCGAGACGTCGTCACGAGACCCGAGTACCTCGACGTGAGCCTCCCCGCCGGCACGGCGTTCGCCCACCGAACGCCACGGGGTCACACGGTATTCGCGTACGTGATTGGCGGTAAGGGCGTGTTCTGCCAGCAGCAGGATCCCTACAGCTACGAAGCCGTGGGCGGGAATTACTTCGACATGACACGCGAACGCCTAATCGGGGACGGTCACCTGGTGTTCTTCGGCGACGGCGACCAGGTCTCCGTCGCCGCCGAGACGGAAGGCGTGCGGTTCCTGCTCATCTCGGGAGAGCCGATCGGCGAGCCCATCGCCTGGTACGGTCCCATCGTGATGAACACCCAGGAAGAGCTTCGAGTCGCCTTCGAGGAGTTCGAGCGCGGAACGTTCATCAAGGATCGCGGGAGCGATGGGTAGCCGCACCGTGTCGCGGCACGGCTGGACGGGATGACTTCCCGCATGCATGACGAACACCACCAGCATCACGACAGGCCACCGCTCGCAGAGCCCGGCTACGCGGAAGCGGCGCAGCTGGGCACAGCGTGGAGATGCTCAGGAACAAGTTCTGGATGTCTCTCGCGCTGAATCTCGATCGTTTGGCCGCCTGGTTCATCCACCGTATCCACGCCATACTACCGGCAGCCTGGCGTCGCACTGTGCGTGACCCAGAAGGTATAGACCACGCAATCGTCCGCGGCGGGTGGACGCGTGGGTGGGATGTCGCGCGTGACTGGTGGCAGGGTGTGCAGATAGGCGATCAGCGCGCGCAGATCCTCCTCATCCCAGTTCGAGGCATGATCCCAAATCATGCCCTGCCAGTGGAGGATCCGTCCGTCCGGCGTGATGCCACTGCGAATGGCGCGGGCCATCTCCGCATCGCTCCATGCCCCGATACCCGTCACCACGCTCGACGAGATATTGCGCGTCCAGAGGGTCCCAAAGGCGGCCCAACTGATCTTCGATCCACCGCTGCCGTTATTGCCATGACAGAAGGCACATGAGGCCACCGTGAACAGGTATCGGCCGCGCGCCACCAACGCAGCCTGCTCTGGACTGCTGAATGTCGCCGGGTCCGGCTGGGGAATGCTCGCCGTCACGGCCCTGGCGATCTGCTCGGGTGGAATGATCCGCAACGCGGGGAGACGATAGACCGCCACACCGATTAGCCCACAGGCGACGAGCCCAACACCCGCCAGTATGGTCAGCAGCCAGCCGCGCACCCGTCGTGGGAAGCGGTGCTCCGACGGTCCGGCCAGGATGAAGGCGGCGGCTCCCGCGATCAGCACTAGCCACTGTCCGCCGACCAGCATGCGCTGAATTAGATCGCGCGGCCGGGGGATCAACGACGGTGCCGCAGGGCCGTTGCCACGCCCGTCAGGCCCGTGGCACACGGCGCAGCGCTGCGCATACATACGCTGGCCGAGTGGCGCCTCGGGGGGGAGGTCAGCGCCGGGCGGCCAGGTCAGGTCGGCGTAAACTGCCGGCGCGGGCTGCCAGATCTCCATGGGGCGGGCATACCCGAGCCGGGCGTAGACCGAGCGCCCGAGGTCGAGGACTACGAGCAAGCCGAGGGCGAGGAGCATCACTCGGCGACGCGATACGAGCCACCACCTCATCGTCCGTTTCTCACGGGTCCGCTGGGCCACTCCAGGATGACGGCAATCTCACTATGGCACCACTGTTCTTGTAAAAACGGGCTATTTCCCCGGCGTGACGAACCAACTGTGAGGCAACATGAATGGGCATGCCTCACGACTAAGGGGTTTCGCGACGCGGAGCCGACACAAAAAGACTGCTGAACTGAACTGCGACTCCGTCCCGTTGAGAATTTTAAGCTAACCTCAGGCTCTTGAGAAGGACATTCGCGAACTTTGCGGCGGTTGCCCACAATTCACCCAGGTGGGAAGGGGAGTCATGATCCGGCCGCTGGGTCGGAACCTACTGCCTGTCCTACGTGAGCGAGACCTTCGGCACGCCATCCGCCCATGGGGGCGTAGGATCATACCCACAGGTTGGTGCGTCTGACCGGGGGAGGAGGATTTGTGGCGTAAAAACCGCTAGCGCTCCCCTTCGCCTTAACGCATTATAAGGCCGTTATGCAACGTTAACTCCAGGGAGGGACGCGGCACATTGACCACTGACATCACCACCCTCGCACCCGCCGTTGTATTGCTACCCGGAGGCCTGCCGGCGCCCATCGCTGCTGCCGGCGAGCGCACCGCCTGGCGCTTCGTCGAATTCTTCACTGCCACCATTCGAAACCAGAATACCCGCGAGGCCTACGCCCGCGCCGTCGGCCGCTTTCTGGCCTGGTGCGAGGGCCGGGGCCTCCAGTACCTCCGGGCCATCACGCCGGTCGTGGTCGCCGCCTACACCGAGCAGCTCCCGGGCTCAAAGCCGACCGTCAAGCAGTACCTCTCTGCCATCCGCCAGTGCCTGGACTGGGTGATCACGGGCGGCGTGCTGGAGACCAACCCGGCCGCCTCCGTGCGGGGTCCCAAATACGTCATCAAAAAGGGCAAGACGCCGGTGCTCGATACCGCGCAGACTCGCGCCTTGCTGGAGGCCATTGAGACGAACACCATTGTCTGCCTGCGCGACCGCGCGCTGATCGGCGCCATGGTCTATAGCTTCGCCCGCGTCAGCGCCGTCATCGGCATGCGGGTGGAGGACTACTACCCCAACGGCAAACGCTGGTGGTTCCGCCTGCACGAGAAGGGCGGCAAATTCCACGAGGTGCCGGCGCACCACAAGGCCGAAGCCTATATGGACGCCTATCTGGAGGCCGCCGGGATTGCGGCCGATCCGAAAGGGCCGCTGTTTCGCACCGTCGACCGCGAGCGCCAGCTCACCAGGCGGCCGACGCACCGTAACGACGCCATCCGCATGATCAAGCGGCGGGGCCGGGGGGTCAACCTGCCGCCCGGCATCTGCTGCCACACGTTCCGGGCCACCGGCATCACCGCCTACCTCGAAAACGGGGGCACCATTGAGCACGCCCAGGCCATCGCCGCGCACGAGTCGCCACGCACCACCAAGCTTTATGACCGCACCGGCGACGCCATCACGCTCGATGAGATCGAGCGGATTCCGATTTGACCGGCCCGTGGGAAGCGGCTACAGGAACATAAGATGCGCCAAAACATCACCTTATTACTCAAAAGTGACAGGTAGCTACATGGCATCACGCGGCTTTGCCCAGCCGAAACCACTTCCGAGCCATCTGATGGGCCGAACGCTCGCATTGAGCTTGGGCGACCTCCCAGGCCAACGCATGCTGCAGGCGAAACGCGCTCCATGGACGGTCCGCCGGGATGTCCTGTGCCCTGAGCCTAAGCAGGAGCAGATAGGCCATGAGCGCGACAGCTACGGAGCGCTCGACGCGGCCGACCTGTTTGGTGACGTGATGTTGGCCCAAGCCCACCACCCCTTTCAATGCTTTCACCAGCCATTCGATCCACCACCGACGCAGGTACACGCCGACAATCTCCCGCGCGGTTACCATCTCCGGCAGATTGGTCACGAGGATCTTGGTCTGTTTCGGCCCATCGTTGCGCCGACATGTGCTGAGCACGATCGTGACAGCTCCCAGATGGCGCAACCGCGCCCGTTTAGCCTAGACCCAGAAGGTCCGGCGGCGTTGCGTATGGACTGTGGGAATGCGAATTTGGCTGTACTGCCAGCGTGGCAGATGCGTGACCAGGGCTTTGAGGGCTTTCCCCTTGGCAAATTTCCAGGTCCGGGGGAGAGCGACGACGGAGCTGTAACCCAGTGCCTCGATGCGGGCCCAATTGGCCCGCGAGGCGTAGGCCGCAGCGGCGGTGACCACGACCTCCTGGCACCAGGCCGGGCGCCGGAACTCTTGCAGCATCTGGCGAAACAGCGCGTTTTCGGGCTGGTAGGCCGGATCGGCGGTACGCCGGACCAGCGCGCAATCCACCGGGAGACGATAGACGTCCCATGGCCCCATGAGGAGCACGATCCGGAAGCCGAAGACGTCGGGATGGTGCTGGCTGAGGCGTGTCTTCTGGCCCACAGGATGCTTGCGGCCTCGCGTGCCCTTGAGGGTGCTGTCGCCCACCAGCTATAGGATGCCATCTTCGGGAGGCGGAAACGCCTGCAGGGCCTGGTCGGCAAACCACCACAGCCAGGTCTTGGTCCACCAGTATGTGGCACACAGGAGCCGGCGGTAGTGCTGGTAGGCGAGATGCGCGGGACCATGCCGGGCGAGTGCGCTCAGATTGGCCCGTTCGCCATAGACCAGCTGCCATACCAACAGCCAGCTGAACACCAGGTGGTGCCGATGGTGAAAACAGGGCCCTAGCACCCGCAGGCACTGCGACACACGACGGGGCAGACAGGTCAAGGACATGGTCCGGGCCTCCTGGGCGATACGCGACCCGATGGGCATTCGCGATCAAGTATCCCTGGGAGGGCCTGGACTGTAAAGGATTTTCACGCGTGACCGTGAGCAAACCCGTCACCTTTGAGCTCCGAAGGGGAATGGAAGACATCTTGCTCGACAAGACTGATCACCCATTCGGCCAGACCTGGAGGCAGATAGGCTTCAAATCTCAGCCCGCCCTTGGCAGCCTGCCGGCGAACAGATGCGATGTCTTTGGTATGGTCCGGTCTGGGCATTGGCTGTGGATCCTTCTGCTGCACCGGCTACAGGATAGTCAACTGGCCATACTGCCGGAAATGTTCGTCAAACGCGATTGCTTCCTGGATGTCCAGCCGTTCCATGACGGCGAAGCTCACCGCGTCGCAATAGCTGAACGCTTTGTCCTGATATTGCTCGATTAATCGCCCTGGCCCGCCGTTCGTCCACCTCTTCCACGCGGATGACGTTGGTGCTTCCGGTGACGATCGCCTGCAGAAAGCCCCAGGCCCGGTCCCGCCCCATGCGGGCCAGGATCAACGCGTGGGATTCGGCGAGGACGAAATTGGTGGTGAACAGGAACCAGTGTTCCCGTTGTGCCCGGCGGAACAGGCGGGCCGCGTCACGGTGAGAGGCATCTCTGCGGTTGAGGGCGGCGTAAAAGCCCCCCGTATCCACGAAGACCCGGTTCATGGGCGGTACGTGTCGGCGAGGTAGTCGTACTTCTTCTGGCTCACATCGGCCGCGTCATCCTCACCGGAGCCGATCAGCGACACAAACGGGTCCTGGTCAGAAAAGGGCTCCCAGGCCAGGGACTCCTGGGGCCGTGGCTTCCGCCCTTCGAGGGCCAGGCGCTGTTCGATCACCTCACACACCAGGATGCTAACATCCTGGCCTGATCCTTTGGCCAGCTGTTCGAGACACCTGTGCAGATCGTCCGGGATGTCGATATGCATACATACTCTCCGAATATCGTTTTTTTCCCTACTATATACAGAAATGGTTGACGCTTCAAATCATACACGCCACAGGCCAAGGCGCGCCATGGAAAAGGCCGCTCCCTGCACAAAGCTCCATAAGATGATGAACGGCGCGCCGCCGATCTGGCCTCTATTAGGCCCCAGCATTGCCGCCTTCCTGAAACATCTCCTTCTCAGGGGGCGCTTCCTGCGAGTCTGTGTTCCCCTTCCTCTCCCCTCGCTGGCATCCATGCCGCCAGCCATTCCCTTCAGCCATACGTCAGGGCAGGTCTTACCGGGTCAATGGCCGGCCTACACACAGGTGTAAGCCATGACCCCGGCCCTCGCTCTCGTTCCGGTTCCGGTCATTGGCTGGCCATGGGGCCAGCCCAGAATGGCCACATGGTAGCATACTTACTGGGGCAGAGAGGCGCTCAGCCCTCTTTGCATGCGTCTTGGTGCCCGCGCGGGCATGACAGTTATGTTGAAGATTTTGGACCGGGATCAAGGCGTCAAAGGACGATATAGACGCCTTGCTGACGGCAGACTCCGTCATTGTATTAGGACGCGCAAGTCGACGACTCCAGGCCATCTGCCAGGGTCGCGCTGGCGCATCGGCTCAGCCACTCAGGTGCAACAGAACCATGCCGATGAGAATCACCAGGCTGCCCGGTAGAATGGCCCGGACCCTCGCCTGTTCCTGGAACACCACATAGCCGATGCCCAAGGCGAAGAGGACTTCAGCCTGCTTGGCGGCCTCGACGTATGACGTCAGGGTTATCTGGTAGGCCAGACTGTGACACACGCTCGCCAGGCAGGCAAACAGCCCCATGCCGACAAACGATGGCCAATGGCGCGGGATCTGTGCAAAATGGTGGGCCGAGCGTCGCAATGCCAGAGGGAGAATGATCAGCGAGGCGGCCGAATAGGCCATGAGATTAGCGAAATAGGCGTCGGAGCGGACAATAACTTGCTTGATGAGGACCACCGCCGGGGCATACAAAACCGCCGCCAGCAGCGTATACCGCAGGCCACGATCGATCAACAGTTCGCGGATTGGCGCCCACAGGGAGAGGCGACTCTTCTGGATGTTCAAGATATAGACGCCCACCAAGCTCACCAGGATGCCTACCAAGCCCAGCAGTGAGGGCGTTTCCCCGAGGCTCACGAAGGCAAAGACGACCAAAAACAGCAAGCTCACCTTCCACAAGGCGGTGACAATTGAGATGTCAGACAGCCGTAGCGCCTTGGCCAGGCTGAGGGTGGCGGCGGTTTGGGCGATGCCGAAGAGCACGACATAGGGCCAAAACCCTGGGAGAAACGGTGGGATGCCATGCCATAGGACGAACCCTGCGACAAAAGGTAAGAGAAACGTAAAGCGGCCCCACACATTGATGGTATCATCCAAGGTATGCCCAAGGTGCTTCATCGACATATTGCGCAACACCTGGAACAAGGCCGACAGCAGTGCCAACCCAAACCACATAATCGCCTCGCTGTGCTGCTCTCCGGGGCTCCACGGTCACTAGCTCAGCACATGCTGCGGTGAATACTGGGCGCCGATTATAGCGCGCACGACCTCCCGGTGACAAACCCAAGAGGTCAGATCCCCGGAGGAAAATCCATTGACTCCCTCCGAGAGCTGGGCTACCGTGAATTGTGGGAGCGATGCTGCAGCCTGGTGCGTTTCGCACACAGGTGGCGGTTATACGGGAGGGACATTGATGAGCCAAGACATGGAGCCCGCATCGCACGACTGGTATCGCGATGATCTGTCGTACATCCTGCACCCCGCGACCATGCTGAAAGCTCATAGCGAAGAGGGACCGACGATCCTGGTCGAGGGGCATGGCATCTACGTCAAGGATCTGGCGGGGCGACAGTTCATCGATGGCCTGGCGGGTCTCTGGAATGTCAACATCGGCCATGGCCGCACGGAGATCGGCGATGTGGTGCGCGAGCAGATCGGCAAGCTAGCCTTTGCGCCAAGCTTTTTCGGCTTTTCGAACCTGCCATCAATCGAACTGGCAAAGAAGCTCATCGACATGACCCCGCCGCACCTGACCCGTGTCTTCTATACCTCCGGCGGCTCGGAGACCAATGAGAGCGCCTTCAAGATCGCCCGGTACTATTTCAAACTCAACGGTCAGCCCGAGCGCTTCAAAATCATCTCGCGGAATCAAGCTTATCACGGAGTGTCGATGGGTGCCCTGAGCGCCACCGGCATTCAAGGCCACCGGGACATGGCGGCCCCCTTGGTGCCCGGCTTCAGCTTCATTCCGGCGCCACATTGCTATCGGTGCGAGCTCGGACTGCGGTATCCCACCTGTGAGCTGGCGTGCGCCAGGGCGCTGGAGGAACACCTGCTGGAAGAGGGGCCTGACACCGTAGCCGCCTTCATCGGCGAGCCGATCATGGGCGCAGGGGGCGCTATCGTGCCGCCGCCGGAATACTGGCCGATGATTGAGGCGATCTGCCGCAAGTATGGGGTGCTGCTCATTCTCGACGAAGTGATCACCGGCTTCGGCCGCACCGGCAAACGCTTCGCGCTCGAACATTGGGATCTTCGGCCAGACATGCTGTCGCTGGCCAAAGGCATCAACAGCGGTTATGTGCCGCTCGGTGCCAGTATCATCACGGAGGAGATTTACCGCGATCTGGTCGACAAGGCTCCGCCAGGAGCGCCGTTCCCACACGGGTTCACCTATAATGGCCATCCCGTGGCCTGTGTGGCGGCGCTAAAGAATCTCGACATCCTGGAGCAGGAGCGCTTGATCGATCAGGCGGCTGAGGTGGGCGCGTATTTCCAGGAGCGGCTGCGTGGCTTCCTGGATCATCCGCTGGTGGGGGATGTACGGGGGATGGGACTGATTGCCGGCATCGAGCTCGTGCGCGATAAAACATCCAGGGAGCGCTTTGAGCCGATCGGTAAGGCGGGTGCCCTGCTGACGCAACTAACCTTTGAACGCGGCCTCATCTGCCGCGCCATTCTGGATACAGTGGCGTTTGCGCCGCCGCTCTGTATCACGAAAGGCCAGGTGGATGACCTCGTGCGGATCTTTGGCCAGGCTCTCGATCGTGGGCAGGAAGAGCTCTTGGACTATCTCTAACTATCCAGCAGATTTATAGCGAGTCTTCCTCCCCCCTTGTGGAGGAAGATGCGGGTAGAGGGCAGGATGTGTGAGCATCCAACCCCCCATCCGGGCTTTCCCCCCAAGGAGGAAGGAGCGAGGAGGGTCCCTGACGGGACCGTCTACGTGTAGCGGTCACCATTCAAGCAGAGGAGGGTGTCGAATCATGGCGAGCGGAGAAGATTTCGTCAGGCTACTGCGTCGCGATACCGAAGCGTTGATGCGCGGAGTCACTGAGCACGTGTTTGTGCGGGACACCAGCAACGGCCTCTTGCCACGCGAAGCATTGATTCGCTTTGCCGAACAGGAGCATCATTATGTCCGTGGGATCTACGACTACTTTGCCATGTGCGTCCTGCAGGCACCTGATCTGGATATGAAAGAATGGTTCATCGAGGTGGCCAGTCGTGAGGTCGGCTATCTGGGGCTCTATCGCCACTTCATTCAGGCACTCGGGATCAGCCCTGAAACCTTGCGCAGCTCACAACCATTGCCGGGTGCCCTCGCGGCCACGAATTATCAGTTCCGCCTCGCGGGCTGTGCGACGCCCGGTGAAAATATGGCCGCCGTGTTGATGATCGAAGAGAGCTGGGCGGAGGTCTGCCGGCGTATCCATCAAGGCTTGCAGACACATTACGATCTGCCGGCTGAGGCCGTCGCTGGGTTCAATATCCCCCCGCTCGATGTCCGGAAAGAAGAAACCTTCATCGCCCGCTTTGCCACCTCCGACGAGATGTGTCGACTGATGTCTACCGCCGCCGAGTTTGCGTTGATCTATGAGGCCATGTTCTTCGACAGTGTGTATGTCGGGAAATAAGCAGCCTCGCATCCGGGAGAAGACAGAGTGGCTCACCGCGCCGCCGAAACTCATGGGCACGGCGATGCTCAACCTGCGCGCCTCTATTCAACACTCTCGGCGATCATGCCAGAGTCCTCGGTGAAGATGTGCATAGTCTTGACGCTGACGAACACCTCCGCGCCTTTCTGCAATTGTAGCTGACGGTAGCGCTCTTGGGACAGCTCAACATGCACCACCACCCCACTCTGCGTCGCGAGCTCGACTTTGACCACTGGCCCGGCGGCATTGAGGTGGGTAATGGTGGCCCGGAAGTGTGGCTGGGCACTCGGTTGATGCGCGATCTCCAAGAGATGGGGGCGGGTAAACACCATGGCCGGAGTGGCATGTTGAAAGGCACAGTACTCCCCACTTTGTTCGAAATAGCGGCTGAGCATCGCAGCAGAAGTGGCCTCTGGTGGTGTTCCCAGCGGAAATTCCAGGGTGAAATCCCCGACGTGCACCGTGCCGGCTTCCATGCGGCCGTGAAAGAGGTTAACATTGCCAAGAAAGCGATAGACAAAGGGTGTCGCCGGATGTTCGTAGACCTCCTCAGGGGTGCCTATCTGCTCGATGTGTCCCTCGCGCATGACCACGATATTATCGGCGAGTTCTAGTGCCTCCTCCTGGTCATGTGTGACGAACACACTGGTAATGCCGATGTCATCATGCAACCGCCTGAGCCAGCGGCGCAACTCCTGCCTGACCCTGGCATCCAGGGCGCCGAATGGTTCGTCGAGCAGCAAGACCTTCGGTTGGACGGCTAGGGCTCTGGCGAGCGCTACGCGTTGACGCTGTCCGCCCGAAAGCTGCGAAGGATACCGCCTGGCTAGAGGCTCAAGTTGTACGAGTCGCAGAAGCTCCCACACTTTGGCTGCCATTACGGTCTTGGAAGGCCGCTCGCGACGGGGCTTGACCCGCAGCCCAAAGGCGACGTTTTCAAACACGGTCATATGCCGAAACAGCGCGTAGTGTTGAAACACAAATCCGACCTGCCGGTCGCTCGCCCGGTGGTGCGTCACGTCCGCGCCTTCGAACAATACCGCGCCGCGCTCCGGCACTTCGAGGCCAGCGATGATACGTAGGAGCGTCGTTTTCCCAGAGCCGGAGGGCCCAAGCAGAGCGACCAGTTTGCCGGTGGCAATGGTGCACTGTACGTCATGTAAAACCGTGAAATCACCGAAGATTTTTGTGATGCCTCGCAGTTCGATACTCATGGCACCCGTCTCCTGGTGAGCTCTCGCGTGGAACTGATCGTGCGCTGTTCCAGCTTCCGTTCGATCGCATGCTTGGCGATCAAGGTCACCAGCGCCAGTAGGCACAACAGCGACGCCACCGCAAACGCGGCGGTAAACTGGTACTCGTTGTAGAGGATCTCCACGTGGAGCGGGATGGTGTTCGTGAGCCCACGAATATGTCCGGACACCACCGAGACCGCTCCAAATTCCCCCATGGCCCGGGCATTGCACAGAATGACGCCGTACAGCAGCCCCCATTTGACGCTGGGCAGCGTGACGCGCCAGAATGTTTGCCAACCGTTGGCGCCCAGGGTCAAGGCCGCCTCTTCTTCATCGGTGCCTTGCGCTTGCATGAGCGGGATCAGCTCGCGCGCCACATAGGGGAAGGTCACAAAGATGGTGGCCAGAACGATGCCGGGGAGGGCGAACACGATCTTGATCTCATGTCCCGCCAGCCAAGGTCCAAACACACCTTGCCGGCCACATAACAACACAAAGATCATCCCAGAGATGACGGGCGAGACGCTGAACGGCAGGTCGATCAACGTGATCAAGAGCTGTTTGCCGGGGAATTCGAACTTTGCCACCGCCCACGAGGCCATTACCCCAAAGAGCACATTCAGCGGCACCGCGATGGCTGCGGTTAGCAGTGTGAGCTGAATGGCTGCCAGTGCGACTGGATCGCTAATGGCAGCCCAATAGACGGTCACCCCTTTCTCCAGAGCTTTGACGAATACCGCCAGCAACGGGACCACCAAGAATACCCCTAAGTATACCAGCGTCAGTCCAATCAGGGACCAGCGGACAAGGGACGGCTCTGACAGGCCCGTGGGCGTCGCCGCGGTCACGCCTGAGAATTCGCCTACGATAGACGCCATGAACTGGTCCCCTTTGCCGCAAGTGCTGTGGCACTGCGTCTCCATTGCAGGATGTTGATGCCCAACAGGAGGGTAAACGAAAGGCTGAGGAAGACTAAGGCAATGGCGGTGGCGCCCGCATAATCGAATTGCTCAAGTTTCATCATAATCAACAACGGGGTGATTTCTGTCCGCATCGGCATGTTGCCAGCGATAAAGATCACCGAGCCATACTCGCCCAGCCCTCGGGCAAAGGCGAGCGCAAATCCGGTCAAGAGCGCCGGCAAGAGCTCGGGCATCATCACCCGGATGAAGGTCTGCCAACGACTGGCCCCCAGACTTGCCGCCGCCTCCTCGACGGCGGCATCGAAATCTTGCAGTACCGGCTCGACCATCCGTACCACGAAGGGCAGCCCAATGAAGATGAGGGCGATGACGATTCCGGACGGCGTATAGGCGATCTTGAGGCCAAACGCCTCGACGTAGCTCCCGATCCACCCGCTGCTGGCATAGAGGCTGGTGAGTGCGATACCCGCGACTGCGGTCGGCAGAGCAAAAGGCAGGTCCACCAGGCCATCGATGAGGCGCTTCCCAGGAAAACGGTACCGCACCAGGACCCATGCCACCAGAAGACCAGAGATGACATTCACTGAGGCAGCGATCCAGGCGGTCTCAAGACTCAAGCGATAGGCGGCCAGGGTGCGAGCAGAGGTCACCGTGCCCCAGAATTCGCTCCAGCTCAACGTGGCCGTTTTCAGCAGTATCGTCGAAATCGGAATCAGGACGATGAGGCTCAGATACAGCAGGGTGAACCCCATCGTGATCCCAAAACCTGGCAGCACCCGACGTTTTCTCGACATTGTCATCATCAGAGCCTCTGTATGCTAGGAGGGCTGCTGTGCTTAGCGATTGGGCTGGTAGATTTGATCGAACATGCCTCCATCACGGAAATGTACGGTGTGGGCTTGCTGCCAGCTGCCGAACACCTCTTCGACCGTGAACAGGTTGACGACTGGAAAATGTGTCGCATAGGATGCGGCCACTGAGGCCAGACGCGGCCGGTAGTGATGTTTGGCCGCGATCTCTTGACCTTCTTGAGAATACAGGAATTCGAGATAAGCGCGCGCGACCTCACGGGTACCCCGCTTATCAACAACTTTGTCAACAAGTGCCACCGGTGGCTCAGCGAGGATACTGAGTGCTGGGGTGACGATCTCGAACCGGCCTTGGCCATGCGTCGTGGCCACGAGCAGCGCCTCGCTTTCCCAGGCGATCAGGACATCGCCGATGCCTCGTTCCACAAAGGAGACTGCCGCCGCTCGCGCGGCGGTGTCGAGAATCGGCACATTCTTGTAGAGGCGAGCTACAAACTCCCGCGCCTTCGCCTCATCGTTGCCAGACTGGTTGAGCGCATAACCCCAAGCCGCGAGATAGTTCCAGCGGGCGCCGCCGGAGGTTTTGGGATGGGGAGTAATCACCGCGATCTCTGGTTTGACGAGGTCATCCCAATCCTCGATGCCTTTGGGATTCCCTTTTCGCACCAAGAACACGATCGTCGAGGTGTAAGGAGCGCTCTTGTCTGGGAGAAGCGTTTGCCAATTGGACTTGATCAGCCCGGCCTGGGCGATGGCATCGATGTCATACGCCAACGCCAGCGTGACCAGGTCAGCTTCCAGGCCATCGATGACCGCCCGCGCCTGCTTACCCGATCCACCATGCGATTGATTCACCGTCAGGCGTTCACCGGTACGCTCCTGCCAATGCTTGGCGAACGCCGCATTGACCGTCTGATACAACTCTCGTGTGGGGTCGTAGGAAACATTGAGGAGGATGCGCTCTCTTGGAGCCGCGTCAATACCAGTTATCCCAAGACCGATCAACATGATCAGAAAGGCGGTCGGAAGTACTTTGAATAGCATCTGGCTTCTCCGTGTCATGCGCGCCCCCAAGCCTGGCTGGTAGGCGGTCAGACGCCACCCCACTGCCTGCGGGTCGGTGATGGCGGCGATCCGCTCGATGAGGTCGCAGAGGTGACTTCAGCGGATTCGCTTATCTCAGGGTCGTCCCACAAGCACGCCAAATGGCCTGTCGGGTGATATACTGCCCACCGCTCGGTGCGCTGGTTTGCGCCCACGACTGCGACGCGTTCCCTGCAACCGATGTTGCCGACAGAAGTGGGTATTTGCCACCATTTCGACGATGAACTGGGTCGGCACGGGGCCTACCATAAACTCGACCAGCGCTCCTCCCTTAAAGAAGAGCAAGGTGGGAACAACGCGGATTTTGAGGCGTGCCGCTAACTCAAAATGCGTCGCCAGGTCCACTCTGAGCAGGCGCAGGTCCCCCGTGAAGGCCGTTGCTAATTGGTCAAGCCCCGGGATCAGCGCCCTGGACCAGGGATTCTCGAAGATGACCATCGTGGGTAGGGATGACTGCAGCACGAGGCTGTCGAAGTCCGTTGAGGTGAGACCTGATTGGTGTTCGCTAGGTCCAGGATTCATGGGCATGTCCTCCGGTGGCCTGGTCATGTTGGTGGCCTGGTCATGTTGTATGACTTCGTTATGGATATGGGGTGATGACCTATGGGTATGACTGTCAGGGATATCTGATGAGGCGCGTGTCGATGCCTATAAGGTGAGATGATCGCAGCGGGGGCTATGTCTAGGGCTCAGCCTGCCAGTCGCAGGCAGGCTGCAGTCTTCCCTGGAGGGACCTGTCTCGTGCCTTCCTTTACCCCCGCCACCACTGTTTCACCCGTGCCCCCAAGCCTCGCTGGTAGGCGGTGAGACTCCGCCCCACAGCCTGCGGGTCCGGCGGCAAGCCGAAGAGGTTGAGGACCGTCGGACCCACGTCATACAGGCGCAGTCCTTCTTTATACCCCGGCTCAACGCGGCCCTGCTGACATCCGACCTCATTTAAGATGAAGATGCCATACCAGTCGTGATTCGCCTCATCGGGTCCCGTGTCGTTATCGAAGGTATACATACTGCCCAGGCCGACGCTGCCGACGGAACGCCAATGAAGGTCGCCGAAATAGACGATCAGGTCGGGAGGCACGCCGTTGACGGTGCGGTACAGTTCCTGCGGCCGATAGGCCCGGGAGCCAAGGTTGCGCCCCTGCGGGTCGGTGATGGCGGCGATGCGATCGATGAGGTCCTGCCGGACGCGCTCATAATCCTCTGGTGCAACAGTGCCCTGTGGCTCGCGGCCGCGTACATTGAGGAACAGCCTCCCATAGTAGCCGCCATCGCCCCAGGCCTTCGTCTTCGACCAGTCGATCGTCACCTTATCAATGGGCGTGGGCTGCTCCGGATAGCTTACCACCGAGAGAAAACCTTGCTTAATGAGCCATTCATTAAAGCAGATGCCGCCATCCATCTTCTTGGCGCCATGATCGGACACGACCATCACCACCGTGTCGTTGGGGGTGAGGTCGATGAGCTCGGCTACCTCGCGGTCGACATAGCGATAGTAATCGCGGATGGCATGCTCAAAGGGATTGCCGGCTTCATACTTCGGATGCGTAGGATCCATATAGCTCCAGAAGCCGTGATGAATCCGATCGACGCCCAGCTCCACCAGCATGAAGAAATCCCAGGGCTTGGTGTGGATCAAATGCTTGGCGACACGAAAATGTTTTTCTGTCTTGGCATAGACACGCTTGAGGAGCGCCTCTTTATCGGGGGTGCGAAAGTCCTCGACGTCGAGGACATAGCCACCGGAGATCCGTTCGACCTCTGGCTTGAGCTCAGGAGGATATGTGTACTCGCTTTTGGTCGAAGGAGTCAGAAAGTCAGTCACCATGCAGCCGTTGATGGGTTTAGGCGGATACGTCTGCGGTACCCCCAGCAGAATGACCTGCTTACCTTCTCGCCCTAACACATCCCAGACCCGGTCATAGCGTAGTGCTGCACCGTTGGCGATGATGTAACCGTCGTAGGAGTAATCCTTGCGATTCCGGAAGCCATAGATGCCGAGTTCTCCGGGATCACGGCTGCCCATCATCGAGGCCCAAGCTGGCACAGTGATCGGTGGATGCGTGCTCTCCAGCCGACCGTACGCGCCATGCTCCATTAGACCCCGCAGGGTGGGGAGTTCCTCCCGCCACTGCTCGAACACGAGTTGCGGAGCGGCACAATCGAGTCCAATCACCAAACATTTCATGAGTGGTTCACCTCCACGAAGGGATTGTCCTGGTTGAGGATAATGTCGGCGACCTCGGGTCGAATAAGGCCCTCCGGGGCCTGGCGTTCGGTCAGCAGCTGGCGCAACAGCGTGCCGCTAAACTGCACTCTGGCATCATCGCCATGCGGACACGTTTTGTCGTTGGCGACACTGGCGCAGCGCCGACAGTAAAAGAAGGCGGTGAAAAAGAGCGGGATGATGCCGAGGTCGGGAAGGTCGTCGAAGATCTCCTGCGCTGCGTACGGAGCATAGTAGTTTCCTACCCCGGCATGGTCACGGCCGACAATGAAATGGGTGCAGCCGAAGTTCTTCCGCACGATGGCATGAAAGATCGCTTCCCGCGGGCCGGCATAGCGCATCTCGGTGTGGAGAGTGGCCAACACCGCGCGTTCGCCCAAGTAATAATGTTGCACGAGCGCCTCGTAGGTCCGTAGAATCACGTCGTCCTTGAAATCGCCAGCCTTCTTGCGTCCGATGACGGGGTTAATGAAGAGACCATCCACAAAGGTCAAAGCCGTCTTTTGCACATATTCGTGACCGAGGTGCGGGACATTGCGCGTCTGAAAACCCACGACCGTGCGCCAGCCTTTGGCCTCGAACAGGACGCGTGTCTCCAGCGGGGTGAGGCGATAGCGCGCAAAGGGGGTCTCGATGTCGCCAAAGACTTGGAGATTGCCCCCCAGCAGGAACTCCTGCATGCGCAGGACGTTCGCCACGCCGGGATGCTTTGAGTCCTCGGTCCCAAAGACCTGCTTCGCCAGTTCTTGTCGGTCGTAGCTAAAAGCGCGTGCGCCCTCCAACAGGGCCAACGGGCGGCCATCATGCCATAGGCCTACCGCTTCCCCTAATTGGTTGGCCTGCTGGCGGGAGATATCCAGTACGATCGGAATCGTCCAGGGAACCCCGCTGGTGAGGCGTTTCGCAAAGAGCGTGGCGCGCAGGTCGTCCGGCCTCATAAATCCCTCAAGAGGGCTGAAGGCACCACTCCCGATGTTCACGATGTCACTGGCGACTTCCGAGTTGACGTCCAGACGTGGCAGTCGGAAGACCTCTGCGAGGAGGCGGTCACGATCGGCTCCCCGGTGCATGCGTCGAATCAAACTTCCTCCATGCGGTTTTGGCAACACAGCTACTCCTTTGTTATAGGGGTGATGAATACCTGTCCTTGACCACAGCCTTGCTGGTCCTCGTCTCACTCCAAATACCCAAGATCACGGAGTCGCGCTGTGACCATTGCGGTCTCCTCAGCTGACAGGGCCAAGGCTGGCTCCTCTTCAAGCACCTGGGTGAGGAGATGGGTCACATACGCTGTCACATCGCGAAAGGGTGTATCGGGCACCTGTACTTCCAATGCCTCGATGAGATAGCGCGGCAATCGCAACGAGCGCATGCCATTGACCTGTGTAGCTGCCATGTACCCCAACGCCTCCAGGCGCTGCATGATCTTCGCCAAGCTCTCCTCGGGAGACTCGTGATCGGTCTCGACGACCACTTCAGGGGCGAGCGGTGCTTCATACGGGTCGGAGACTCCGGTAAAGGCAGGGATCTCACCGCGGAGGGCTTTGGCATAAAGCCCTTTGACATCGCGGTCGATGCAGACGTCAAGCGCACACTTAACATAGACCTCGACAAAGCGACCGATCTCCTGGCGCGCTTCGTCACGCAGCGTGCGATAGGGGGAGATCGCACAGGTGACCGCCACGCCACCGCAGCGCGTGATCAGCTTCGCGACGTAGGTGATGCGGCGAATGTTCTCGTCGCGATCCTCTTTGGAAAAGCCAAGGCCGCGCGAGAGGCGCAACCGCACTTCATCGCCATCCAGCACTTCCACCCGCTGTCCCCGTTCCATCAGCACGCGCTCGAGCATGCGCGCGAGGGTGCTCTTGCCTGAGCTTGGCAGCCCTGTGAACCACACAGTGAAACCCATCAGTGCCCCCTTCTGTCAAGACTTCCCTTGCCATGCCGCTGACCGAATCTCCACGATCCAAGGTCGATACAGCATCGTTCTTGGATGCAAAGGATGGTCGGTCTGCGGTCCCGCCCACGGCCTTGTCGGCTCTCATTGACTGCCCCTTCCTGGCGATGGCGCGGCTGACGTGTTGCCGTGCTGCGCCAGCCCGCCATGTCACTGGTCGGCAGCTATCTCTCCCGGCTCATTGCTGGACGTCTGTGCACATTTCCCCCGGGCTTCTCGCTCGAGGGTATTGAGCATGGTCCCCAAAAAGCCTCGGCAGATTTTTCCGCCATAGGCAGAGATGCGCGTCTGCGTCGACGTGTTTCTCTCAGCTGAGGCAACCGGAAATGCCTGAGGCAGGCGCGCATCGGCGCAACACACCCTCACTGGTATGCCTCTTGCCTTATCGCATGAGAGGGACGAAGCAAGGTCCTTTCCTGAAAAAGGCAAACCATCCGAAAGGGTGGGACGCAAAGCCACTGGCCTACGTCCGGACGTCGCTGGATATGGCAGCAGGGTTGCCGGGCGAAGACAGCACCTCCGCAGGGCTGTGCCTGTCGCACGGCCTCACCGAGTTTTGTCGAGATGGAGGTGCTGTATGCGAGCAGTGTTTCCCTTTCCTGGATCTACGAAGTGCTGGCGGTTCCGTGCTTTCTCACGTCATTGTATCACCCTTGCGGCGATGCTCTGTACCCTGTCCCTGTTCATTCCCCACGCTCAAGCAACCGATATTTCGGGGATCCCGCGCGGAGTATACAACTTACCTGCGCCCGGGAAGCCGGTAGCAGCCGCCATTCTCACTAATCCGCTGGTTGCGGGAGTTGCCGTTAGATGGACATGGCCCGTCGTTGAAGGCTCGGAAGGGACCTATAATTGGTCCTATTTTGACGAGCAAATCGCTCGCGTGGGCGCGGCAGGGAAAAAAGTTCTTCTGCGAATTACCGCGGGGGGCAAGAATACCCCCTCATGGGTGTTTAATGCGGGCGTCCAAACCTTCTCGTTCGTGGACAAGGAACCTTATTCTCCCACCTATAATCAGACCGTCACGATTCCTGTCTTCTGGGATCCAATTTTCATGCAGAAAAAGAAAAACTTTCTTGCGGCCATGGGACAACACTTTGCTGATAACCCCAATGTTATCTTGGTTGCCGTCTCGTGCGCCAATGCCACAACTGATGATTGGCTAGTGCCGTCTACAACAACAGATGTGCAGCATTGGCGAGCAATTGGTTATACCTCCGATAAGCTCATCAATGCCTGTATAGAAACTATCGATGCCACAATGGCAGCGTTTCCCAATCAGGTTGTGGTGCTGGCGGTTAGCAGAAGCGGTAACAAACTCGATCCCAACCCCGATTATGTCGCTAATGCAGTTGTGGATTACACTTTGCAAACATATCCTGGAAGGTTCATCGTCCAAAAGAACTCCCTCTCCGCCGACACCCCAGATCCAATGATCCTGCCCGTACTCGGGGCCTGGCAAATCATCTACGATAATCAGCCAGCCGTTGCGGGGCAGATGTTGTGGTTTGTCACCAATAATTCAACCTGCCGCATGAACGGGGGAGTGAAACCATGCGATCCCGCTACGGTACTCCTGGATGCGGTTGAAACAGGCGCACATTATGGCATGCTGTACCAAGAGATTTATCAGCAGGATATCTTGAATCCAGCGCTCGCCGATGTCATCAACGTCGCAGCTGGTATGCTGACACCTTGATGTGTGGTTCTGGCCGCACCGATAGGACCCTCAAAGATGATGAGAGCCGGAGGCCGGCTCCCCTCATGCCAGGCCCTTAGGTGCGGCCGCACCGTTCCCGACGGCGACAAGGATAATGAACCCTTGGCGCTATCTCTTGATCACCCAACTCGTTGGAGCTATTGGCAATCTGCGAAAGTCATCCCCGTCCCGCCGTTGACCGGTATCAAAAATGGGCCTTTGGAACAGATCAATTCCCCAACATGGCTAAACACCTGCGCAACAACATTAACGTTCTTATTTTTCTGATTGCTCACGGCGACAGCCAGCGATCCCAGTCGATCACACGGTATCGGCACGTTAATGTTGTTGTCCAGAGGGACCGGTATGGCAATGTTAAAATTCTCTGGCGTGTCCACAACAATGCTCAGGACTTCGCCATCTGCGATAAGCTGCAAAACGCAGACGGCACCAGGTGCTTGTGCCTTGGCTATCGAGGGCACAGCGAGTGACCACAGTAGGCTCAGGCTCACAACTGCGATCACAACCATCCACTGGCGCTGCTTCATGTCTCCCTTGTTCCGCATGGCTTTTCTCCTCTCATGTGTTATGACCATGTGTCCCCTTTGAGCTCCCATCCGAAATCAGACGCTTTCTGTTTCCATCACCTCCCTGGTAACTTAGTGATCCGCTTCAGCGTATGTTTATAGACAGGAAGCGAAGGTCACCCCTCTCCCACCATTCACTGGCACCTCAAAACTACCCTTGACGCAAATCGATACCCCATCATTGGTAAATATTTGCGTGCTGAAAGTGGTGGGATGAGCTTCGTTGTTGGCCACTGCGAGGGCCAGTGAGCCTAGACTCTCGCAGAGTATCGGCACGTTAACAGTCCTGTCCAGAGGGAGCGATACAGCGATGTTGAAATTCTGTGGTGCATCCGCAAGAATGCTAAGAAGGCCGCCATTTGCGGCGATCTTCAACACGCAGATGGCACCGGGTTCCTGGGCACTGATAACCGCGGGCATCCCGAATGACCACAGCAAACTCAAGCTCACGACCGTGATGCCTATCCTCCAACAACAGTGCATCATGTCTACCATTCTCCTCATGACACCCTTCCTCCCCGATGCACACAGGTCTGTGAACTACCGGAGTCATCTAGAACCCAAATTCTCGGTGTGGACATCACCTCCTTTCAGAGCTGTACGGACCCTGCGAGCCCTTCGCAGACATGGATCGCTCGCATCCGCTGGGAACCTCTTCATCCTTCATGCTGTCTCCTGTCGTCATGAACACCGGCGATACTACCGGCGAGATGACGTTATCCAACAGATTGTGAGGTGGTAAGTACGAGAGGCTGGTCACGAGAAGGTGGAGCTGGTCGAACGACAACGATGGGCTGTCGGAGCTCCGATTGAGAGATGCAGCGGATTCAGCGATGGCGGCAGAAACAATCGGCGGTCTACCCTGATCGCTGCTGAGGGATTGCTGTCACTGCGCAGCCGCACAGGATGCATGGGGGCGAATTCTGGACCGAATGATCAAGGAGTCGCCGCCAGCGCATACTGGTCAGCAGGAACATCAAATGTGGATCGAATTCGGCACTTGTCTTCTGCGGCCGGGGATGGTATCGCGTGATGGCTTGTGGGGGTGGCTACACCCATTGTGGTAGGCTGTTGCATATAGACTCTGAATTTCCCTGTCACCTTTACCTCCTTTCTAGCCGCCTTGCGAGAAACTCCAATGCCCCTCTCAGTCTTGGATCGCGCACATCAGGGCCATAGACCTCCACATAACTCACATTGTCCTCGAGGGCATGCCGGAACGCTGCTACTCGATCGCCGGTCTGCCTCTCAAGAAATCCCTTACCCCCTAACATCTGATAGCCCACAATCGTCTTGACTGACGCCTCTCTGATGATCTGTCTGATGCGATTATCCCGCGGGAAATCGGCTTTAAGGGCATTCTGCTGGAGATAAACCTTGCGAGGATAGGTTGCCAGAACGTAGGAAACAACCGGGCTTACGACATTGCTCTGCTGTAGGCTGCCCAGAGGTTCATTGATGGCAAGATTCGTCGGCGTTTCCGGAAAGACTCTCTGATAGGCATCGATGATCCGTTTCCAGGCCTGAATAAGCTTCTCGTCGGTATAACCAGCCTGCCGCCATCTCTCAAAGGCCTTCGGTAGGTTCATCTCGTCGATATAGCCGCCTCCCGACATAGCCACGCTGTAGATATGCTGATTGCCGTTATACCGCTTTCCGAAGGCCCTTATAAATGCCTCCCACTTCCCTAGATACACATCATCCCAAGGGATGGGCATCCGCGTACTTGCCGGATGACGTTGGCCGCTGGCCACGTCCTCCTCGCCGAAGTCAAAGGATCTCGCGCCATCAGCATAAACCCACTCAGGTGTCTGCATCCCCGCCACTACTCGCAGCAATACATGCTTACCCGCCTTCGTGGTCAGCTCAATAGCCCTATCGATCATTGCCCAGTTATATTGCCCTTCCTGCGGCTCGATAGTTTTCCATCTGAACCGCCAGCTCAGTCCATACATCAGCGGATCGTTCAACTCAGGTAAGTCTCCCTCCACACCCCTATCCGGTGCCAGCAATGAAAAAATCTTTACGTCAGCCTGGGCAAATACCAGCGACTGCGCGTTTAGGCTGATGGATAATGCAGCTGTGGCTGCTATGAGGATTACCACCATAGGTTTCATAGCAAAGAATTCTCGGATCATGAATATCATCCTTTCCTCATATAGTGCAATTCCTGAGCAAATCCGATCTCCCATATTCCTGGCATTAATGCCTTTTCCACATATGTTTCTATCATATGAATTTCGAATCTCCATTTCATATTTCCTCGGTGCCCAAGTAACGTGTAGATACATTAGTTATATTTCTCGACTATTTTTCTACCACATATCCTACTCGAATATTTCCATTTTCATCTTTAATCTCAAGTAATAGTCTATCTGGTTCGGTCAGAACCGTGATAACACCATAGCCTCGACAACCGCCTGATTGGTTATAATAAACTCCCTCACTCCATTTTCCCACTGCCCCTGATGCACACCCTGTTAAATTGGGTGAGGGAACCACCATCTCGGGAAATCCGGAGGCAGTACCATTGTCGATCCCTCCCAAATGTAGATCCCCTGAAACGAATATGACACCAGTAATCTGGTTATCCTCAATAAACTTTCTTATCGACATCCACTCTGTCTGGAATGTTGCCCATCCATCATCTTTCTTGGTTGTAGGATTCGTCACAACTGAGCTAAAGATAATCTTCCATGTTGCTGTTGAAAATAGCAGACCGCTTTTTAGCCATTCAATCTGTCCAGAATTCCCTATATTGTTCCCATCTAACATACTCTTGTTGTGATTGTCCATATCAGTGTTTGGATCTCTTTGACTTCTACAATCCAGGACAAAAAAATCGACATGTGAATAGCGAAATTGATGCCAAATAGTGTAAGGAATAGATGGCATTTTGTATGTCGGTACATATTCACGATAGACTTGAAAAGTTAAACCCCAGTCCTGATATGTTTTATCTATGCTATTCTTTCCGGAGTCATGATCATCCCATTGATGCACGATAGGCATTTGTCTTAAGATTCCATTGATGAAGTCGGAAAGACCAATAGATCTCTGGTCATATAAATCTTTAAACATTTGTCGTTTTGTCGAGATATTTGTAGGATTTCTATGATCGAAATCCCCACCAATAAACGCGAATGTAGCCTTTTCTTGCGAGGCATGAAAAAAAGTCTGAAATGCTTCTGTTACCATACGTTGGTTATCGAAATCAGTTAAAATAATAAACTTGAATGGATTTGGGGACGGTGGTTTTGGAAAAGTTGTAAATTGTGGATATGGTGGTGTTATTTGTCGAACACCATTCACGGTGATATTCATATAGTATGTTGTTTGCGGAGTCAGATCTTTTACATGGATCACACGGGTAAAATCTGAATTGGGATAGGTGGTGACTGTGTTGCTCGTCAAGAAATCAACAAGCTCAGGATCGGTCCCATAGTGGACCGAGACATTGGCCTGCTGGTTTGTTCTCACAAACACCCGTACATCATAAGCAGTAGCTCCCCCGACGACAGGTCCGTGAGTAAGCATCTGCGCAAGGCTTAGGCAAGGGGTAGATGTTAGCAAGGCGATTAAATAACAGGAAGATACGCCAGCGCTCCAGAATTTTTTCCCTAGAGGTTTCCTCAACCATAACCCAAACAGGTAATCGAAAAGCGCCAGCATAAACCCTCCACAAAAATACCGGCCTTCCGTCTCGTTTCGGGCGAACACGCTCTCTCTATCTTGCATTCAGGGATAATCTCTAATCCTGGAGTGATGAAGCTCGTCCTCGGTGCTCGCATGCCACCTAGGTTTCCAGTAGATACACCCGCGCATCGTAGCTTTCATAAACGAGCTTTCCATATTTGCTGATGTAGTTTGCAATTGTTGGCCCAGATAAGGCCGCAAACAACCCATTCGGGGCAGCGACAATCCAGACTCGCTTATGGGCACTGAGAATTGGTTGTAATTCATCGCCACCTCTGATAACAGCGATCCCTGACATTCTTTCCAAGTACCGCGACGACTCGTCTACTGGGTTGAATAAGACCTGGCGCTTGGTGTAATCTTGTACGAAGTAATCACCGGCCAGATCTGCATAATGCCGCAGCACTTCAGGCATGACGACGATGATCAGATCCCCGGGCTGATAGTGGGCCCTGACATACTGGGCGCTGGTGCGGTAGTCGCAATAATAACTATCTACTCGCGTATGGATACCTGTCGGATAGGCGAAATCGTTCAGCCGATACAATCTCAAAAACAGGCTGGACCCCAAAACTACGAGGGCGAGGACCGCTGCCACGGTCGCCCTGCTGAGTAGCCATACCACCCGGAAACGGTTGCTCTGAGCCAGGGTCATGACGCGATCGTACAGCGACCAAGCCACCGTGCAGGCCACCAAGATCAGAAAGGGTTGCACGTAATACACATAGCGAATGGCGGCCCGCGAGAGCAAATTCGTCATCATCAGGAGAACTGTCAGCAACAGGGCCGCATAGTAGGATACTCCAGCCTGCTTGAAGAGAAAGGGCAGCCCGCCAATCAGCAGCAACGTCAGGACGGCGTTGTTTTCAAGCCAAAGGAAGTTTTCGAAATAAAAGGTTGGATCATACATCGAGTCCAGGAAAAAGGGGTTGGGTAAACTCACATCACTGAGACCGGTGCCGACGACAAGGTAGGGGACCTGTAGCAAGATCCGACGCACTAACTGCAGGGTCACAGCCACGATTACGATGCCGACTGCGGCCCACAAATGTTTGTCGCGCAGCCAACTACCATCTTTCCCCTTGACCACCAGCGCCCCGATCCCCAATGCCGGCAGCAGAAACCCTGCCCCTTCCCAACTGAGATAGGTGACCATGAACGCACCGGCCGCAAGATACAGATATGTGGGCGACATCGGCGCCGGTCGAATCGCCCGGTAAAAGAGATACGAGGTCAGCAAGGCGAAAAACTGCGTCTGCTGCGGATGCCAGAGATACTTGGCCCACACTAAGGCTTGCGGACAGAAGGTATAGATGGCGGCGGCCATGAGCCCGACTGGGGGAGCGAAGACCCGCTTGCCGGCGACATAGATGAGGGGAATGGTCATGATCCCGAACAGCGCCGCCGGTAACCGCAGGGCAAAATCGTTAAATCCGAGCACGGCTGCTGACAGGCCAATAGGGTATGGCACCAGCTCATAGGTGGCCAGCGGGATTTCGATGGGGCCGATCATCTTGTTAGGATAGCCCTTTTCAAAGAGCCCCTTCACAAAAGAGACCATGTGGACTTCGTCATGGTAGAGGGACTGCGCATCCAGGCCTTGCAGACGCAGGAAGGCCCCAACTGCGATCAGACTCAGGAGTATCCCCACCGCAAGAGACTGGCCGAGGGGATGAGTCCCCGCCAGAAGGGATTTTGCCGTCGGAAAATGCGCAGGTTTCCGGAGACAAACCTCCAGGATCATAGCCGTCTTGAGCACCAGCGACGTGGCCGCGGCCAGGCAGATCACCCACCCATGGTATGGCAATGCCGGATCAAAGCGCGCATCGAAGCTCAGCAGCAGCAAGCCACCCAGGATCAGCAGCGCGGGCAGATGCGTCATGGCGTCCCCATAACTGATCGCCGCCGCATCCCCCCCGCCAAGGTCATACAACAGTCGAGACGTCCCCTTCCACGCCAAGCACGACAGGAGCATCATGACGGACACGATTAACACCAATCGCACTCCCTGTCTTGCGACATAGCTCACAGGGAGAACGGCCCTCATCAGCTTCTTGATGGGTAGCGGTGCGCCTGCGGCATCGCGATCGGCCAGGAGTGTCGCGCTGGGTTGCGCCAGGCTCTGGCCGTGACGCCACTGGGAGACAGCCGGGTCGATCCAGCTGGCGTCGCTGCCAAAGGTCAGCACTTCGCCATGGTGGATCAGAAAGCCATCCACGAAAAGACCAGGGAAGGCGGCAAACTGCCGATCGGTGGTGACTGTCAGACGGTTCGCACCTGACCGCAACAGCGGTGCGATATGGTAGAGATCCGTTGAGACCCCTGCAGGATTGTCCCAGATCGGGTCCCCCTGCAGCAGCACTAATTGCAAGGCCAGTCCATCTCTGGACGCCCTCTCCCCGGTGACGGCCACGCCGTTGATCATCAGTCTGTATGGGCCAGCAGCAGCGATCCTCAGCCATGCGTCTTCTGGCCGGCTGGACAGCGTCAACGTCTGCGAAAAGGTAGCTTGGGAAGGTTGTGGATACGGATGTCCAATCCACCTGCCCTGAGGGGGCTTGCTCAACGCGAGGGGATGGACCGCCAGGGGGTAGACCTCCGAAGGGCGCGGGCGCCCGGCGGTCCTGGCGGGAATCCAAGAGACATCGTCAAAGAGTTCGGAGTGCCAAAGGATATCCCCCGTCCCCTGCCGTTGTTCAATTGCAGAGAACTTCCAGGACGCATCGGTCGCAAACGCCTGTTTACGGCCGGACTCGTCCACATAGGCACCTTCTGCCACGGCCATCGCCGCGCCGGGATAACTCCTACGCCTGGCAAGAACCCCCACGACATTTTTCCCGGGCTGCAAATAGGGCCCAATGTCATACATCCCTGAGACATTGAGCGAGGCATAGGCCTTAGCATCGACGGCCTTGCCGTTGATATAAAGCATGAAGGAGTCGGTGGCAGCAACCGAGACCCATGCCTGCCGAATCGGCGTCGGGATATAGAGTTCCTTGCGAAAGTACCCTTGCGGGCGTTCCTCCGCCGCCACGAGCCATTGTCCCTGGGTAAATTCCAGGGGATAAAGATGGGGCACAGAGTCGACGTAGGTCCGCCAGATAAAGAAGCCGATTGCGACCCCGGTCGCTAGCACGACAAGCCGCGGAAACCACGGTGTGACTCGACTTGTCGCCGTCAAGTCCCGCCGAGGCTCCTAAAAATTCTAAAATTCGCGTATGTATCAAGTTTCATCGAGGTTTCATAGGCCAATCGTGCCCTAGAGAAGTCCTTGAGTTTCCAGTAGCTGTCACCGATGTTCGCCTGTACATCGGCCTTGAACAGCGGATTCTGTGCTTGGTCGATCAGGAACTGCCCCATGGCGATGCTTTGCTCATATCGCCCCTGATCGAAGTAGGCTCGCATCACGAAATAGGCCGCTTGCAGCTGGCTTGCATCTATGCTGAGCGCCTTCTCCCACCACGCGATGGCGCCGCCACTTTCCTGACGTCGGTACTGCACAATGCCCAGCTGGACATAGGTCCAGGCGAGGCGGTGCTGGACGATGCGCGTCAGCGGCCCCGAGGCCTCTTGAGCCGCGAGCCGGTACTCGGTGATGGCCGCCTCAGGATTGCGTTGGTGGGCATAGCGATCGCCTACATAGAGGCGCGCCTGTGGATGGGATGGGAGGCCAAGATGATAATAGGCCTCGCCGCAATACCGGTGCAGCCGCTCACTCCCGGCAAGCTGGCGGTCGTAGCGCGGTGCCGTCTCATACTGTTGGACCGCCACGGCATATTGGCCGCGGGCCAGGTAGCGGTGACCGCTATCCTGGAAATATTGCGCCACCATACCCTTGCCTACCAGCAAGCCTTGGCTGCCGCTCACCACCATGGCCGTGAGCGCCATCCATCGGACCGTACGGCGCCCGCCGCTGGCACAGCCGCCGATGATGAGCAGGAGGCCTGCCACGACGCAGGTCCACCAGCCCAATCCTCTGAAATACGCCGCCGCGATCATACGCTCCATGAGCGTATCGGTGGACAGCGATGCTTTAAAGGTGGGAATGATGCCGAGATTGGCCGGCAGGTAGAGCTGCGAAAAGCGAATGATCTGCGCATACTGCTGATTTTCGTCGACGAGTGGCCAGAAGACGGCGTCAAGAAAGGTGAGATGCAGGATCGAGAACGCGCACAGCCCGAGTCCGATCACGCCGTTGATGGCGACCAACCGGTGTGATCGGCGAATGCAGGCGACCGCCGCGAGGCCGCCGATCAAGAAGGCGCCCCACGCGAAGCTGACGCCCGCATGAGCCTGGCCACGGATCGGCGCTTCAACCCAGGGCTGAAGCGGACTTAGTGCCATGAGTACAGCACCGACGACCGCCATCGCCGTCATCGCATCACGCTCCCCAGGCGCATAGCATTTCCCATAAGCGCCATCTCTTGCCGCGTGAAGGTCTGCAACAGGAGCAATACACCTACATACGCCGCCAGCCCCCCAAGGACCCCAGCCAGTATGCCTGCGAGGACCATATCTTTTGCCAACCAGCAGCAGCTCCCCAAGGCCAGGGCAGCCAGGCACGGGCGCCAGATCAAGCTCATGCCGGCCAGGGCACTTCCAAGCCGCTGCAGCATAACGAGGCCGGAGAGAAATAAGACGGCTTCTGCCACGAGGGTTCCCACCGCGGCACCGATGTAGCTATAGGATGGGATGAGGAGTAGGTCGAGCCCGATATTGGTCAGCAGTGCGACCACGACACAGCCCATGTAGAGGCGCTGCCGTCCCAGGGCGGTGAAGACATAGCCGTAGACGGATATCGGGAGGAGCAGGATCACCACGGGGGCGAGGATCCTTAACACCTGACCTGCTTCGCGGTAGGCTACGCCGAAGCACAGGGTGACGATGCGATCGGAGAGCACGAACAAGATCACCCCAACGGGAACTCCCATGACGTACAGAAACTTCAGGCTCTGTTCATAGGCGTCGAAAAGCTTTGCCGAGGAAATGTGGGCTAGCCGTGAGAAAACGGGAAACAGGGGAAGTGTCAGGTTGACCGTAAAGGGGCTCATCGCTTCCAGGAACTTATACGCGGCACTAAAGAGGCCGACCGCAACCGGCGTGCCCAAAGCGGCGAGAAGCAACTTGCCCACTTGCCAGGTCAAACGTCTGAGCACCTCGGCAATACCCAAAGGGATAGACTCGATGAGCAATGCCCACCCGGCACGCAGGTCTAGGTTCAGCTCGGCCCGCCCGTAGCGGACTCGCACCAGCCTCCAGTAATAGAGGTATTGACAGCTGTTGGCCGCCAGCATGGCGCCAAAGACGCCCCGCAATCCCCAATCCGTCTTGAGAATCACCCAGATGAACCCGAGGAAGATTACCTTGTGTAGGACGAACCCCAAGATATCCCACTCCATCTCCTCAAACGCCCTGAGGACCGCACTGTAGCTCAGGCCATAAAAGGTCATAATCACCGCGACGCCCGCAAGATATGTCGCCTGACGCACCTCAACCGTTAACGTGAGCAGGTGAGCGAGGAGCACGATGCATCCCATACTGAGCGATGCGAGGAGCCACAATAGGGTCTGGGCCACGCCAAGGCGGCTGGCAAAATTTTCTTTATCGACAGCGATATCACGGATCAGTACAGTCCTGACGCCCATATCGGTGAGCAGTTGAAAGATGCTCACCAACGCCAAGATGAACGAGAAGTGCCCAAACCCCGTCGTGCCAAGGTACCGGCCGATGAGCACGATGATGCCAAAATGGAGGGCCGCCCCAATGGCGTATCCAGCCAGGCGTAGGAGGGAATTGTGCATCACCCGCCGCATCGTGTCACTCATCACATGCTCATTCGACTTTCTTTGGTGTTGTAGAACTCGGTTGGCTTGGTGGGACTCGGAGAAAGCTCGAGCCAGCGGCATCCATGGGCGCTGGTCCATCGTAGACGCGCCCAACTAAACCAATGGTCGGGGTAGGCGCGGACGTAGCGCGCCAGCAATGCGGCGTAATCGCTGGCCCCCTGTTGGAGACTTGCCGGTGCATCATCATTGAGCACCATCGGTGTCTCGAGGATAATCCGATGGCGATCATCGGCCTCACGGATCACGAAAGCCGGAATTAACGCCGCCTGGGTTCTAGCCGCAATTTTGAACGGCCCGGTGGAGAGGGACAGCGGGTAACCCATGAACTCTACACGGGTGAAGCCCTGCCCTCTGGCGCCATCGCCATATACCACCAAGATTTTTCCCTCGAGAAGTTTGTGATAAAGCGGCCTGAGAGACATCCCCGGCCGCCAGAAGGTGAAACCGACTCGATCATGTCTCCAGCACGTCAACTTGGCCTGCATGATCGCCCGTTCCACCCACCGCCAGGTGCGATATGGCACTTGCGGGGTCAGCGTGAAGATCTGATGCAGCGGGTATCCCCTCAGCACGAGCCCGCCAAGCAGGATACCAAACGAACCAAAATGGGACATCAAGAGAATAACACCCTTGCCCCGCTCGAGCATGTCATCGAGGTAGATCCGTCCCTGGATCGTGGGGGCTACCTGCTCAATCAACTCCTCGTCCAAAGACTGATAGAAAAATGTGTCGATGAGGTGCTTATAGCGCGTGACCAGATTGCGTCGCAGCAACCGATCGAGTTCGGCCTCTGACAGCTCATCGCGCCAGATGGTCTGTACGCCCTGACGAATCCGACGTTGTAGCTGGTCTGCCAGACATCGCGCATGCAAGGCGGCGAGCATGGCGCCAACCTTCAGGGCCCATTGCCAGGAGAGACATCGCACCGCCCAGCGCAGTGGATAGAACACGAGCCACAGGGACAGACCTTTCAGGAGTTGGGACGCGATCATGGCGTGCGAGCTTTCCAGCCGCCGGTAGCCAACTCCAGCTGGCTATAGCCGAGAATGAGGTCATAGGACGCCAGCGCCTTGGCTTGTTCGAGCTTCAACAGCGTGATCTGCGCTTCAGCCACGGAAGATTCCGACAGCAATTGCTGTTCGAACCTGGCGCGATTGAGTTTCAACGCTTCTGTCGCCTGTTCGATCTGTTTGCCGGTCAAATCGAGTAAGGTTCGCATATTAGCCAGATTGCTATACACACCTTGAATCTCTCCCGCGATGCTCACTCTCAGGCTTTCCATTTTTTTGACTTCTTCTGTGAGCAAGGCCTTTGAAACGTTGATTTTTTGCTCATACCTGCCAAAATCGAAGATAGGCCCAGAGAGCTGGGCGATGGCCGTCCACTGGTAGGCCGAACCGAAGGTCGAACGTGAATCGGCCGCATCGCCGAGGGTATATTCGCTTTTCAACTTTAGCGTTGGAAAGCGCTCTCCTTGTAGGCGCTTGACTTCCTGCTCCTGGGCTGCAATCTGGGCCTGCTGAGCCAAGATCTCTGGTCGATGTTCATAAGCAAAAGCGATCACTTCCTGGCTTGGGGGGAGGGGCAAAGCCTGCAGTGGTGGAAATGCTGGGTCATGCATCTCCATCATAGTTGGGAATTCAAGACCGATAGATCGAGCCAGGTCGCCTCGGCTTTGGTCCAAGACATTTTTGAAGGTGAGGAGGTCGCGTTGGGCGGTAACCTGTTGGACTTCCGCTGTGAGAAGAGCATTGCGAGAGATCAGCTCCTGGGTGAATTGGCTCAAAGCCAGACGATATTGTGACTCTGCCAACAGCACGATCTGTTCCTGGCTCTTCACCATCTCCAAAGCTTTCACCACATTGATAAATGCTGCCGTCACGCGATAGATAATCTGCTCTCGACGCGTGACTTGAAGGTTTTCCTCTGCCGACAGTGTGAAGCGTGCCCGCCGTATCGAGGGGCTGTTCACTCCGAAGATCTTCCCTTCCTTCACAATAGGAACATTCAAAGCCACAGAGGCGTTGTAGTAGCCTCCGGAAACATAGCCTTGGGGCTGCCCCTCTGCCGTCACACCTCTCAAGAGCGCGAACGGGTCGACGGATTTGCCGTTGAGATAGCCGCCTTCCCCATTGAAGTCGAGCTGGGGTTTCCATTGTGCCTTCTCAAACTCGACTTTGGATTGGGCTGCGAGCTTGCGCGCCTCCCCGCCCTGCAGGTCAGGGTGGCGGGCGAGGGCAAGCTGGATGCAAGTCGGCAGATCACAGCTAGCGGGCACGGTTCTTTCAGTCTGTGCCAGGAGTATCGACAGTTGTGGCAGGCAGACGAGACACATGGCAAACGACGCCTCGACGCTCCACAGTAACCTGCCAGCGCGGTTGCCTTGCCGAGTCTGGCAGTGTGGACGATCGAACGGCTGTGCACTATTATCACTCTGGTAATCCATGCCTGTAAGGGCGATAAGAACGCGGCACAAGCGTCGTAGGAAGAGCATCTTATTGGGGTCTCCGTGTCGTGCTCAAGGCAGGTTGCGGCGCTCCGGCAAATTTCGACTTGAGGTCCTCGAATTCATCGCCGATGCGTACCTGATCCGCGTCTCTGAGATACACTTGCCCAACCGTTACCACCAACTCCCCAGGTGCCAGGCCATCGACGATCTGTGTCATGCCCTCGGCCATCACCCCTACCTGCACTTTTCTGAGTCTGGCAACCGTGCCATTTTCCACCACAAACACGGTGCTTTCGCGCAGGCCTGTAGGATTGATAAGCGCGATGCTTGGCACAGCTAAGCCCTGATATTGTCTTTTGAGGCGGACGAAACTGGTCAGGCCTGGCTTCAATTTCAAGTGGGGGTTGGGCGCTTTCGTGTAGACAAGAAAAGTACGCGTCTTCGGGTCGGTCACCGGCTTAATCTTCGTGATCTCGCCTTCGAAGGTATCGCGTGGAAACGCGGTGAAGGTGAGCGTAGCCGATTGATTGATATAGAGCTCACTGATGTGCTCTTCGCTCAGTTGGGCCTCGACGAGGACCTGATCGATCTGCCCAATGGTGAAGAGGGGTTGATTTAATCGTGGCGTTTCCCCGACGTTGATTTGGCGGTCCATTATGATGCCCGTGACGGGCGAGACGACGCTAGCCATCTGGAGGTTCTTTTTAGCGCCTAAGAGGCCTTCCTCTGCACGTTTATGCTGGAACCGGGCCTCCTCGAGAGCGGCCTGCGCCTTTTCCAAGTCGAGTTGCAGATCCTTTTTGGCGCGTAAGAGCTTCTCGTCTGCCTGCTTCTGACGGGTCTTGGCCTCGTCGAGGGCGGCCTGCGCCTTTTCCAACTCGATTTTTGGCAACAGCTTTTGCTCATAGATGGCCTTGATGCGTGTGCAATACAGTTCCGCGCGTGCGACATCGGCAGTTGCTTGCTCAAGGGTTGATCGCACGGTCGCCATTGTCGCAGCGAACAGGCCCTGCTCATAACTCGCTTTGATGCGCTGGAATTGTCGTAGGGTACGCTCTCGCCCAGCAGCCGCTTCTGCCATACCAGCTTGAGCCGTTGCGAGGGCCGCCCTGAGTACGTCACGATCATACTGCATCAGCACTTGCCCGCGGACTACCAGATCCCCAAGGTCCACCTCCACCTTCTGCACTACTGTGGACATCCTGGCCGTGAGCGTGTCCAAAGCAATCGGTTGGACCTCACCGTTGGCACCGATGCTCTCCGTCAGGGTGACCTGCTCCGCCGCGACTACCCTGACCGGCATGGGATAGCCAACTTTTCGCGCCACGGTAGGGCTGGTTTGCAGCAATTGCCGCCCAACCACAACGCTGGTGGTGACCATAAAGACTACAGCCAAAGGCCCGATGACAAGCGCCACCTTCATACGCTCACCGTGATTACTCGATATATCCAAGCCCCTGCAACCGGGCTTTGATCGCTTCCTCTTCTAGAGCTGAGTAGTCACGTGGCGATGCCATGCCATCCCGATTGGCTCCGAGTTCTTGCCCATAGCGGATGGGGTGCGTCGCGAGATATGCACCCGCAAATATCTGGGTCAGGACCTCGCCGTCCAGAGTCGGTGGGATCGGTACGCCTAGCAGGTACAGGATGGTTGGGGCCAGATCGATGATGCGTGCCGCCTCGATTTCCATCGGGGCCGTGAATTGGGCACCGCTCGCCAAGAAAATTCCATCATCCCGATGATCCCCACTCTTGACACGCCTTCTCTCCAGCCCATCTAGTGGGCTGACCGCAGGCCTCCTCAGCCCTGTGCTGGGCCGGAAGAGATACGAATAACCCTTGTCGAGATCCCATTCGATCATCAAGTCTGGTGCCTGATCGACATGGGGACCGGCATAGAGCTCTTCTCGCCGATGCACGTGCTTGACCATGCGTTCGCCAGTTATGGGGTTTCGCCACAGGGCAAGTTCGGCCATGAGATGGGCGCGCACCGTGTCGTACTCGTAGAGCTCCACAATGCCAAGTGGCTCCCTGCCCTTGAGGTTAATCCAGATGGATGGGAAATAAGGTGTCTCTTCGGAATACGCTCGTGTCCGCTTCCAATCGATGGCCGAAAACCGCGCCCAGGACTCGACCATATCGGGCAAACTCGTCAGGCGGTAGAGCAACCGTTTGATGGTGGGGGGGAGGACTCTCAAGCCGAGCCGCTTGGCGAGTTCTACCCCGCTTCTCACAACCCCTTCCAGCTTCTTGAAGGTCA
Organism: bacterium; assembly: GCA_046727435.1. GTDB lineage: Bacteria > Tectomicrobia > Entotheonellia > J063 > CAVPRW01 > CAVPRW01. Next base: position 5,177 of record JBKPCR010000425.1, on the reverse strand, counting down.
GCAATCCCTGGCTTTCAAGCCAATGATTCAGGTATACGGCCGTGTCGCTGTTCCCGCCATTGCCATGATCCGACATCACTAGGATGGTGGTGTCCGCTGAGGCCAACTCGAGGAAATGCCCGAGCACTTCATCGGCTTTTTCATACACCGTTAGCAAGGCATTGGCCACTTTGGCCGCTGGGGGATTCTCATCCCGCAGCGGCGACAACGGGTCACAGAACCGCCAGAAGCGATGAGCCGTACCGTCGGTTTCGCCCAGCACAAACATAAAGCAGTCCCAAGCTTCGCGTTGATACAGATACAAAGCCGCCGCCATCTTCTGCTCCATAGTACGGATGGTCACGTCCAGCATGTCACCGGGGTCGGTATAGGCGAAGAGATTCGGTGCCATCGGATATTCGCCCACCTGCGAGCGAATTTCGTCATAGAGCCCAGGAGGATATGTGGCGCTGCGATCTACCAATCCGGCAATCCCCGGCGCATCGAAGCCGCTGATCATGACGCCGTTTACTTTCTCGGGGGGATAGGTGAAGGGGACCGAAAGGACTGCGACACGCTTGCCCATTTCACTCAGGTACTGCCATAGCGTCGGTGCCCGGCGCCAGCTGGCGTTGATGAATTGGGTTTCATAACTATGTGATTTGCGGCCAGTAAAATCATAGATGCCATGCTTGCCGGGATTCGTCCCCGTCATGAAGGAGTTCCAGGCGGGAGGCGACATCGGCGGAATGGTGGAGCGCAGCGTGCCCGCAATCCCCGCGTTCAGGAGCCTTGCCATATGCGGCAGCTTCCCTGAGTGCACCCAGGGCAGAATGAGATCGAATGTCGCACCATCCAGTCCAAGAATCACAATTTTTGCCATCAGTTGATCCTCACCTCTCCCTCGGTTAATCGATGTAGCCCAGATCTTTGAGCCGCTCCTGGATTTTTGCCGTCTCCAGCATGGTATAGACTTCCTCTGAGGGTCGACTGGCATGCATCAGCAGACCGTTTTCTTGGTATTGCACCGGGTGCAAGGCGACAAATTCCTCACGAAAGGCCTCGAGCCTAACCTGTCCATCCATCTCGGCCGGCACTGGGAGCCCGAGCAGATACAACAGGGTGGGAGCAACATCCATGATATGCGCCTGTGAGAGCGTAACACCGGCGCGGAATGGGGCACCTTTCATCAGCAAGATGCCATTCAGGCGGTGTGTACCGCTCCACGAGGCCGCGAGTTCCCCGCGCGCCACGGCATCGGTGCGCAGGCTCGGATGCCTCGCTGCCGCGCTGCTCTTGCGTGACTCCAGGCCCCCCTCTTCCCACCAGGAGAACACCAGGTCTGGGGCTTGATTGATATAGGGACCTTGGTACACCTCATCCTTCCGGTATACCTTGTGGATCAGGCGCTTTCCGGTAGAGTCATCGTCCAGGCTCGACAGGTTCTCTCGCAGGAACTCGACCAGCTTCTCATAATCCGCTCCCGATTTAACGGTGCCGTGCGGTGTGCGGCCTTCGAGGTTGATCCAAATTTCCGACGGGAAAGCCAAGAATTCAAGGCAGTAAGCCTGGGTCTTTTGCCAATCGATCATGCTGAGGGCGGTGGCATATGATTCCCACGTTTCGCGTAGCGTTGGGAAGAAGCGGGCGATGGCTGTTTTCTGGCGCGGCGATAGCACACCACGCAGATAGCCATCGAGACCGCCGATGCAGCGGTGCAGCAGCCGCTTTGGTGACCCAGCGGAACCGTTTTTGTAGGCGAGCAACCCGAGCTCGTGCAGGTATTGATTGAGGTGGATGATTTTTCCTGAGACCGGACCCCCGCCATGATCGGACAGCACGATCACCATGCACTCTGGAGGTATGGCGTCCAACAAGGTCGCGATATCGGTATCGAGGGCACGGTAGATCTTGAGAATCGCGTCGCCATACTTCTCTGCCCCGCTTGGATCGTAGCTGGGATGCGTTGGGTCCATATAGTTCCAAAAGAAGTGTTGCACGGTATCCGTGGCCGTGTAGACCAGCATCATGACATCGACCGGGTACTTTTTGAGGAGATAGGCTGTGATTTGCGTCCGACGATTTTCGATCCTGACCAGGGCTTCGAGAATCTTGTCGCGTCTGTCATCAGTGGTCATGAACCCCAGATGTCGGGGATCAAGATAGAGCTCACCAACGCTATGCTCGATCTCCTGCCTGAGCCAGCGCGGATACACAAAGTTAGAATCCTTATCGGGGGTGTCCAAACCTGAGATGCAAAACCCATTGACCTCTTCTGGCGGATAGGTCATCGGAACATTAAACACCCCGACGCTCCATCCCAGGGAGCTCAATAACTTCCAAATGCTGGGCATCTTACGGTTTGAAGCATTGGCGTAGCGGATGGAATGATCGGTAGGATGATATTCAGTGAAATTAAACACGCCGTGTTTGCCCGGATTCATCCCGGTCATGAATGAGGTCCAGGCTGGAGGCGTGATGGGGGGAATGGTCGATTCCAGGTTTGCCCGAGTCCCTGTATCCATCAGATGTTTGAAGGTTGGAAGCTGGCCAGTGGCCACCCATGGTTTGATCAGGTCAAATGTCGCCCCATCGAGGCCGATGATCAGCACTTGAGGTCGATGTGTTTGCTGTGACTGCGTCATAGTCCAGGCACCTTTATGTTCACCGAGGGGAATGGCGCCAAAGCGACTTTGGTCTTAACGGACCTCGATGCCGACTGGAGTGGTGTGGCGCGGTGCGGCATAGGCATGTGGCTCCAGTAGCTCGTAGTAGACATTCTCGATTTTCTCCGCCAGGGTTGGCCATGAGAGGTGTTGGTGAGCCCATTGGCGAGCATTGTGGCCCAGGCTGCGGGCCAGGGCAGGGTCCTGCAGGAGCGTGAGCATGCCGTACCCCAGCGCTTGCCAGTCATGGTCCGGTACGACTAAGGCACTGTGCAGATGCTGCAAGCCCTTGGCCGATCCTTCAAAGACCACGATGGGTTTCCCCGCCGCCATGTAATTGAGCAGTTTGACCGGGAATCCTGGGCATTGGGGCCGCGGCACCACGGTCACATCCGCAGCCGCCAGAAACAGTGGGATCTCCGTAAAAGACCGATGTATGACAATGGCTACATGCCGCTCCAGCTGAAGTGTGGCGATCATCCGACGACACTCCTGGAGGTCCTCGGCCCTCGCCACATTGGCCACCAACAGGAGACGGGCCTCAGGCAGCCGATCGACAACGACCCGCATGCCTTGCAGCAAGTAATCGAGACGCTGAAAACGATCGAGAACGCCGGTATACATCACCAGCGGTCTCTCGTCGATGCCGTGCCGCGCACGGAGTGCTTGGCACTGGCCTTCGGGAATATCCTGAAAGGCGCTGCCATCCACTCCCAGTGGAATGACATGGAGATGGTCGGACCGAACGCCACGCCCCCGCAAAAATCGGCCCAACTCATCAGAGATAGCGATCACCCGATCGGCCAAGCGTGGGACGCACTGGTCCAGACGTCGCGCCAGCCAGGCCACCAACCGTTGCGGCTTGAGGAAGTTGTAGGTCGGCAGCTCATCGCTCATCGTATTGACGGCGTTGTAGATCAGTCGGCGGCGGGTGAGGAGCTTGGCCAGAGAGCCGATGAGTGCCCCTTCATAGTTGTGGGCATGGATCAAATCAATGCCTTCTCGACGGATTACTCGACACAGCGTCAGGACCATCAAGAGGTCGAGGATCGGCTTCTGCCACGTGGGGCCAACCACGATCTTCCGACCGAAGCCGAGGTTTGGGATGCGCACAATCCGCACCCCCTGTGGTGCTTTGCCGTGCCCAAAGTGATAGGTCACGAGATGCACACCATGACCTTTTTGGGCGATTGCCTCGGCTGCCTCCCGAATCCCCGCCGGCGTCCCATGATTGGCCGGAAAGGGCGAGGCGACCACCATGGCGATTTGTAAGGGGCGGCGTGGTATGCCAGCCAGAAGATTGGTGACATCGGTCGAGAACGTCAGGGGGATTTCGGCGCCGGCAATGCGGACGAACCGGCGCCGCCGATCAGGGAAATTGATCGGTAACATAACCTGGCGCCGCTCGATTCGGCGTCTGTCTTGAAAGCCCTGCCCCTGCCGTACTCGTCGGCGATCGTAGGTGAACACAATAGGATGGATATTGCGCAGCTTGCGATACAGCCAGAAGAGCTCTTTGAATGCCCGCAGCACCACCCGGATATTGGCGCCAGTCTGCTGGCCCTGTAGCCGCGGGAAATGCGTCACCGGCACCTCTTTGATCTTGAATCCCATGCGCGTCGCCTGCACCAAGATATCGGTATTCACCATGGCGCCCACCGCATCGATTTTGATGGCGCTGAAGACGGCGCTGCGAAACAATTTGAAGGCACAATCGATATCGCGCACCCGCAACCCTACCAAGAGGCGTACAAGCGCCTTCCAGCCCAGCGCATTGAGGCGACGATGCCAGGGATCCTGGCGTTTCGCCCGATAGCCGATGACGATGTCGTATTGTTCGATCCAGGTGAGCGGCAACACGAGCTCGCTGAGATGAAATTGCAGATCGGAATCGCAGAAGAAGATAAGCTCTTGGCGAGCCTGGAGGATGCCAGTTTTGAGGGCTGCACCATAGCCTTGATTGCTGGAATGATGCAGCGCGATGACGCGCTCATTCTGCTCGCTCAGCCCATCGATGATCTCACGCGTCTTGTCCTGACTGCCGTCATTGACGACGATGACCTCCCAATCCTGAAACAAGGCTTTGACACAATGCACCGCCTGTTCAACGGCTTTGGCGATGTTATCTTCTTCGTTATAGGCTGGAAGAATGATGGAAATTCCGCGCTGTGCTACAAGAGCCATACGTGGATCTCCCACACGAGGGCTGCACCTTGCCTCGGAAACGCAGGTCCTTCGCCCCCAATTATCGTCGGCCGTGCCCTCGGCAGCCTCAACGCCGGTGCCAGGTCAATCCCGGTCGGCGTACACTTCCACGCCAGCCGTCGCGGCCTGGGCCCAGACATTGCCAAGGATAGGCAAGGCTCCGCCCCCTCCGTTTGTCCCTCTTCCTCGAGTGCAACCTGCAATGACGTCTTCGACGGTGATGCCATGCGGTGGCACACACCCTGGTTGCGGCAGCATCAGCTCTCAGCCAAGGGTACCCATTGGCATGCGGACAGCTGGTGTCCCGCTGGAGGAAAGGAAAATGCA
>JBKPCR010000424.1:0-7116 GCA_046727435.1 bacterium | reverse complement strand
ATGCACGTCTTCTGCGATTGGAACTCCTCTTGCAGATTGATGTCTTGGATGCTGATGGCCACCTGGCCAGCTAAGCTGAACAGGATCTCGAGCTCGTCATCGGTGTATGGCAGGCCGGTGACGCGTTCACCGAGATTGAGGATGCCAACTAGGCTGCTGGAGGCGATCAAGGGGATGCTCGCCACCGTCCGCAGGGCTTGCATCTCACGATGGACATCCAGGTAAATCGGCGTGTGCAGATGACTTTCGACCTCGGCACGATGGAGGATTCGGGCCTCCGTCATGAGCCACAGCGGTAGCCCCTCGTTGGCGCGGAGGCGTAGGCTGTCAGCGATCTGAGGCTGAAGGCCGCGGTGGGCACGTATCGCGAACTCACGAGTGGTGGTATTGCGAACGAGGATCGACATCCGACTCGGGCGCAGGAATTCTCCAATGGCATCGAGAAACAGATTCAGGGCGCGGTGTAAATCGGACTTCGCACTGAAGGCCTTGGCGAAATCCCGCAGGATCTGCCCAATCCTTGACAGCGATAGATCGTTGTTGAGCTTGGGAGCGACTGGAGCGGGTTGGGCTCCTGCCTGACCGCGCACGGAGGCGAGTTCTTCGAGCAGGTGCTGTTTTTCCAGAGCTTGGTCAATGACCTGGCAGAGATCCTCACGGGAGAATGGACGGCGCAGGACAAAGTCGGTTCGGGGAATGGATGTCTCCTCACTCGCACCGTCGGGGGGAGGCGGAGGTGCCAAGTAGAGGGTGACGCAGTGGCGTTGCACCGTCTTGATTTGCTCGAAAAACTGGACGATTTGCGGAGAACGCGTGTCAAAGGCCCCTATCACCACGTCCACCTTGGTGAGCTGCAGGAACTCCACGGCATCTGCCGGAGATTCAGCTGTGAACAGCGTATGCGTCTCACCGAGCAACTTCTGCAACTGGGTGAGTCGTTCTTGCTTGTTAGCCACCAGCAACAGTGCTTTCATACCCCTCGACTCCCTGTACCACTGGAAGTTTAACCGTGAAGACCGCTCCGGAGTCCTCAGAACTGTTCGCTGCAGTAATCGACCCGCGATGGTAGTCGATAATGCCTCGGCAAATCGCTAATCCCAAGCCGGTCCCCTGCTCTTTCAACGTAAAGAAGGGATCAAAGATAGTGGAGAGGTGTTCGGCGGGAATGCCCGAACCCGTATCGGCGATCTGAATGATCAACTCGGATGCCTGCCCGACAGGTTTATCTCGATTCTCCACGGTCACCATCAGCGTCCCGACCTCCCCTATTGCTTCAACACTATTCAAACAAAGATTCACAAATACTTGCTTCAGTTGATCGTGATCGCCCATGATCGGTGGTACTGGTGACTGATAGTCACGTATCACATTAATGTGGTGGCGCGTGAGCTCACCAGATACCAGAGAAAGCGTCTCTTCGAGAGGAGCGAGGATGTTTAGCGGATGCAACGGCACGGTGGAACCACTTGACAAGCTTCGCAGCCGACGCACTAACCCGTCGATACGGTCGACCTCACTGAGCGTCACTTTCGTAAATGTCTCGCGGAATTCCACGTCATCGTATTGCTCCGGCAAAAGTTCCGCCAACGTCTTGATGGCGACCAAGGGGTTTTTGATTTCATGGGCGATACCGGCCATGAAGGCGCCAATAGAAGCCAGGCGTTCGATGCGGCGCTTTTCTTCTTCAAGGGCTTTGATCTGTGACAGATCATTGAACGCCAAGATTGCCCCGTTAGGCTGATCATCCTCCCCATGCAGAATCGACGTGCTCAAGACGACGGGCAGGGTCTGCCCCGAGCCGGTCATGAGTGTAGCTTCGTGGTTGGTATAGACCGTCTTTTCTAGGAGAGTATCGAGGAGCGGTAGCCCCAGTCCACACGCGATGAGCTTTTCGAGAGGCTGGCCGACGATCTCCGTGGCATGTATCCCCAGCATACGTGCCGCCGCTTCGTTCACCACCGTGATCAGATTGTCGTGACTGATCACCACTAGCCCACTCTTCATGTGTCGCAGAATACTTTCGTTATATTCCTTCATCCAGGCCACTTCTTCGTGGAGCTGGCCCCGTTTCAATGCCGCGTCTGCCTGATGACCGATCGTCGCCAGGAATTCGATATCCTGGGTGAAGAACGGATCGCCTGAACGTTTTTCGCCAACCGCGATGAAGCCGGCAACCTCCTGCTCAATGAACAGGGGGATGAGCACTTGGCTGCGCAGGAGCATGAACTCTTCATGCAGATGTGCCTGATCACTCACATCTGTCCAGAGCGCCAACTCATCCTGGAGAATGGGCTGACGGGCGCGCTCAAGCAGCGTCATAAGGCTGGGGGATACCATGGTGAGAGCACCTGTCTGGCCTTGCTCTCCATTGCTTGCGTGTTGGTACGAGCGCTGTTCGATGAACGAGTCCTCGTGGCACAGGTACACGGCTACCTCTTCTACTTTGAGCGTGTTGAGGATGAACATGGTCAGGCGCTCGCATAGAGGGTCGATGCGTAGAAGACTGGCCAACACCTGACTGATTATCCGAATGGCCTGACGATAATCGTATTCCCTGCGGTAACAGTAGCGATCAAGTAAGTACTGGATGGTGGTTCGAATTGGATGAAAAACGATAGCGCCGGCACCACCAATCATCAGCGGAAGAAAGGCCGAGGATGGCTGGAATTTGACCCCAAGCCCCTTGTCGATAGCGAGGAAGAGACCCCAGATGATACCCACGGCGGCTCCTGCTGATAAACCATAAGTCACGCTCTGGCGGATGACCACTCGCATGTCCATGAGGCGATGCCGAATAATTGCATGGGCCGTCAAGCCGACCAGAAACAGGCTGAAATACGGACCATGGAGGCCAGCACGCGTGCTTGGAATCAAGGTAGGAATGATGAGATTCGTGGTGACGCCGCCGCAAAAGAACAAGCACAAGCCCAATCCAAGATACTGAATCTGGAGCCGACTACGCCCACGGGCGCTCTGCCATTGTCTGGCCAAGGTCCAAACCCCATGACCGAGCACGGTCAATATATACCCGCCGAACACCGAGTACATGGGGCCGTAGTTACGCTGAACACCTCCTGTACTGGTGATGTCTAGACGACGCAGAATCATCGGTGTGAGGCTGAGGCCGGCCAACAGCAGGCCTAGCAGAACGAGGAAGCGGCTCTTCCTACTCAGTCTCAGGTTATCGCGATCTGGGAAGACTTGGCAGAAGACAGTAAAGGTACTCCCAATAAGGCAGACGGCAGTAAAAGCTAGGCGCCCCCACAGGAGTTGGGAAGGATGAGCGGCGTATACATAGAACATGGTCGTGCAGAACGACCAGCTGACGATCATCGAGACAAACACCGCAAAGGCATGATGACACAGTTTTCGAGGGCGCCGGCAATAGACTAGCCCCGCCAGGGCAAGGTTGATCATCCATAGAGGCAAGGTCGCGACGAGATTCAGCTCCATGGTGACTCCAACGTCGCGTCATATTTCCCAAGCACAAGCGCTGAGTCGGTTCCGCCCATGCCGTGCGCGTGTACGAGGAGGGTGCGCACGCGCGCCCTGCGTGCTCGGTTCGGGACGTAATCAAGGTCGCAGCAAGGGTCGGGGGTATTGTAATTAATTGTCGGAGAGATGATTTGGTGCTGTATGGTCAAACAGGAGGCCACGACCTGAAGAGCGCTTGCTGCTGCGAAGGGGTGTCCAATGATGGATTTCAGCGAGCTGACAGGGATGTGATAGGCCTGGTCTCCGAAGACGGCCTTAATGGCGTTCGTTTCGGCCATGTCGTAATCCCGGAAACCCAGAGCATGGGCATTGATATAGTCGATACACGATTTTGACAGCCCCGACTCGTAGAGGGCGATTTCCATCACCCGTGCCATGTCTGAGCCGCTGAGGTCACACCTGAAAAGCTCTGGGCCGTCGCGCACCGTAGTACACCCAAGAACCTCCGCATAGATGGGGGCCTCACGTTCCAGCGCCTGCGCTAATGTTTCCAGGACGACTGCGCCGGCACCTTCGCTCAGGACCATGCCGTCCCGATGAAAATCGAAGGGTCGTGAGGCTTCCTCGGGTGACTCGTTGCGCTTCGAGAGCACCCCAGACGCACAGATGGCACCAAATGCAAACGGGCTCAGTAAGGCTTCAGCGCCCCCAACAACCATAATCGAGGCATGTCCAGAACAAAGCCGCAGATAGCCCCAATGGAGGGCGTCCAGTCCCGCCGTACAACCTGTGGAAACTGACCCACAGACTCCACTGGCACCTAGTGCAATTGCGACGTGACTCGACACTCCATGGGGGGAAAACTCGAACATTGCGGAGGGATGGATCCCACGGACTCCCCTGTCCAAGAATGGAAGGTGCGAGGTCTCGAAGATCTCGCCCATCCCTGCCGAGGTCCCAAAGCAGACTCCGATCCTTCTGGCGTTCGCTGCTGTGACCTCAAAGCCTGCGTTGTCGCAGGCCATCTTGGCCGCAACAACGGCGAATTGAGAGACACGCGACATGCGCTTCACATCTTGTCGGTCGATGAATGAAGTCGGCTGAAAACCAGTTACCTCTCCCGCGATCTGACAAGGGAACTGACTGGCATCGAAGTGCGTGATCCGGCAGATCCCAGAGCGTCCCTGGATCAGGCTCTCCCAAAAAGCCTCCTTGCCGATGCCGTTTGGGGCAATGGCGCCGAGACCCGTAATCACCACGCGCTGCTTCTGTGCCATGGAACGCTTCTCCTCCCACAATGCTGGCGACCTCTGAATATGACGCCCGTATTGCTTCCGAGTTATGCGGAGCAATACCAATATCATTATATTATATTTTTGATAAATTTCGATAATACATTTCAAAGTGGCTTCTCTGGCGGTTCGGGTGGTTCTCGGCCACGCTGGCGGTCGAAAAACCAGTCTAAGAGGCCATCGCTCGACCGTCAAGAAATCGACGCATGTCAAAATTCCGGCAGAAGCTGTGATCGAGAGAGCATGCAGCACGCATATCGTCAACCGGCCTTATCCAACCCCCATCATTGCCAGTGCAGACCAGCCATCTCTTCCTTAGCAGGTGATAACCCAGGGTCACCGCCACAAATCAGCTTGACAGCGATTTTACCTTTGGACTACCTTGGGCTAACCCTTGTTTCCGGCGTCTGAACAACGCTAAGCATCACATACAGAGCCTTAACTGAGGAGAGACTGAGATGAAACTCGTGACCTATGGCCATCGAGGCGTTCAGCGTGTGGGGCTGCTTGAACGGGAGCATGTGATCGATGTCAACCGGGCTTATACAGTGCTTTTGGCGCAACGTGGAGACCCACGCGCCGAGGCGATGGCTGATGCCCTCGTGCCGGCAGACATGATCGGCATCTTAGAGGCGGGCGAACGAGCGCTGGCGGCCATCCGCGAGGCCGAGGGGTACGTGCAGGAGGGGCTCGGCTCCGGAGAGCAGGCCGAAGGATTGAAGCGTGACGGGGTGGTGTTCACGCGCAGCGAGGTGGCGCTCAAGGCCCCAATCCCACGACCGGGGAAGCTGATTCTCTTGGGCCTTAACTACCGCGATCACGCCGAGGAGACGGGCCAGAAGATCCCTGAGGTACCGACGTTGTTCGCCAAGTATAACAATAGTGTGGTCGGACCCGGTGCAACCATTCTCATTCCACGCACTACGGAGCAGATCGACTATGAGGCGGAATTTGCCTTTGTCATCGGACGCCACGGTCATCATATCCCCCGCGAACGCGCCATGGACTATGTTGCCGGCTATACCATCATCAACGATGTGAGCGCCCGCGATTATCAGTTCGTGACCTCGCAGTGGATGGTAGGCAAGACCTTTGATACGCATTGCCCGATGGGCCCGGCCCTCGTGCTCAAAGATGAAATCCCGGATCCACACACCCTCGACCTCAGTCTCAGCATCGCAGACGAAGTCCTACAGCGGTCTAACACTCGCCAGCTCATTTTTAAGATCCCTGAGACGGTAGAATACCTGTCGCAAGTCATGACGCTGGAGCCAGGTGACGTGATTTCCACCGGCACTCCCGCTGGGGTCGGGTTCACACGCAAGCCGCCCCGCTGGCTGCGACCGGGTGAAACAGTGCGCGTCGAGATCGCCGGGCTGGGGGTGCTAGAAAATCCGGTCGCCAAAGCGCCATAAAAACAGTGCTGAGTCCTGAGTGCTGAGTCCTGAAGAGTAAAGCTTTCCTACACTCAGGACTCAGGACTATCCTTCGGGAGGAGGGTTCTCTGTGTATCCTGAGATGGTCGATTACGAACAGGCCTGCCGCGAGTTTCGCTGGGAAGTCCCCACGCACTACAATTTCGCCGTCGACGTGGTCGATCGCTGGGGTGAGGATGCCCAGAAGCTGGCGATGCTGTGGGTCAACGAACGCGGGGATGAAAAGCGCCTCACCTTCCGCGACTTCACGGTGCGTTCGAACCAGGTAGGCAATGCCTTGCGCACCATGGGCATCCTCAAGGGCAACCGCATCTTAATCATGTCGCCCCGCCTGCCCGAGTGGTGGGAAGCGGTGCTCGGCATCATGAAAATCGGCGCCATCTCCATGCCCGGCACGACCCTGTTGACTCCGAAGGATGTCGCCTATCGTATCCAAGCGGCTGAAGCAGTCGCTGTGATCACCGACGAAGAAGGGGCGCTGAAGGTGGAACAGGTGGCCAATGAATGCCCGACATTGCGTCTGAAGATTGTACTTGGGGCGGAACGTGCGGGCTGGGTCAACTATGCCCGGGCGGTGGCCTCGGCCATGAGCACTCTCAAACCCGAACCGACGCGCAGCGATGAGCCCATGATGATCTACTTCACCTCAGGCACCGTGGGCTATCCCAAAATGGTTCTGCACACACATGTGTCGTATCCCATCGGGCATATCGTCACGGGCAAGTACTGGTTGGACCTGAAGCCCACCGATCTGCATTGGAACCTTTCCGATACGGGATGGGCCAAAGCGGCATACAGCAACCTATTCGGCCCCTGGATCATGGGGGCGGCGATGTTTACGTTCGACGGGCGAGGTCGCTTCGATGCCCGGCAGACCCTGGAGCTTCTTGAGCGCTATCCCATCAGCACCTTCTGCGCGCCGCCAACCGTCTATCGCTTGCTCGTCTTAGAGA
>JBKPCR010000423.1:0-9622 GCA_046727435.1 bacterium | reverse complement strand
ATGCGCCAGGCGCCGGCCGACGCGCTCATCACGTTCGGCGATGTCTTTACCCTGCAGCACCGCACCCGGATTGTGACGTTGGCGACCCAGCACCAGCTGCCGGCGATCTACGAACTCAAAGCCTTTGTGGAGGCGGGAGGGCTCATGGCCTATGGCCCGCGCCCCGAGGAGATGTTCCGGCGCGTCGCCGGCTACGTCGACAAGATCCTCAAAGGCGCAAAACCCGGTGACCTGCCCATCGAGCAGCCCACGACGTTTGAGCTGGTGATTAACCTCCACACCGCGCAGGCCCTAGGCCTCACGATTGCGCCGACACTCCTCTCCCAGGCGGATGAGGTCATCCGCTGAGCCGCGACGCCTGACGCCCTCACCGTGAGCGTGGTGCGAACCTGTGCGTCTCATCTCTGCGTCCCCTGGAAGGTCAACACCCTCAACGTTGCAGATGACATGGTTCACATCCGTGGAGAAGATTCGCGGATATACCAAACACAAGACTTGACATTTGCTGCGCCAGATGATACTGCTCTAGAGTCAATTGCTATTCTCGCTATAGAGATGAGACTGACGGGAAGAGGGTGCAAATCCCTCACGGACGCGCCACTGTAAGCGGGGACGAAAGCCAACAGGGCAGGCCACTGGCCACGAGACGGCTGGGAAGGCGTTGGTGAGTAGGATGATCCGCAAGTCAGGAGACCGACCTCTATAGCCGTCACGAAGACTCCTTCGCGAGACGAGGAGTGTGAGGCATGGCCCTTTCAAGCATCCCCGCCCCATACCCTGGGTGGGGATTTTTTTTATTGCCTGCTGAGCCTTCCATCCTCTCGACCACCAGACAATCGTCGCGCCTACATTCACGTGCACGGTGCGCCCGGTCGTAGCTCGTCGCGCGCACGCATGCGCTTGCGGTCATCGTGGGTGACCCCCGAGTAGCGCGATCTCCACCATCGGATGGGAACATGTGGCAGGGGGCATAGGCATGCAGAGGGCGTGGGCTGTGGGTGTCAGCATCATGTGCGTGAACCTCGTAGGGATCTCTGCCGAATGGCTATCCATGATCGAGCGGGGCATGACGGGATCAACAGTTACCGCGGCGGAACCGGTGCGCCTCGACCCAGTCGTGGTGACGGGCACCCAGGTTGCGGTGCCGGTGAGCGAGTTGCCTGCGGCCATCACGGTGATCGATCGGCAGGACATTGAAAGCCGTCAGGTGACGGACGTGTTCCAGTTGCTGCGCACCGTACCAGGTTTGAGCGTGACGCAAACCGGCAGCCGGGGTGGGGTCACGAGCGTGTTTCCGCGTGGGGGTAATTCGAACTTCAACCTGGTGCTGATTGACGGTGTACCAGTAAATGACGCCGGAGGAGGCTATGATTTCTCCGATCTGACGACTGACAACATCGAACGCATCGAGATCATTCGAGGGCCGCAGAGCGCATTGTATGGCTCGAATGCGATCGGGTCGGTGATTCAGATCTTCACCCGCCGCGGCCATGGACCGCTGCAAAGCAAGGTCTCACTGGCAGGCGGTAACTACAACACCTTTGAAGGGCGTGGAGCCGTGACTGGCGGGACGGAGCGCTTTGGGGGCTCGCTTGGCGTGGGTTACGTCAGCACGACGGGGTTTTTACCGATCAATAATGACTATCGCGATTTCACCGTGAGCTCGGGCCTGGATTATCAGCCGATCGAGGCGCTGAAGCTGGCCTTCAGCGCGCGCTACAGCGACAGCCACTTCGCGTTTCCGACGGAGTCGGCTGGCGATCGGCTCAGCCCCCTTGATCCCGACCAATTCCAGGATCGCCAGCGCCTCCTCCTGTCGCTGCGGGGCACCCATGCGATTACGCCTTGGTGGGAGCAAGTGCTGCTGCTGGGATACAATCTCATCGATGCTGTCTTCGAAGATCCGTTCAATCCACCGGTCGACTTCGCTGCCTCCCGCACTACCAGCAATCAACAGCGGCTGCTCCTGAATTATTATTGGAACATGTCGCTGCCGGAATTTTCTCAGGTGGCCACGACCTGGACCCTCGGCATCGAGGCCCAGGATGAGAAATTGGACCAGCGCTCCACCTTCGGCGACACGACCGACAGTGTTGAGCCGTCGCGCTCGCAACAAGGCTATTACACCCAATTCCTACTCAACTGGCGCAAGCAGGCGACGCTGATCGCCGGCGTGCGCGTCGAAGACAGTTCGGTGTTTGGCGTGGATACGAACCCGCGGGTATCGGCCTCGTACACCCTCCCCTGGACACAGACCAAGCTGCGTGGTGGCTATGCGACCGGCATCCGCTTCCCGAGCTTTATCGAGGAATTTGGCACCGGCAGCCCCTTTGTCGTTGGCAACCCCAATCTTAAACCCGAGGAGTCGCTCAGTTGGGAGATTGGCCTGGATCAACCGTTCCTGGATGGCCGCGCCCTACTGAGCGCCACCTACTTTCACAATACGTACAAGGACCTGATTGCGTTCGTGAGTGGGCCAGGGCCAAATTTTCAGAATGTCTCGGAGGCCGAAGCGAGTGGCGTCGAGGCCGGGTTTCAGGTGTTGCTGCCATGGCAGTTCCGGTTGGACGGCAGTTATACGTTTCTGGAAACCAAGGTGGTCAAGGATGGGGGGATCGGTGGCACGGCGTTCCCACCGGGGCAACCGCTGCTGCGCCGTCCGAAACATCAAGGCAGTGTCGGGCTGACCTATCTCGGGGAACGGTTGACGGTGGCGTTCACCGCCAATGTGGTGGGCTCGGCCATCGACCGGGATTTCTCTCAGCCTGGCTCCCCACGGGTGACGCTGCCCGGGTTTACGCTCATCAACCTGGCGGGCTCCTATGCGGTGTTTCGAAACGTCTGGAGGGTTAGGAGCCTGCGCGTGCAGCTCAAGTTCGAAAACCTCCTGAATGAGCAGTATGAGCAGGCAATTGGCTTTTCGGCGCAGGGGATTAGCGTGCGTGGCGGCGTCGCGGTGAACTTCTGAGCCGCCGAGCGCCACGCTGACGCCGAGGTGAGTGATGAGGAGTAGGCTCCGTCAGTGGTGGGCCCTGGTCCTGAGGCTTCTGCGCGAGCGACCGGCGCGGACACCATGGGAGCCAGCATCGATCACAGACGACGAGATGGCACAACTGGCGCGGGACAGTTGGGGTCTGTATGAGGACGTCGCGGGGCACAGCCTGCTCCCATATACCCCCGTGCCTGCATGGGAAGGCTGGCGTCAGTGGTCACGGGAACGCGTATCCCAACCGCCCGCGTGGTCACCCGTCGAGACGACAGGTGAGCTCACTGATGTGCCATGCATGGGTGGGCGATCGGCGCGTAATCATCCGGCCCTATGCCTCGCTGCGCCGCGTTCCCTCATGGAGAGGACGACCGGTAATGACTGGTGAAGCCAAGACTCGCCGAATAGACGGCCTTGACCAAGGCTGCGCGCAAGCCCCTGAGAGGAGGGTGTATGAATGATACCATAGGTCCGCTCATCGCGGACGGACGGCAGGCATGCTGGAAGAAGAGGAGGCGTTCGTCTTGCCGGTGATCCGTCGGCAGCTCAGTGACGTGCAGCCGTTAGCGACCGTCCGACATCTCCTCCTCGATGAGGAGGCCGAGGATCCACGCTGGCATCTGGACTGGCTCACCGACTCTCTGACGCCCAAGGAACGGCAGCTCCTGGCAGACCTGGCCGCGCGCGCCAAAGTGGGCCACCCAGACTGGCCGCCCAAGCGGTTCACGCCCACGACTGATAACACGATGTTTTGCCCATGAAAGGAGACTGTTCGATGATGACGCACGGATGCTCAACTGGTTCACCGGCCGTTGGCGCTCTCCCACGCGGGACCGCCACGACGGCTGAGGCGTCGACCCTTGTCACGCGGCTGTGGCCGGCGATCCTGGCCGTGGCTGCGGTCGGAGGCAGTCTGGCGTTGACCTGCGTGGCGCCGTTCGCCGCGTTTGCAGTCGCGACGGCCGGCACGCTCCGACTCCGCAGCGCGCTTGGCACCATGACCGTCATCTGGCTGGCAAACCAGGCGGTCGGCTTCGGGGCCTTGGGGTATCCCTGGACGCTCAACACCGTGCTCTGGGGCCTAGCTATCGGTGCCGCAGCGGTGTTGGCGACGCTGGCCGCCTCGGGGGCGCTCGGGCGGTTCCACACGTCGCCAGGATGGCTCCGACTGCCTCTTGCCTTCGGGACCGCCTTCGTGGTGTATGAGGTCGCCCTGCTGACTGTCGCCTTCGTCCTTGGCAGCGGTAACGTCTTCGCACCGGCGATAGTCGGGCGCTTGGCTCTCATCGACGCCGCCTGGCTGGGTGGGTTGGTGCTCGTGCATGCGGTCCTAGCCGCCTGGGTCCAACCCTGGCGCGGGGCGACTTCTCGGCTGGCACGGGCGTCATGACCAACGTTTACGGCGTCACACGGTCCAGAGGACACACGACGCATAGACGAGAGGGCTCGGCGCGCTGAAGCCGCAGGGCTCACGCCGAGCTCTTTCCGGAACACGCACTCCACGGCCTGAGCCTCGCGGGTGACATCGACGGCCCGACTGGCACACGGCCAGGCCGGATACGGCTGTGAATGTGTGCAAGTGATGACTCTAGAGGTGGAGCTCACGGGAAGAGGGTGGAAATCCCGCACGGACGCGCCACTGTGAGCGGGGACGAGCGCCAACGGGATATGCCACTGGTGGGGATACCGCTGGGAAGGCGTTGGCCAGTAGGATGATCCGTCAGTCAGGAGACCGGCCTCTAGAGCCTGCATAGGTACTCCTTCGCGGATGAGGAGATCAGGCATGGCTACTTCACGAGACTCCACTTGTGCCAAGAGGTGGGGTGTTTTTGATGGCCCGCCCTGTGCTCTCCGCGAGCGCTGAGAGAGGTGGGTCATGCACGAACCGTTGGCACAACTGCTCGAGCGGACGTATAGCGCCGCGGAGCGCGAGGTGATCTATCGTCTCATCCGCGGCTGCGGGCGGGTCCAACACTTCGCGGCCGATCCGATCCCGATGGAGACGGCGGCATGTGCCGAGGGGCTTGGGGTCGAGTGGATCAGGCTCTTAGACGCTGGAGCGGTCGCACGGCTGCTCGCGTTGCCCCCCAGGGTGCAGCTCATCGCCTATCTCTGCCTGGGGATCCCCCAGGCATTCGACGTGCGGCCCAGACGAGAAGCGGTGGACTGGCGTGCTCGGAGACGTCTCGACTCGCGCATCTACACGGACCTCTGGGGGCAGACAGGCGCACGTCTTGCGGCGGCCATGCCCCCAGCTGATGATCACGCGCCGCGAGGCTAAGAGAGCCATGTCCGGCATGCGTGCTGCCGTGCCACCCCTCGAAGGGCTTCTGCGTCGGCCGCCCACAGTCGGCAGATGGAGGAAAAACGTGCCGATGACCACGCGTGTCCTGGGCCTATCCACAGGGGCAGATCCCAACGCCTGGGACGGGTGGCGGCACGGCGAGACCTGCCTTGTCTGCCTGCGTGGCACATGTCTCGACATCATTATGACGTGGGGAGGGAGTCATGAACCTTGAAGAGAGCCAAACGCCGTCTCCCATGATTGCCATGTATCAGGCATTATGGGCGAGGCATCCCAAGTGGTATGTGGAAATCGGTCAGCCACGTGGCCCAGGCTGGATTCCTGGGACCGCGTTGATGACGGCCAGGGAGGGCCTATTCCAGGCGCTTCTCGCACGGATTGGCGAGCGGCTGCAGACCGCCGACCGTCGCACCATCGCCGCCTCCGTTGCCTTGCGGTATGGCTGGTCGTCTGGCGTCGCCATGGCCCCGTATCTGTTCTATTCCTGTGTGCCGACGATTACGCTTGATAATGTCTCCTTCAAATTCAATGAACATGGGTCGTTTGAACGAGTCGCCCTGCATCACCCGGCAGGCGTGATGCTGCCACAAGACGGGGTGGCGCCACACCCCTCCATTCGCTGGCTGTCCAGTCCACAAGCCCTCTTCGCGTGGCTCAGAACGAGTCTGGTGCAACAGGCCCAACCGGTTGTGGACGCCCTTTATGACTGGTCACATTTTTCGATGCGGGGCATCTGGGGCATGATCACCTCCGCGTGGGGCTCGCAATGTATCCAGATCTTTGGTGAGATCGGCGAACAGACCCAGGGGTTATCCTGGGTGCGGCAATTCTTTGCGGGGCACGATGTGGTCTCCCAGATGCAGCCAGAGTTTTACCCCGTGACGTATCAACACGTGACGCATGTGTATCATCGTGGGGCCAGTTGCTGTCGGTGCTATCGCCTGCGGCAGGAGCACTATTGTGCGAGTTGCCCCCTCATTTCTCAGGAAGAGCGGCGCCAACGACAGCACGCCTGGATGAAACGCCTGATCGAACCTCAAGTCACCTCCACGAGGGAATGAAACCGCTGAGGAAGAAAGAAGAGACGATAGCACTTAATCAGCGTCAGTTGCTCACGGTTGGGACGTCCAGCATTGCAGCCGAGGGCTCGGCGGTCCCCATGGCCTCAAACCCATGTGCCGGGCCACAAAGCTCCCATCGACGTCGGGCGCCGCACCGTCCTTCGTGCGAGGGCCACCGTGGGGTACGATCCATCCCTGCGGCTCACGACAGGTGCACGGACGGAGGAAACCACTGATGGCCTATGGCATCGGCCTGGTCTTCGACCCTCACACGGAGGCGCACATCAGGGCGGTGTGGGGCCAATTGGCCAGTCAAGGCTTTACCACGCCGCTCGCGCGACCGGGATGCCTCCCCCACGTATCACTCATCCTATCTGAGACGCTGCATGTCGACGACCTGGCTCGTGACCTCGAAGGGCTTGGGCACCCCCCGCATCGACTGGAGATCCGGGTCTCGCACGTCGGCGTGTTTACCGAACCGGAACTCGTGCTCTTCTATGGCCTGACGCCCACCGACCAATTGCTGCGCGTGCACGCCGCCGTGGCACGGATCTGTCGCCGGTGGAGCTCCACCATCACGGCGCGCACGCAACCCGGTGTATGGGTGCCACATTGCACGTTGGCGACGCGGGTGGACGCCAGTCGATTATCCGACGCCATCGCAGCCGCGGCCACCCTGACCCTGCCATGGGTGGCGACTCAGGTGCGGCTCGCGCTGGTCCAGTTCGACCAAGTAGGCGTGGAACTGTTGAGAATCTTCCCGTGGCAGGGATCACCTGTTCGCCGCCGCAGGTCTCCTGTCCGCCGCGCCGGTGATGATCTTTCAGGCCTCACCGAGGCGTGACTGGACATCTCTGAGGAGGCGAGGGCACGGCTTCACACCGAGGGTCTGCTTGGACGAGCCGTTGGGCACCACGACGACGCGTGTGGCGCCCCACGTCGGGAGGTCGACCGTTGCTGCGGCTTGGGGCCACTGTCCAATCTCAAGGAGCTGTGGCCATGACGGCCCACCTAGTGCATCGTGCACCCGATGTTGGCCCACAGCATTTCGTCGGCGTTGATGATGCGCCGTGTGGCCGCATGTGCGAAAGGAGGTCCTGATGCGTTTAGAACCCGGCAGTCTATATGATTACGAGGCGCGTGCTCGGCAGGTGTTGCCGCACGACTACTGGGACTTTATCGCCGGTGGCTCCAAGGACGAATTGACGACCCAACGGAATCGCTCGGCTTTTGACGCCATGAGCCTGCGGCCGCGCTTTTTGCGCGACGTGACCGAGCGCTACCTGGCGACGACCGTGCTGGGCACCCCCATTAGTTTCCCGGTGATGGTCAGTCCCACCGGCGGCCACAGACTGGCGCACCCGGAGGGCGAATGCGCCACGGCGCGGGGGGCTGGGATGTCCCGGACCTTGATGATGCTCAGCACCTCATCCCACTGCAGCCTGGAAGACGTGGCGAATGTGGCCACCGGCCCCTGATGGTTCCAGCTGTACCACCGGGGCTACGACGTGACGAAGATGCTGGTGCAGCGCGCCGAGCAGGCCGGCTATAAGGCCATCGTCCTGACGGTGGACACGCCGCTGCCGGCGCCGAAAGAGCGGGACATCCGCAACCGCTACGTGAACCCCTTCCCGCTGGCGAACTTTGGCGCCATGCCGGAAGACCTGCCGGCCATGAGCGGCACGGATGAGGCGCCCAACTGGCAGCCGGCGCGCGTGCCCGCTCTCACCTGGAAAGAGCTGGACTGGCTACGTTCGTTGACCACCCTACCCCTGGTGTTGAAGGGGATTCGCACGGCCGAGGACGCCCGCCTGGCGGTCGACTGCGGGGTCAATGGGGTGCTGGTGTGGACGCACGGCGGGCGGCAAATGGACGCCACCTTGAGCGCCATCGAGAGCCTGCCGGAGGTCGTAGAGGTCTGCGCGGGGCGCGTCGAGGTCTACCTGGATTCCGGCGTGCGCCGCGGCAGCGACGTGCTGAAGGCCCTGGCCCTCGGGGCCCGAGCGGTGGCCGTGGGGCGCCCCCTGTACTGGGGCCTCGCGGTCAATGGGGCGGAAGGGGTGCACGGCATGCTGGAACTGCTGCGGCAGGAACTGGATCAGGTGCTGGGCTATTGCGGGCAGACCGACGTGCAGCACCTTGAGCCTCGCCTGGTCACGATGCCATACAGCTGGGGCAACGGCCCCATGTATCCGTAGGCACACGGATCACACCTCGTGACGATATCCGATACGTCTGTGCGGGCGGAAGCCGGGGTGGTGTCGCTGATGAGCCAGATGACTGGGACATCGACCAACGCTCCCGTCAACCGGCTTCGGTTGTCTCCGTTTTCTAGGACTCACCTCATCATTCGGCCGTTGGGCGATGGCGTCCTGGAGGCCTGGTGGGTTACCCTCCGTGCCAGGCCATAGGACCGGACACCCCGCCCGGCGTGCCTTCGTGCGCGAGATGACGGAAACCTGAAGGACACAGCCGTGGGCACCATCACGAACTGGTCGGCGCAGGGTTATGCGGTACAGGCAGCTTCATTCCGTACGGGCGTCGCGGTGACGCCCTTGCGCTTTACTGGTCCTTCGGCTCCACGCACACCTGGACAGGGCAAACCGCGTCAGAACATTATATACTCTAATGCGGAGTTAAGCCGACTCGCGGGAGCAGTGTAACTCCGCATCTGTTAACACTTTCCTTCTTAAGGCTTGAAGGCTGGTATTTGGCCTCTGCCCGCCATGGTGGCTCTTCAAGCGAGTGCACCCAGGGCGAGCCGAGTTGGACTACGGCAACGATTCGTGCACTATCCACACACAGCATATCCCGCCGAAATCATGGGCACAGGGGTGTTTACTAAACCCTTCGCTCCCTCCCCGGTGTAACCCCTTGCAAATCCAGTGAGAGATCCGTACGCTTGGGGCGTTTACTTACCTTCACTTTTGTAAACAGTCTCGGCTCTTGCGCACTTTTGGTGATTCAGGGTAACTGAAGCACAATCGCCATGAGCGAGTAGAGGGTGGCACACTCGAAAATCCTTGTTAATCAGTGGAGAAATGCGCCATCTTCTCACGATCAGCTAGGCCATCAGCTGGCATTCACCAAAAGTGCGCAAGAGCCTGAATGTGGGCACGAAAATGCGCTGTTCTCGGGCAGGACGATTTACATTATCGGGCCGTTACAGGTAGCGATCCCGTCAACCATCTGGTATATTCTAGCCTGTCATTGGGGAGTAGTCGCCCTCGTACGTCGAGGGGAGTGCGTCAACACACTTGCCGGACGGCA
>JBKPCR010000422.1:0-5219 GCA_046727435.1 bacterium | reverse complement strand
TACATTAAGGGGCGGATCGCCGATGGGGCTTTTCAACCGGTGGACCCCCTCCTGGCCGCTCGGGGGTTCGTCGGGATGGTCGCCCACTACCTCCTCATCCATGAGATCTTCGGCGTGAAGCGTCCAGCGGGTCTCTTGCCGGAACACGTCATCGACACATTTGTCACGCTGTTTTTACAGGGTATTCGGCGATGATATGGCGGCGGCGGTGCGCCCATCTCAGGGCCTCTGACGATGGAGGATGCTCAACACGCGCTGCGCCATCCCCGAGGTATTCTTTTCAGGCTTTAGCCGCGCCAGAGTAGGTCGCCATGGAGATCGATTGATGGCGGAAGATGCCACCCGTTCAAGCCGGACGTTGCCTGAGAGTCCGGACCCGCCGGCACCGGTGATGACAGACCAAATGGAACATGGCCACGACGAACGGCGCGGTCAGCGCCGCCAGCATGTGGTCATGCCGTCGTCTGACGGTATGGTGGAGGAATTACTGAAAGCCAAGCAGCCACTGTATAAGCGACCGCTTCTCCTCGCCGCGGCGGCTGCCCTGCTCGTCGCCGCCGTGTTTATTGGTGTGCCCTACTATACCTATGCGCTGTCGCACGAATGGACCGACGACGCCTTTATCGAGGGGCACATCATCCAGATCAGCTCCAAAGTAGCAGGGCATGTCGCCCAGGTGCATGTCAGCGACAACCAGGAGGTCAAGCAGGGAGATCTGCTGGTCGAGGTCGACTCGCGTGAATATGCGGCGCGGCTGGCGCAGGCGCGTGCCGCCTTGCAGGCCGCCATCGCCAGACAGCAAGCGGCGCAAGCCACTGTGGCGCTGACCCACGTCACCGCCGACGCGGGTGTGCAGCAGGCCTCGTCAGGCCTCGAGTTGACCCAGGCCGCAGTGCAAACGGCACGCGCGCAGGTGCGATCGGCCCGTAGCCGGTTCGAGCAAGCACGTGCACAGGTAGAGACGGCGCTGGCATACGCGGCGGAGTCACGCGCGCAGATCCTGGCGGCTGAGGCGGAGGCGATCCGTGCTGAAGCCGACGTCAAGCGCATGCAGGAACTCGCCAGGCGGGAGCAAATCTCGCGGCAGGACCTCGATCAGGCCATCGCCACTGCCCGCACCACGAAGGCCCAGCTCGAAGCAGCGCGCAAGAAGGCGGCCGCCGGCGAAGCCCAGGTGGCCGAAGCGCGCGCCGCACAGCAGACCGCCGCTGAAAGCCTGCGGCAGTCGGAGTCACAGGTCGCCGAGGCACAGGCACGCATTGGCGAAGCCCTGGGGCGCCTGGCCTCGGCGCAGGCAGCCCCCCACCAGGTGGCGGTGAGTAGAGCGCAGGCCGACCTCGCCAGCGCCGAGGTCGAGCAGGCACGAGCGGCGGTCGAACAGGCGGTCATCGATCTCTCCTCCACGCAGATCTCTGCGCCAAAAGCTGGGCGTGTGACGCGCCGGAGCGTTGAAGCCGGCGCCTATGTGCACGTCGGGCAGGCGTTGATGGCGATGGTGCCACGTGACGTCTGGGTGGTGGCCAACTTCATGGAGACGCAGCTCGCCGACATGCGGACGGGGCAGCCGGTCGAGATCACCGTCGATGCCTATCCTGCGACGCGTTTCAAAGGGCGTGTCGACAGCATCCAGGCCGGGACCGGCGCGCGTTTCAGCCTGCTGCCGCCGGAAAACGCCACCGGCAACTTCGTCAAGGTGGTGCAGCGCATTCCCGTGAAGATCGTCTTCGATGCAACCCCTTCCCCCGACCATCTGCTCAGCCCCGGCATGTCGGTGGTCCCCGTAGTCAAGGTGAAGTGAGCCAAAGGCGATGAGGTGGCGATGAATCCCAGATCACCACGGCGCTCACCGGCAGCCCCGAGCACACTGGGCCGCCCGGAAGCACCTGATCGCGCGACTACTGGGTCGGAGCCGCCAGCGAAGAAGTGGCTAGTGACCGTGGCTGTCATGTCCGGGACCTTTCTGGCGGTGATGGACGTCAGCGTGGTGAATGTATCGCTGCCCCATATGATGGGTAACTTCGGGCAAAGCCAGTCGTCCATCACCTGGGTGGCGACCAGCTACGGTATTGCGGAAATCCTCTCCATCACCATGGCCAGCTGGTGGAGTGCGGTGTTGGGCAGGAAACGTCTCTACCTCCTCGCGTTGGCGCTGTTCACGCTGAGTTCGATGCTCGCCGGTACGGCGCAGACGTTCCCCCAGATGCTGTTCTATCGGACCTTACAGGGCTTGGCTGGAGGCATTTTGACGCCTCTCTCTCAGGCCATTCTGCGCGAAACGTTCCCCCCCCGACAGCAAGCCATGGCGATGTCGATCTTCGGCATGGGGGTGGTGTTCGCCCCTGCCATCGGCCCTATCCTGGGGGGATGGTTGACCGATAATTATGGCTGGCCGTGGATCTTTTACATCAATATTCCAGTCAGTATGGTGGCGATATTCATGGTAAGCACTTTTGTGGGAGACCCTCCGTATCTGCGACGCGGCATCGCTCGCGTCGACTGGGTTGGCATAGCGCTCCTGACCGCCGGTCTCACTGGCATGCAGATCATTCTGGAGCGGGGGAATGAGCACAACTGGTTCGCGTCGCGCGCGATCCTCGCCGGTACCGTCTTGACCATAGTGACGTTGATGTCCCTGATCGTCTGGGAGTTACGCGTCAGAGAGCCGATCGTCAATATCCGCGTGCTGCGCAATACTGCCCTCAGCGCCGGCGCCGGGGTAGGCTTCCTGTTTGGCATCGCATTCTTTGGGACGACGTTTAGTCTGCCGCAATTGACCCAACATCTGCTACACTATCCCGCCTATCAGGCCGGATTGGTCCTTATGCCCCGCATGATCACCCTGTTTTTCGTCATGCCAATTATCGGCTGGCTGTTCAATTATGTCGACCCACGTCTGCTGATTGGGATAGGGATCGCCATCACCTATTGGGCCTTCCAGCAACTGGCGCATCTCTCGCTCAATGTAGGGTTCTGGAACCTGGTGCCGATCATGCTGGTGATGGGCGTGGCAGTGCCGTGCATGTTCGTGCCCTTGAGCACGGTCTCCCTCAGCACCATCCGACGCGAGGACATGACGGCTGCGACCAGCCTCTATACGCTGTTCCGACGGGTCGGGGGCAACATCGGCTATGCCCTGGTGGCGACGCTTGTGGATCGGTTCTCCGCCGCCCATCGCGGGCACTTGATCGAGCACATCA
Source organism: bacterium (assembly GCA_046727435.1). Taxonomy (GTDB): domain Bacteria; phylum Tectomicrobia; class Entotheonellia; order J063; family CAVPRW01; genus CAVPRW01. The sequence continues at coordinate 2,022 of JBKPCR010000422.1, read as the reverse complement.
GTCCCCTGAATCCCGCCTACCTCAGCCATCACGCCCACCTCACCGACCGCTTGGTGCAAGGCGGAGGAGATCCCGTCGCAGCACCACAGAAGGTCCTGGCGCTGGTCAATAGCGAAGTGAACCGGCAGGCGGCGATCCTGGCCTATAACGATCTGGCATGGACCTTTGGCACGATGTTTCTAGCCACCCTGCCGCTCCTCTTCCTGCTCTCACGGCGGCAGACTGCACCCTCAGCCCCGCAAGTGGCGAAATCTTGAGGGCAGCCCCAATCTTCATTGACACACTTTCTGCACCTCCCTACCCCTCGCAGCAAGTTGCGACGCCGGTGCGGCTGACAGCGCGGCAGGCAGGCCTCGACGCATCGACACGCTCCATCTGCCCTACAGGCCGACGGCGATCGGCTGGAGGCATTGTACCTGGTCGATCGTGCCCGCCGGACGGAGCGCTCACCGGCTTCGATCTGCAAGTGCCGGCCACGCGCGGCCAGGAGATTGCTGGCGAAGTCTCGGTAGTCATGATGTTGCAGCCGACCTTCAGCATCGATTATATCCAGGTGATTATGAATCTACGCTGAGCGGTAAGGAGCCTGCGGCCTACACTGATCAATTTGACTTCGCCTGCGAAGTGATCGAGTATGTCAAGTTGCCGGAACCAGCGGTGAGCGATCCCTCTGCCGCATATATGAATCACAGCCAGCTCCAGTGCCAACTTACAGTCCAAGCTGGGTGCGCAGCGGTGCGACACCGGCGCGTTGCGCTCACTATCCAAAGTGATCGCTTTCTGATGGACCCAAACTCGGCAGAGGGGATGGCCAGAGAACCCCGGTCAGACGATCACGTCGATCGCTTTGTCTTCAACCCGGCGAGGATCGTCTTTGATCCCAATGATCCTAAACAAGGCCTTTCAGACGTTTCCCGGCTAACCCTCTGCCGTGGTCTTTGTCGTGTTTGTGGAAAGTGGCGACGAAACCCACTTTGGTGGCTTGCCTGGCGGCCCCATCCCAGTCTACTGAGCTCACCATGCCCGTTAAGTTTCTGATCAACCCCATTGCCAGAGCACGAGGTGGCCAACATCTCTGGAACACGCTCCAAGCGGCTTGCGCACGCTTGGGATACGTTGAAGGGAAGGATTATAGCCTCGAATGGACGCGCCCTGGGTACGCTGTGGAGCAAGCGCGCAGGGCCGCTGTCGAGTGCGACCGCGTGATCGCGGTTGGCGGTGATGGCACGGTCCGCGCTGTGGCCGAGGGTCTCTTCAACGCCGGCACCGGTGCGGCGCTGGGGGTGATCCCTCAAGGTACCGGCAACGACTTCGCCCGTGTTATTGGCATCTACCAGATCTGGACGCGACGTCGGATATTCGGCGTCGCTGAGATCGTCAAGCGGCTGGTCACAGGGCCTACCATGGCTGTCGATATCCTCAGCCTCAATGACCAGATCTTCTGTATGTGCTATTGCGGTATGGGATGGGACGCTCTCGTCTGTCGTGCATACACACGACTGCGCTTCCATCCAACTATGCAAGCAATCCTCCAGAGACGGCTCATCAACGAGTGCGTCTATGCCATGCTGGCCTTGCGATACTGCATGGCGCGCTTGCCCAGCCTATCCTTACAGCTCGACACGCCGGAGATAGGCTGGACAGCTGGAGACATCCCGCCGGGTGCTTGCGCCGTAATCGTGAGTAATGTGGCATCGTACGCTGGTGGGGTGCCCTTGACGCCAGGCTCATCCTCTGCCGATGGCCTGTTCGAGGTCACGCCGATCGCACGACCGTGGCTCTTTGCCTTCTTAGTGATGTCGCGGTACTGGCGGCGCTTGCGGTGCTTCTGTCCGCTGGAGAGCCGACGGGTGAGAGGGCTCCGTATAGCGCTCCCAGGCGGCTGTGCTCTGCAAGTGGATGGAGATGATGCCACAGGGGTTCTGGCCAATGACACCAGCCTCTCGATCAGTGTGGCTGGGCAAATTCCGGTCGTCTATTTACGCTGACCCCGGCGCTTTACGATAAACTTGGATACGGTGG
>JBKPCR010000421.1:0-8181 GCA_046727435.1 bacterium | reverse complement strand
GATGAGCAGGCGCTCCTGCACCATATTCTCCAATTGTCGCCAGAGCTCGTAGGCCCGTCTGAGCAGCGGCACATAGGAGGGATGTTCGTAGTAGGCGAGGCGGATAATCCGGGTCAATCCGTGCGAGGACCCCATTTCATGAGGGATGTTATAGCGTTCGATTCCGAGAACGCGCAGGTCCCGTCGGGCCAGATGGTACAGTGCCGAGCTCCCCATCCCTCCAACACCGAGCACGATGGCATCATAATGGGTCACCGATGTCCTCCTTGGCAGATCGCGCTTGCCACCTCACGCCCGCCTGACAGAGGCCCCAGGATAAGGCTAGAAACAGTCGGGGACGCGCCCTTGGCCCCCTCTCCCCTTGGGAGAGGGCCGGGGTGAGGGAAGCCCAACCGCTTGCCCATGCCCTGATACCCTCACCCTAACCCTCTCCCGCAGGGAGGGGGAAAACTGTCTGGGTACTTAACCTGGCGCCTCTGCTCCCAGCCGGGTCCTGGGGAGTATCCTACACCGGAAGTCCACTCGATGGCAATCGTTGACATAGCCCACAAAGCCCCGTACACTCGCATCGGTGACCGTTCATCATGGCCCGCGTCGCTGGCACTGATGAACACCGGCGGTGGCATCCCGGGTGTGGCCATCCGCTTCTATCAAACTCACCCCGGCAAGTATACCTCGCCCCGCCCGACCACAGGCTTGCAAAGGAGATCGATATGGGTAGTCAGGGCAAACAGACTCTCGTCATCCAGAACGGCACCCTGATAGACGGCTCGGGGAACCCTCCCATCCTCAATCAGGCCATGGTCATCGAGGGCAACCGCATCAAGAGCATCGGGCCGCTTCCAGAGGACCTGTTGCATGGCGATCGAGACAACATGGAGATCATCGATGCCACGGGGCAGTGGATCATGCCCGGCCTCATCGATGGCCACTGCCACCTGTCCTTCGGCTTTCCCCAAATCTCAGGAGGACCGAGCACGCGTGGTACTACCAGCCCCGGATTCAGCGCCTTACGGGCGGCGCGTAATGCCCAGCAGGTGTTGCGCACCGGCGTCACCAGCGTCGCTGTGCCGGGTGGCACCTGGTTCAACGATGTGGCCATCCGTGATGCGATCGCTGTGGGGCTCATCGAGGGGCCACGCCTTGCCTGTGCCGGGCGCTTTATCGTCACCTACGGCGGCATCACGGACAACGAGCCATCATGGGTGGGCACACCGGAGCATACCATCGGCGTGCTGGCCAATGATGTCGCGGAGATGATCACCGAGGTGCGCCGGCAGTGTAAACATGGCGTCGATTTCATCAAGCTAGCAGATAGCACCTGGGGTGATACGCAGTTGATCGCGCCCGAAGAGTTGTCGGCCGTGGTGCAGGAGGCACATCGACGCGGCGCGCGGGTCACCATTCACTCGCGCGGAGCGGGCTCGACCCGGGCCGCCGCCGAGGCAGGCATGGATTGGATTCTGCACGCTGACCTGGCCACCGACATTGAGCTGGAGGTCGTGGCTGAGGCCGGGGTGCGACTGATGCCGACCATGACCTTCTTGCGACGCGGGGCGGAAGTCGGCGCCGAGTTCGGGCGGGGACCTCGCGAGATGGACCGGCTCAAGCGTCACTGGGAGAGCGCCGTGCACATGCTGGCACGCGCCCGGACGCTGGGGATCACCATCATGTGCGGCACTGATAGCGGCAATTCGCCCCTGATGCCCTATGGACAACTGCATGCCCACGAGGCCGAGATCCTAGTGCGCTATGGGGGCTACACGCCTATGGAAGCGATCGTCGCCAGCACAAAGAACACGGCCTTCGCCATGGGGCTGGAGGACGATCTGGGAACGTTGCAGCCGGGCAAGCTGGCGGATGTCATCATTCTGAAGAGCGATCCGCTGGCCGACATCCGGGTCTTGCAGGGTGGCCAGCACCTGGCGACAGTCATCAAAGATGGCAAGATCATCCCCTTGAACGGCCACGGGGTGGAGGTGGAGATGCTAGCATTCGCGCAGCCAACGCCGGCATGATCGCCAGATACTTGCCGAAGGGCGGGGAACTAACAACGATAGTCTGCTAGAGTGCAGGCCTGTGCGGTATTGCAATGGGAGATAGTCCCTCCTACAATGGGTGTAGGGCTATGGTCGGGGTCAGTCCTCGCGTGAAATAGGATCGATACACCAAGACTGTCGCACGTCGAGAAGCATCGTCCGATGGTATGTTTGGCGTGATCCCCAAAGGCCCTGATCATGTGGTGGCTTTCCATGCTGGGGAATCGTTAACCGTTGACGCGACACTTCAGGCAGTCGATGCGAGAGGTGCGATATGCCCAAGCGCCAGAAGCATAGACACCAGCGTGTCAAAGGGTCACGTTCGACCCTAGAGGGCCTCGGGGCTGAAGATTGGCGGGCTCATATCGAGGCGCTGCTCGCCCGCGGCCAAACACGGGAAGCGGTCGAAGCGGCCAAGCAGTACCTCAAGGAGGCACCCGGTTCAGAGGCTGAGGCCCTGGCTGTGGAAGCCTACCAGGCACGTATCCAGGCCTTAATGGCGAGCGGTATGCATCAGGAAGCCCGGGCACTGGCGTTGCTTGTCAGCGAACGGTTTCCCGTCTCTCAGGGGCGAGTGGCGCCATTCATACGCCAGAGTGAGGTCGCCAGCGGGAACTTCGAGCCGCTCCTGATTGAACTATCTGCCGCTCCGCCCACTCAGCGGCGTGAGCTAGAGGCGATTCTCACCCGGACTCTGCACGACCCTGCAGTGCTGGCCGACTCCACTGCCCTGCCCGCCGATCATCCACTCAAGCGCGCGGCCATCGCCGTGCGCGACCTCTTCACCGCGGTGACGACTGGTCCCCTCCGTGATGGGACGCTCGCGGCGTTGGACGAGGTCTCTCGTCACTCTCCGCTGGCGCCGTGGAAGCTCTTGATCAGAGCCCTGGATGCGCTCTATCGTGGCGCTGATGCGTCCGTCACTGCCAACCTGGATGGCATCCCACCGGACTCAGGGCCAGGGCGTCTGGTACCAGTGCTACGGCGTCTCATCGGAGAAGCCAAGCCTGCGGAGGAGCGGTCGGTGGCTGTGGCCACCCTGCTCGACAAAGTGAGCGGCGGTCGGACCGTGATCGAGGGGCATCTCACCCAGCTGACCCATGCTCTGAACACCAGGGATGTACGGGCGGCGCGTGCGGCGGTGCAGGCCTTGCTACCCCGACTCGAGTCTTCCCACTCTGGGCTCAGATTGACATTTCTTGCCACCATCTTGCACCACTGGCACCGCCAAAACCTCCCTCCACAGGCCTTGATGCGGGTCATTTCCAGAGGCAGGCAGGATCTGGACCTCCTGCGGCTGATGGCGTTGACCGTTGAACACATGGATTGGAGCGATGCCCTCGTGTTGTGGGATGAATATGTCACCGCGGCTGTTGCAGCAGGCGTCCTCCCAGCCAAGGGGCCAGAGCTGTCACGCGTATTGCTTCATATGGCCGCACTCTTTCCGAGCGATCCGGAGGAGGTGTGGGAAGTCCTCGATGTCGAGTCCGAGGAAGCCTTGCAACGGCATGTCCGCGCTGGCCAGCTGCCGGCCTGTTTCGATCGCGACGGATTATTGGAGCGGGCTCGGCAGGCAGACCCTGACCCACAGGTGTTCCGCGCCCTGGTGGCGCATTATGATCAGCGTCAACCCAAGCGCGCCGAAGCCACAGCGGAGGCATGGCGCCGCGCTCATCCCCAGGACCTGGAGCCTCTGCTCTACCTGATCCGTGCAGCGGAGGGTCGTAGCGCCGTACGCAAGGCACTCAACCTCCTCGCCGAGGCCGAGTCGATCAACCGGGTGCATCCGGAGGTGCGACAAAGTCGTTTTCGCTTGCTCCTGGCCGGAGGAGAGCGGCGGATCAAGGAAGGCAAGCTGGCGCTGGCCTTGACGGACCTCGCTCGCTTGGAGCAGGAACCGCGCGCCGCCGAGGGCGATCATTGGGCCTATCTGCTGGCGTTGCGCTGGGTGGTGGCGCGGAAAGCGGCGGACGCCTCGACTGCCGAGCAACTCGAGCAAACGCTCGCAACCAGTATGGGGAACCCAGCCCTCTACGATCTTATTCTAGAAGCGGTCGCCAGGTCCTTCGGGATCGAGCCACCCAAACCGGTGGCGAAACCTTCACAAGCGGAGGCCATCGAGGGACTGGCGCGGGGCTGTGACCTGTTCCGTGCGCTGAACCGCCCGCTCAGTGTGCCACAGGCATTGGTGGCACAGGCCGAGAAGGGCCTGAAGACCGCCTCGCTGTCACAGCTCCTCGCCCTGTGTATGGGAGGCTTGTGGATCGGCAACCCAGCCCTCGCCTATGCCGCATCCAGCCATGGCCTCACACAGGATGGCTCGCTGCTGCACCGCTTTCTACTGGCGCGTGGCCAGGCCCTCAAAGCCGCCACGGGCATTGAAGCGCAGGAACGGGCGCAACACTGTCTGCGTGCGGCGCGTGAGCTAGCTGGACGAGCCCGCGACATGGATGCCGTGCGCGAGGCCTCGGCCGCGCTGCAAACATTCTCCGCAGGGAGCTGGTTCAGCCCGTGGATGTGGGACAGCCCGGCTCTGTCTGAGTCACCTGCGACGCAGGAGGAAATCCAGCGCACCATTAACTCGGAACGCCGGCGCCGAGCGACGCCGCGTTTCACCCGCACCGGAGAGCCCAGGCGGCGGCGTCAGCGCAAGCCATCACGACGGCCATCGATGCGGGGTGTGTTCGAGGACTTGTTTACCTGGATGGAAGGGCAGCTATGAACCCGTTCACGGTCCTGGGTTTGGAAGAAACGGCAGATGATGAGGCCGTCCGTGCCGCGTACCTGGCGGCGGTACGAAAATCCCCGCCTGATCGCGACCCAGAAGGCTTCCGTCGCATCCGCGAAGCCTATGAGACGTTACAAGACCACGAGCGGCGCATAGCGTTGCGGCTGTTTGGTCCGCCACCGCTGGCGAATCTTGAGGAGCTCCTTGACGCCTTGCCGAAGGAACGACGGTACGTAGGGCCAGGCCCCTGGCTCAACGTCCTACGGGAGGGTCGTCGGTGAGCACTCTTGACCCTGAACGCCGTCGCCAGCTGGTCGAAGCCGTTGCCGTATGGCTCGATGATCTGACTGAGGCGGAGCATCCACCACCGGGACTGGCGCCCGAGGTCATGGGGTCTTCGGAACCGGCCCCCGACCTCTTCTCCATGTTCAACCAACTCACCGCCCTGACGCGCGCGACCCAACTCCAGGGCCGAGCCACCAGCCGTCTGCACGCAGAGCTGAGCGCCGCCCTCACCCAATTGACCGAGACCGCGACCAGCCCTGAGGTGATCGCGAGAAAGCTGGCAGAAGCCCGGCGCGAGGCCCGTCTCGAATTGATCACTGAGTTGCTGGACGTCCGCGATCGCTTTACGCGTGGCTTAACGGAGGCCCAGCGCCGTCTTGAGAGCTTGCAGGGCATACGTGCACACTTCGGTCAGCGCCCGGTGCTGGAAGCCCTGGTGGAGGGCAACCTGCTGGCACGGGAGCGCTTCGATGATCTGCTGCGGCGACTTGATGTGCGGGAGATCCCGTGTGTGGGTCGGCCGTTCGACCCCACGGTGATGCAAGCTGTGGAAGTGGTGCAGTCGCCAGACGTCGGGCCAGGGACAGTGCTCGACGTCTTCCGCCCAGGGTACACCAGCAACGGCCGTGTGTTGCGCGTCGCCGAGGTGAAGGTCGTCGGCGGCATGCCGGCCACGACAGGAGAGCAAGACCATGGCTGACATCATTGTAGGCATCGATCTGGGCACGACCAACTCCGAAGTCGCCGCGCTCGTGGACGGGAAAGTCGAGGTGCTGGCCGCCGATGGAGAGCAGATCATGCCCTCATATGTTGGGCTCTCTCCTGAGGGGCAGTTGCTCGTCGGTACCCCAGCGCGCAACCAGTACATTCTCTATCCAGAGCGCACGGTGAAGTCGATCAAACGCCTGATGGGTTCGGACCAACGGGTGGTGCTAGGAGAGCAGACCTACTCCCCAGCCGAGATCTCGGCCCTGATTCTACGTGCCCTCAAAACTCGGGCCGAGGCTGCGTTGGGGGCTCCGGTGACGCGGGCTGTGATCACCGTACCAGCCTATTTCTCGGACGCGCAGCGCCAGGCCACGCGCGATGCTGGGGAGATCGCTGGCCTCGAAGTGGTACGCATCCTCAATGAGCCGACCGCCGCAGCGCTGGCGTATGGGGCCGACCGCCAGGAAGATCGGACGGTACTGGTCTACGACCTGGGTGGCGGCACCTTTGATGTCTCATTAGTGCAGGTGCACGGCGAGATCACTGAGGTGCTCGCGAGCCATGGCAATACCCACCTGGGTGGCGATGATTTTGATCAACTCCTGTTGGACTTCGTCCACGAGCGCTTTAGGGCCTCGGGAGGCCCGGACTTGCGGGCGGATCGTCGGGCGATGAGCCGGCTCTTACACGCCGTCGAGGAGGCGAAGAAGCGCCTCAGCTTCGAGCCCTATGCCCAGATTCGCGAAGAGCACTTGGCCGAGCGCGCTGGCGTGCCAGTGCACCTCGACCTGGAGGTGTCGCGCGAGGAGTACGAGGACCTCATTCGCCACCTGATCGAGGGCACGCTAGACAGCGTGCACCAGGCCCTGGCTGATGCTGAGAAGAGGCCAGACCAAGTGGACGAAATCCTGCTGGTCGGCGGCGCCACGCGCACGCCACTCATCTCCAGGCTCCTGGAGGAGAAGACCGGCCTTGTGCCGCGTCAGGACCTCCACCCTGACCTGTGCGTCGCCCTGGGCGCCGGCGTGCTGGCCGCCCGCCTGGCCGGCCATGATGTGGATCGCGTACTGGTCGATATCTCGCCATACTCCTTTGGCCCATCGCATCTAGGCTTCCGGCATGGCGTACCCTATGAGCACTGTTACCATCCGATCATTGCTCGCAATACCCCCTTGCCTGTAAGTCGCACCGACTCGTACTTCACCATCGTGGACAACCAGGAAGCCTGGCGGGTGTCGATCTATCAAGGGGACGATCCCGATGCCCTCAACAACATCCTCGTCGGCCAGTTCCTGATCGAGGGGCTGTCGCGGGTGCCACTGGGCAATGAGATCTTGTGTCGCATGGACCTGGACCTCGACGGCATCCTGCGGGTGACCGCGACCGAAAAGCGCACGGGCCTGGCCAAGCATATCACCATCGAAGGCGCCACCACGGCCCTGTCCGAGGACGAAATCGCCCAGGCACGGCGTCGCACAGCTGAGCTATTTGGCGTCGAGGATGAGGATGATGTGGATGCGGACGATATGGCGGTGGACGCAGAGATCACTGACGCAGGAGGCGGACGTGACCACCGCGTGCGGATCTCCGAGGCACGTGCGCTTCTGGAGCGCAGTCGGCGGCTGCTCAACAAGATGACCGCCGAGGATCGTGAGGAGGCGATTGCGTTGCACGAACAGTTGGAAGCGGCGATGGACGCGCAGGATTGGGACCAGCTGCGTGACGCGTCAACAGATCTCGCCGACCTATTGTTCTATGTGGAAGAAGGATGAGTGAGGTATTCCGCTGTCCCACCTGCCGGACCCCGTGGCGCGGCGTGACCATATGCCCGCGCTGTGGGAGCGATTTGAGTGCGATCATGCGCGTAGCGGCGAAAGCCTGGGAGCTGCGTGAGGCCGCACGGGCTGCGCTCTATGCCGGTGATCGTCCGGCCCAGGCGCTCGCCATGGCCCGTGCGGCGTGCCGGCTGCACGCGACCCGCCACGGTCAACGCCTACTAGCGCTCGCGCTCGTCTCGGCTGGCCAGATGGCCGACGGGCATGAGCTTATGGAACAGCCGCCTAGACCACACGAGTGAAGACTGATGTCGTAGGCATCACGGGCCTGACGACCTATGGTCAGTCTGACACATCCGAACACGGGCATCCCCACCGCTGCTGCGACTTCACGCCCAATCCTATCAAAACGGTGCGAGTTCACCAGCAGAAAGGGACGGACGCTGAGAGGAACCGGGCAATGGACATCCGTCTCCTAACTGAACACGATGTCGAGGAATTTGTGCGGCTCCGCCTCGAGGCCTTAACACGCGAGCCCTATGCCTTTGGACGCGCGCCGGAAGATGCGCTCCCATGGCCTCCCGAGAGCGTGGGAGTCCGATTACGCGCTGTGCCGGAGGGCAACTTCCTGGTCGGGGCTTTCAAA
>JBKPCR010000420.1:0-8027 GCA_046727435.1 bacterium | reverse complement strand
ATTCACTTCACTTCTCATCGTAAAATTCTTGGGTGGCCCATCATCTTTGCCAAAAGGCTCGTTCGAAGGTTGCTCACACCCATTTTAGAGCGACAAGTAATCTACAATACCGCAAATACCCATGTTGTTTCCGCCCTCTGGGGGCATGGTAAGGTGATAGACCAGCAGCAGGAGGCCGCGTACCAGACGCTACAGGCGCTGCGGGCGGAGATGGCTGGGCAGCAGGAGGCCACGTGCCAGACGCTGCGGGTGGAGATGGCCGGGCAGCAGGAGGCCGCGTGCCAGACGCTGCGGATGGAGATGGCCGGGCAGAAGGAAGCCGTATTACAGGCGCTGCGGACGGAGATGGCCGGGCAGAAGGAAGCCGTATTACAGGCGCTGCGGACGGAGATGGCGGCGCAGCAGGAGGCCACATGCCAGACACTACAGAAGCTGCGAACGGAGATGGCCGAGCAGATTGAAAAGGTAGGGCAGCAGCGGGCGTCGGCCTTTCAGGCGTTTCGGGAAACAGTCGTGGGGCAGGTCGAGCGGCTAGGGCAGCAGCAGGACACAGCCATACAGGCCTTGCGCGACATGGTGGTAGGACAGGTTGAGCGGCTGGGGGAGCAATTGCACCATCAGTTAGCAGAGCAGGATGCACGTCTTGTACTACAGAAAACACAGCTCATTCTGCAAGAGCGCCGGATCACTCTCCTTCTTGAAGAAGCGAGAAAACGTCTGCCTGAACCATTTAGTCAAGAACAATTACAAGTGATGATGGCTGAGGAAGATCGTCCCCTGGAAGCGCTCTACGTGTCTTTTGAGGATCAATTCCGTGGTACTCGGGAAGATATCAAGGAGCGGTGTAGGGTATATCTCCCCCTCATGAAGGAAGCGGGACTCGGTACTGACGTAATGCCTATTCTAGACCTAGGATGCGGACGTGGGGAATGGCTGGAACTCCTCCTGGAGGAGGGGCTGCAGGCCCAAGGTTTAGATATCAACCCAATTTTGGTCGAGGAATGCCGGAAACGTGGGCTCGCAGTCGCAGAAGGCGATCTTATCGCCTACCTCCGCACCTTGCCAGACGCCTCTGTGGGGGGAGTCACGGGTTTCCACATTATCGAGCATTTGCCATTCAACACCATAATTAAGGCGCTCGATGAAACTGTGCGCGTGTTGAAACCAGGAGGATTAGCGATTTTTGAGACGCCAAATCCGCAGAATGTCCTGGTAGGCAGTTGTAATTTCTATATTGATCCCACTCATCTTCGTCCCCTGCACAGCGAAATGATGCGATTTGTCGCCGAAGCCAGAGGCTTGTGTCACGTAGAAATTTTACATCTGCACCCATCGGAGATCACTCCTCTGCGGGAGAGCACAGAGGTTGCCAAGCGTTTTAATGAGTATTTTTATGGGCCTATGGATTATGCGATCGTCGGTCGGAGGGTGTAACCCTTGAGAATTGTCATCGCCACGGTGCAAGTACCGTTTGTTCGAGGAGGGGCGGAATTACTGGCTGAGGGGCTACGAGAAGTCTTGCAGGCACAGGGGCATGAGGCAGAAATTGTCACTATACCATTCAAATGGTATCCCCCGGAACGGATTCTGGACCATGTGTTGATTTGTCGCCTACTCGACCTCACCGAAAGCAGCGGAGGGCCTGTCGATCGAGTCATCGGATTGAAATTTCCCGCCTACCTGATTCCGCACACCAATAAGGTTCTCTGGGTGCTGCATCAGCATAAGGCGGCGTATGAGCTCTGGGATCATCCCTTGAACGACCTGAGTCAGGTTCCGAATGGTTCGAAAATCCGGAGCGCGATTCATCAGGCGGATCATCAATGCATGCCCGAAGCCAAACACATCTTCACCATTGCTGCAACTGTTTCTGATCGGCTCAAGAAATATTGCGGTATCGATTCCGTACCGCTCTATCACCCGCCACGGCACGCCGACCAATTCTATTGCGCTGAGGCTGAGGACTATTTGTTTTTTCCCAGTCGGCTTGCCCCGGTTAAGCGTCAGTCCCTGGTTCTAGAAGCCATGGCCCAAACTCGTCACCCCATCCGACTGCGCTTCGCGGGCACCCCCGACTCGCAGTTCTATGTAGAAGAACTGAAGAGGCTCGCCTCGAAGCTCAACATAGAACACCGTGTGGAATGGCTGGGACACGCGCCTGAGGAGGAGAAGCGCCGTTGCTACGCACATGCGCGAGGGGTCATTTTCCCGCCACTCGATGAGGACTATGGGTATGTGACCCTGGAAGCCATGCTCGCGTCCAAGCCGGTCATTACTTGTGAGGACTCTGGCGGGCCGCTGGAATTCATACGTCACGAGCAGACTGGTCTCATTGCCGAACCGACGCCACAAGGGTTGGCGATGGCGATGGACAAGCTCTGGAGCAATCGCGAATATGCGAAGGAGCTGGGGGAAGCCGGACAGGCCAGTTATCTTGCGCTGAATATCTCCTGGTCCGAGGTTGTTAAGAGGCTACTATCATGAGATTGAATTGGTTTTCCCCGTTGCCGCCGGCCAGAACAGATATTGCCCACTATACGATGAGGGTGTTTCCGGCTCTGGCAAGGCGGGCTGAAATTGTTTTGTGGACGGATCAAACCGAATGGGACCCTCTGCTGGAGAAATATGCAGCAGTGCGGTACTATCAAGCCGAACACATGCCTTGGTCAGAGCTCAATCATAGCGATATGAACATCTACCATATCGGCAACAACCCCTCGGCGCATGGTTCTATATGGCAGGTCAGCCGTAGCCATCAGGGTGTTATCGTCCTCCATGACCTCAGTTTGCAGCACCTTTTCGCTGGGCTGTTTCGGGATTATTGGCATGATCGTGATGCCTATCTGGCTCATATGGAAAAGCACCACGATTGGGAGGGGCGCCTGGCCGGCGAGGCCTTCTGGGATGGGAAGCTCTCCATCATGTACATGAGCGAGCACTATCCCCTCACTGCTTTAGCAGTGGAAGGGGCATTAGGTGTGCTTGTCCACACACAGGAAGGCTTGGTTGGTCAAAGACAGGAGAATGCTTGCCCTGTCGCTTATCTGCCCTTGCCGTATTTTCCCTCACAGCGTTCGTACAGCAGTCGCCCAAGGTTGGGGGGGGGGCAAGCTGGAGGGCCTCCCTATCGTCTCATCACCTTTGGATACCTCGGTGTGAATCGCCGAGTTGACTCCTTACTCCAGGCCCTAAGTACACTCCCAGATGGTGATTTATTTCGCTTGGATATCTACGGGCAGGTGTGGGATAGTGAGTACCTTCGCACCCAGATTCAAACGCTGGGCCTCCAGGGAATCGTGAAACTGCATGGCTTTGTGCCAGAAAAAGAACTTGATGCAGCCCTGGAGGCTGCGCATCTGGCGGTCAACCTGCGCACTCCTACAATGGGAGAAGCCTCAGGCAGCCAACTCCGCATCTGGGACCATGCTCTCCCCACGTTGGTGAGCCAGGTAGCGTGGTATGCGAAACTTCCCGAAAACGCCGTGGCATTCGTGCGTCCCGAGCATGAGGTTCTGGATATCCAAAGGCATCTTAATGCATTTCTCGCTGATCCAGACCGCTTCGCGGAGATGGGAGCGCAGGGCCGCCGTTTTCTCGAAGAGCACCATCACCCCGAGGTTTACGCCGAAGCTCTTATCGACTTCGTCGCTGAGGCACAGCATTTTATCCCATGGGCTGCGGCTTATGAGCTGGCAATACGGGTGGGCTCAGCCATGCATGGGTGGAGTAGTCTGCCAACGCCCCGTATAGTCTCGTATATGTGCAACCAGGCGGGAGGATTCCGCCAGCAACAGAGTGTAGAGCAGCAAGCTGCAACCCTTGAGGCGATACGCAAGGCAGTCGCCAGACAGGTTGGGAAGTTGCACCAGCAGCAGACTTCCACCCTTAGGGTATTTCAACAGGCAGTGTCAGCACAGGTTGAGAAAGTGCACCTGCGGCCGCACGAGACACTCCGAATACCTCTAAATGATGCGTGCAAGGATGATGGACTAGGCTCTCGAAATCCACTAGCTCGTTAGCGGTTTCCGTATATTGACTCGGTTGGTTAGCTCAAAACGTGCGGAGAAGTAGGCTTACATATAACCATTCGAACACCAGAGAAACTGTCTCCATGCCGCTGGTGACACGTACTCCCATGGCGCTGGAGATTGGCCATCGCGACTGAACCAGCAGAATCTGTGTGGGGGCAGATTGGTGTGTTTACCTTCAAGCGCCAAATCATGTGGCAGGTTTGCATAAGCTCAGATGGAGCGTTTGTCGCTGAACGCTTGTGCAGACGCCTTGAGGAGTGTAAAGCCATATGATCGATTCGGAGACCTATCGTTTTTAAGTACTTATGAAACTGGAGCGACTTCGCATCGCTTGAAGCGGACGTAAGTCGCTCAACTTGAGTGATCCGGAGGCAGCAAACGTGTCCATGCTTACTGCACTAAAGACTGCCGTCAAGAAGCTCCCAATAATCCATAAGCTTGTCTCCGAACGGGACCAACTTTACGCCGAGCGAGATCACCTATATTCGGAGCTTATGGAGCTGAGGAGAACCGTGCGGTTTGTACCGCCAGGGCACTTCTACTCTCCAATACCCTCCTTAGACGAGGTTAAGAGAGATGAGTCAAAGATTTTCGGAAATGTTCATCAATATATCCCTAGCATTGAACTTCATGAGTCGGAACAACTCAAGCTGCTCGAAGAGCTTACCCCTTACTATGGGGAGATGCCATTCCAGCCTTCGAAGGTGGAGAGGTTGCGCTATTACTTCGAGAACCCGCAGTATTCATATTCTGATGCCATTCTTTTGTATTGCATGATACGCTTCTTAAAACCTAAAAGAATCATTGAAGTAGGTTCAGGCTTTTCATCATGTGTGGTACTTGATACTAATGAATTATTTTTCGATCGTTCAATTACAACAACATTTATAGACCCATATCCAGATTTGTTTAGATTACTTATTACTGAAAAGGATAAGAATAATATAAATATTATCCCTTCTCGGCTACAGGACATTGATTTGAAAGAAATTGAAACACTTGGAGCAAGAGATATCCTCTTCATTGACTCAACGCATGTGAGTAAAGTGAACAGCGATGTGAATCATATTTTTTTCAATATTCTACCACAACTTTCTCCTAGTGTTTATATACACTTTCATGATATCTTTTACCCTTTTGAGTATCCCAAGGATTGGATCTACGAAGGAAGAGCTTGGAATGAAGCATACATGCTACGTACATTCCTCCAATACAATGATGAGTTTCGTATTGTGCTCATGAATACCTTCATGCAGTATTTTCATGAGGAGTTCTTCCAAGAGAAAATGCCTCTTTGCCTGAAAAATCCTGGGGGGAGCATATGGATTCGTAAGGGTAAAGAATAGAGTTAATTTCGATTTATAACTCGAGAGTTATGAATTGCCAGACTGGGGCCCCCATGCTACCCTTGGCCTGGACTGAATACCCTGACCAGGAGGGGGGTGTGCGATGGAACTCCCGATTCTTGAGCCGGCTCCCGTGGTCACCGAGCATGCGGGGGCTTCCGCGACCTGTTTGACAACTAGTGCGAGTTTCGGCATTTTCAGCACTATCTGACGGGGCTGATCGTTCTGTCCAATATGAGCCTGGCTAATATCGCCCGCTGCATCCTCAAGGGTCCCGACAAAACGAAGCTGTCGCGATTTTTCTCGGAGGCCCCCTGGTGGACAAAGGAGATCAATGGACGCCGCATCCGCTTCATGCTGCAGCAGACCAAGCCTCATGGCCGTCGCCGTCGCGAGTCGCTCCTCGCGCTCGATGATACGCTGTGCGAACACGTGGGGAGGCTCTTTGACTACGTGGACCGCCACTACAACCACAGCGAGGGGACCTATCCCCTGGCCAATAATCCGGTCACGAGCTTCTATGTCAGTAGCCTAGTGCGCTTCCCCGTGGGGTTGCGCCTCTATCGGGGCTATGAGGAATTGACCCAGTGGGAGGCCGCTGTGGCCAAATATTTCCCCGACCTCAAGATTCCGACGGACAAGAAGGGGCGGAATCGCCTGCATAAGCAGGTGGACCCCGTCCTGCTCCAGGATCCCGAGTTTCGCGCTCGGCATGAGCAGTTTCGCACCAAAATCGCCCTGGCGAGCGAGTTGGGGGAAGAAGCCATCCAGTACAAGGTCCCGTTTGGCGTCGTGATGTTCGATGCGTGGTACCTGGCGGAGGACCTGATCCAGGTCTTCGCCCGGCGGCGCAAGGATTGGATCAGCGTGCTGAAAACGAACCGCCTGCTGGAAACAGCCAGCTTTCACCGGCGGGATGCCGACGGGCTGGACGCTGAAGCTGCCAGGTCCCCACCTCGCGGTCGAAGAGCTCGTGCCGCTGATCCCGGCCACTGCATATCGCACGGTGAAAGTCGGCGAGCACACCTACTGGTGCTTCACGCTGACGGTCCGCATCCCCACCCTAGGCAAGGTCCGGATCGTGGTCAGTTTTGAGCGCGAGTCGTTGACGGGCCACTATGTGGTACTGGTGACGAACCGGCTGGACTGGACCGCCGCCAAGATCATCGGTTGGTATTTGCAACGGTGGCCGACGGAAACGTTTTATCAGGACGGCAAAGGGCACCTGGACTTCAACGAGTATCGCATGCGGAGTGCCGAAGCCATTGGGAAACACTGGTGTCTGGTTTTCTTGGCCTATTCGCTGCTGCACCTGACGTGTTTGCCAGCCGGACCGGATCGAACGAAGGGCCTCATGCAAACCATTGGGGACGCCTGTTGGCACCAAGGGCATGCGTTACTGCAGAACCTCCGGCTGTTCGTCCATGCGCAGCTGTCCGGTGGTGCCGCGGCTGATCATGTCCTTGCCCAGTTATTTCCATGCAGGGGGCATGGTCCTCGTATGACCCTGTGTGACCGATCTAAATCACAACTATTGAGTTATAAAATACTGTACCTCCAACGAAAGGAGGCCGCGACTATGGGGAATTTACGTTTGCCGACCTGCAGACTCACCCTCTCGAAGTACTGGATTTGACCCGTCTGACCGTGGATGAGCTTCGGCAGTTAGTCCAACTTTTTGAGACCACCTTTCAGGCCCATATAGCCCACTGGCGCTTCGATGGGGGGCCACGCACGGCGCCCGCAAGGGGCGCTCCGCAGGGGGAACGGTGGGATCGGTTCGGAGAACAAGTTCATCTGCCAAGTAGGTCTCAAGCGGTCAGAGGCCTGGTAGTATGTGACCAGTGCGAACCAGATGCTGGCTCTACGTTGTGCGAAATATAATGGCCCTTCTACCCGCTCTTTGAAAGCTACCACCACCGCCTCCAAGAGTGGTCAGGGTAAATACCCCGTAAAAAACACGGAATGGTGCCGGAGAACTTTGACATGCTCCCCAAAAGGGTTTCGAGAAGACCGGAGCAAAAATCACACACTAACACTGATAAGCTTCATAGGTAAAAAGAGCCCCACAGTCCATTCGTCGCTGAGAAACGATGTGCTCTGACTTCCAATCTATTGTTAGTCAGATCACCATAATGGATTAAGTCGAGCTAAGTCAATGAGAAAAGCATTAGATTTTGTTGTTGTAGCTCTCTGGAATCTTTGTCAAAAATTCTTTAATAAGTTAAGAAAAAAAGATTCGCTAAGGATTGGTTTATTTGGTTTGGGCCTTTTTATTTGGTTGCAGGCTACCAGTGCCAATCTATATCAAACCGTAGATACAATGGCATGGATAGCTGGATCTCAATGGCTAAGAGAGTGTTTTCTTCGGATTGGGACTGAAGCTTGTGGCAAAATCAGCAAATGGCCTATCTGGAATAATTTGATCGCGCTTATCTTTAGCCAGTTTACTGCTGATCAAATTAAATTGTGGTATTACCTTAATATTATTTGTTTTATAGGTTATCTGTTTATAATTTCCTTCGTAGCTCGAAAATTCAGTCTTAAGTTGAGATTTTTAATTATTTATTCAATTTTTTTGTCTCCATTATTATTTCAAGTTTATAGTACAGTTACAGAAATCCAGCAAGGATTATTCTTAACATTAGCT
>JBKPCR010000419.1:0-19600 GCA_046727435.1 bacterium | reverse complement strand
CCCAGCTTTCGGAGCACGACAGAGTATGAATTGCGCTGCTGAAAAACGTTGACGCGAAAGCGCGCTTTGCCTGGCAGAGCGTAGGAACAATCGCAGGACCCGTGAGATACCAGCATCTGGCTGAGTCGTCGATCTCCTTGTAGGAGGTGCAGGGCTAGTGTTTCGGTTTGAAATGCCGTGAGGCTCTCTAGCCCTTGATCGATCTTTACAGGCATCAGTTCCCCTGACGCTTCCACTTGTGGCGGTTTCGCCACTGTGAAGTTCAAATCGGACACACCATCATGGCTTTTGAGCATCTGTTCTAGGATGAAGTTGATGTCGGCTTGACGCATGAATGTTCCCCTTATTCCCATTCATCAGTTGGTTTGTGAGGGAGGTACTGGACGAACTTCGATTTATCGACGCATTTTCGATATGCCTCCTCGGGGCTGATCCAGCCCTTCTTTAGTAGGTCCTCGATTGCATTGTCCATCGATTGCATACCATACTTGCGGCCAGTCTGAATTACTGAGGGAATCTGGAAGGTTTTATTCTCACGGATGAGGTTCGCGCAGGCGGGCGTGCAAACCAGGATCTCCAGTGCCGCGCAGCGCCCCTTGACATCGATGCGCTTGAACAGCGTCTGAGCGATGACGGCTTTCAACGTGTCGGAGAGGGAGGCGCGAATCTGCTCCTGCTGATTTGCCGGAAAGACATCGATGATGCGATCGACTGTTTTTGAGGCGCTTTGGGTATGTAAGGTGCCGAAAACGAGGTGTCCTGTGGAGGCTGCTTCAATAGCGAGCTGGATGGTCTCCAGATCTCGCATCTCCCCGACGAGGATGATATCCGGGTCCTCCCGTAAGGATGCCCGCAAAGCACTAGCAAAGGAGCGGGTATGGCGTCCCACTTCCCGATGATTGATGATACATCCCTGGCTCAGGTGCATGAACTCAATGGGATCCTCAATGGTGATGATATGATCTTTGCGGCGCTTATTAGCATAATCGATGACGGCTGCTAGGGTGGTGGATTTACCACTACCAGTTGGACCAGTGACCAAGACAAGCCCTTTCTGAAGCATGGCAAGTTGCGTGGCAACCCGAGGCAGACCCAATTGATCCGCCGTCAACACTGGGTTAGGGATGAGGCGAAATACCGCGCCAATGCCATTGGCCTGCCGGAAAAAATTTGCCCGGTATCGAGCCACCCCGGGAAGTTCATAGCCAAAGTCGATATCTCCCATCTCCTCAAACACCTTGATCTTTTCTTCCGGTGTGATTTCATAAAGCATCGACCTTAACTCGTCGTTCTCAAGGACCTTGTACTTAACCCGCTCCATATCTCCACGGATCCGTAGTATAGGCTGAGAACCGGAAATCAAGTGTAGATCTGAGGCGCCTTGGTCGTTCATCAACTTAAAAAAGGCATCGATCTTTGCCATACGTCACACCCCCTGGTTAACAACCCTATGTCACGTCATACATTCTTTATTCAAGCAAACTTATGTGAGAGAACAGCTTTGATTGTCCGCGGATGTATGACTGTGTGGATCTCGCTGGGCCCTTTAGCGATTGAGGGGCTCAGAGCCGCTACTGGAGACAGGCGTATATGCCGTGCTGAGATATCGGCGTCAGGATTGAGACACTTTAGATGGCAGCATCGACCTTCTGGGGTCGCAAACAGACCAGTCTCAACAGGACCGAGGGGTGAAATAGAAGCGGAGCTGTGGACTTAGAGCGGTTTTCATGTCACTATAGGACATCGCCACAAGGCCTGAACCAGTGTTATGCATCGATGGCGGGGATGGTCTCCATGGCCTGCTGGATTACCGGCTCAAGGGCCTCTCGCGTGCGAGCCTTGGCCGCTCGCAAGGCGGTCTTGACCTGGCTCCAACACCGCTCCATCGGCGGCGAGCCAGCGCTTGCTGAACGCCCGGCGTTTTGTGCGCCGCCAGGTTATCCAGCACCACGATATTCCCTCGGGCTAACGTGGGCCCGAGCCCCTGCTGCCCGTAGCTCCGGAAGACGGCCGCGTCGGTGGCCCCCTCCCCGCTCATGACTGCCTGGAGCCCATCGACGCCGAGGGCGCCCAGCCGCGTGATATGTGCCCCAGAGTTGAGCGGAAGGCTCCCCACGCGCCGCGCGCCCTTGGGAGCCCGGCCATACAGGCGGGTCATCGTCAGATTGAGGCCGGCTGCCTCGACACACTGCACGCGCCGAAGCGCGCGCGCGGCGGGCGGCTCACGATCGGTGGTACGGGCCGGCGCGCCCCGCGACGGGTCGCGTTTATCAGCCTGAAGAGACGGTTTGTTCGTGGGGGCCCCAGGCGTGGGAGGACGCGGCCCATGGGGGCCACACGCAGAGGCCGCCCCCGCCGTTGCCGGAGCTGCGCCCAGAGCTCCGCCAGCGTGGCAGCGGGCGGCTCGCGGACGAACGGGCACACGAACGTGAGGGCAGCGGGCTCGCCGCGTGCCTGGCGGCCTCCTGCATGGGGCCGCGGGGCAATCTCGCCGGTCGTGCGCCGCCGCCGCCACTGCTCCAGGAACGCATGGCTGACGCCGAATAGGGCTGCCAAGGCCCGTGGTAAGCCGCGCTTTTGGCCGTAGGCCTGGAGGAGTTTCTGTCGGAGGTCGAGAGCCTCGGGTTTCATGCAGCATAATCGATATTTTGTGTGCCCTAAATGCAATTGCAAATTGCTCTAGGTATCAGACCAGCAAAGCAAAATCGTTGACACCTCTAAGGTGTTCAATGAGCCCAGCGGATTGTTCGATGGCTGCAGAGGCTAGAATCCCTTCAGCGCAGTCCTGGAAGTAGGATGCAATTTGCCCACGTCGTGACGCCCTTGCCATGAGCAATGCTTTGCGACAGCGCGCGATCGCCGCGTGAATGGACGGTCATGTCCGAGCTGGTCTTCTGAGGACACTCGTGATAGGGCCACTTCTCAGTTCCTGAGTCGAATCGGCGACAAGAGTCGCAGCAGCCTCTGCGCTGCCAGCAAGGGTCACCTGCACTCCGTCCATGGTGGCCTGTCTGGCCAGCTCTCGCACCTCTGGTGTGAGGGCCTCATAGTGGGCTTGTACGCCCACCTGGGCAGAATCTTCGGGATCCCACGATGGTGTCCTTTATGGTCTAATCTCCCATCCCTGTACCTTGAGATAGGTGTTCCAGACCTGTTCCAGCGAAATGCCATGTTTGTCAGACATACGTTGGAGGCTATGCTGCTCCACCGCCCTACGTTCTTCAGCAATTCCGGCCTGCAAATCTCGGAGTTGTTGCTCTAACTCCACGTAGATTCGCACTTCATCCGACGTCGGGCGTGGAATGAACTCGAGAGGTGTCGACGCCAGCCTGATCGGTTCCAGCCGAAGCTGAGATCTTCTCTCCAAGCTCGGCGGGTTCACGTCGACCCGCTTGCTGTCATCGGCCGAACCCTCGCCCTGAGGGCGTTTGCTCGTCACATTCCGATGCACCCATCCCGTCCGTCCACCGCCAAGTTGGACCTGAAACCACTCTCCTTGCTCGGCTAGGAAGTCGAGCACGTCATCCCTCTTGAGCTGCTTGAGCGGCTCGTGACTCATTCCAGGTCCAGTCCGGACATTCACCAGTGGTGCGGTTACGATCACGGTCGGCTTAACGCTTTCGACTTTGACCGCCGAGGGAATGCTATCAGGCTGTCCCAGTTCGGCAATGGCGTCGCCCAGTGCGTAGTGGATAACGTGCTCGGCACGCTGCAGGCCGCGATCGGTGAGGGACCTTTCATTGATCAGCACCTCGAAGTAGAAATCGGGCATGGCAGCTAGCTGTTTATGCATGTTCATCAGCGCATTCTGGGCGATGTAATATGGCGAAGCCGACGAAACTGCCTCATACAACCGCGTCTCTTCTCCATGGTCTTTGAAATCATGCAACCATTGGGTAGTCCATGTCTGCCATTCACTGGCGCGCGGGTCAGCCCGGGAAAAGCCACCCTTGACGCGCTCTTGTTGATATCGCACTTGCAGGCGCGAGCAGAAGCTCATGAGGATCCCTAATGTGTCGCGTAAATGTTGACGGATGGTTTCCCTGTATTGCTGCTCGCGTGCCTGGGTTTCCTGTTGCTCCCCAGTAGCACCTATCGCGAACATCTTGGACAGGCGCATAATCGCCGAATCGATCTCGCGCGAGCCGCTCCCTGACAGCGAGGAGGTTCTCATGAACGGCGATCGGAGCAAAGATTCCTGTACAAAGGGGGATTGCCGCGACGGATCGAATTCAACACTCATGCGATACACGCCAGGCTGGAGGGCATTCTGTGGACTGTGCAGATAATATTGTACATAAAGATCTGGTCCAAACTCCAGCGCGAATAGGCGATTCATGACCAAAGCCTCTTTGACTTCGATTGGCCCGCTGCCCACTCTGTCAAGCGTCCCAACCAGAGTAATCCCATTTGGTAAGTTGGCCGTGCCGTTCGCACGGATGTGACCGACCTCAGCCGTGACCGTATAGTCAAAGACCAGTGTCCCCTGCGTCTGGTCATCGCTCTGTCCCTGGAACGCATCTCGGGTTGCGAAAAAGTGCGTGGAAACCCACGCGATAGCAGTTAACACAAGGACTAGAACTAGGCCGGCCACTACGACCTTGCCGAACATTCGGCCGCTTGAACGCTGGTGACGTTGCAGTATGTGTATAGCCATAGTGAGGGTGTGATTGCTAAATCGACTAGGGATGACAATGGGCTCGGCAGGTCCTTGCATTAATAGTATGAAGATACGCAACAGCTGCTCAAAAGTCAAGGCTCACCCGGCCGTACATGGCCGTTGCAATAGGATTCCGAATATGTTAGGGTGCGTCGACTTGTCGAATGGAGGTTGAGAACGAGTGTGTCGCCACCCTTTAAGATAGACGCACCGACTCCCGGGTTGTCGCACTCAGAGGCCCGGTCCTCATGAGAATCTTGCGTGTGCTCGTGGTGGGAGGAAGGGATGGGCCGTTTTATCCTCACAATCATCTTGATGGTTATCTATAGCGGTGTGGGCTTGGTGCTGCTGATGGTGGCTTATCGTCTGGTGGATGCTTTCGCTCCCTTCGATGTGGAGAAGAAAATCGCGGAGGACAACAGCACGGCTGCCGCACTCCTTCTAGCTGGGATCTTTGTCGCCCTCGGTTTCATACTCGGCGCAGTGATTATACGGCCCTGAACGGCCAACACTCATGACTCCTGAGCAGCGTCGACAACACGGCCGTCTGGAGAGGGAGGGTGGTGCCACCAACCTCTCCATCTCCATGGGCGTCATGTATTGCTCAGGGGGCAGGGGGAAGCTCCTTTTGGACCTTGGCTTTCAAGGCGTGAAGTTCTTGCTCGACATCGGTGGAACTTTCCAGGGCTCTAAACTTTTGCTCCATGGTGTCACCGCTGAGTTCTTGGGAGAGCTCCACCGCCGCACCAGCTTGAGCCTCGATTTGCTCGACTTTAGACGTCATACGGTCAAAGGATTCAAAGGCGCTGGTATCAGTGAGCCCCGTCATCACCTCATGAATATGCTTCTGGGCTTCTGCACGTTTCTGGCGCGCGACAAGAAGGTTTTTCTTGCGCCCCGCTTCCTCGATTTTCTGGCTTAGAGCCCGCAGCGCGTTTTTCAGATTCTCGGTGCTGGCCTGCTGTGCATCCCACTGTTTTTTATAGCCGATGGCAATCTGCTCATGGTCCGCCTTTCGGCGCAGGGCTTCACGCGCCAAGTCGTCCTCACCCTTTTGCACGGCCATCGTAGCACGTCGCTCCCATTCACGTACTTGCTCAAGCTCAGCTTCCAACTGCGCCGCCAAACGCTTTTCATCAGCAATCGCCACTGCAACTTCGCGCTTCGCTTCCACCAGTTGCTGGCGCATCTCAATGAGGATCTGATCCAGCATCTTTTCAGGATCCTCGGCCTTGTTGATCAGATGATTGAGGTTCGATTTAATCACCGTAGCTACGCGATCCATAATTCCCATGCGCATTCCTCCTCATCATACCATGAGTTCTCTCCAGTCGAAAAAACAGCCATATTAGCCTCGAAAAGCGTTGAGCTTCTGATAATCCTGTGTACTCGCCATCAACAGCGCATCTAATGATGCCTGAAATTCATTGAAATCGAGGTGCTCTGACTGTAGCGTGTCTATTAGTACAACATTTTCTCCCTCAATACCATAAGCACCATGAATCATATTGGCAGCGTTAAATTCGAGAAGCAATTTAAAGAACTCTTCACGTCTCTCTTTAGGTATTTCCATAAGCTTCATTCTGAAAACCACTAAAGGTGGTTCATAGGTGACCACGATATTAGCTGTATTGTGAATGACCCACATACGATCTTCAATCGATTCAAATGGATATTCCATTTGAAGCAAATAATGTTCAATATTATCCAGTGTCGCCATATGACACAATCCTCCCTATATCACTTCAAAGGTGATCCATAAGTCGTAAAGGCTATGCGTATAGGCCGTGATCCCATAGCCACGTGCAAAGTACAATCCAGTCAAGATCAATCCGGCAATAAATCGAAACACAAATGATGGAAGCTGTAACGGAGCACCGAAAGGTCCTATATAATGAAAAGCCGCGAACAAAATAGCTCCGAGACCTGCCGCCATGCCGTATGCCACGAGCTGCTGGAGATGCAAGAGACGATGTAGGAGGAACATCAGGGCCCCCAGCAACAGGACGCGGAACATAAATTCCTCATAGATCCCGGCTCCCAGCGAGACCAGAATCTGCGCCGATCGACTCAAGGGAAACGGCTGAGCCAATAGGAGGCGGGTCACAGCGCTGACCAGTGCCCCGAATACCACAGAGTATACCAGACTCTCGGCCAGCATCCATACCAAGACTCCGAGGCGAATCGAACCGAAGCGTGGGCCCCCTCCCATGACGCGGAATAGGAGCAGCGCCACGATCATCGCAGCGCCGAAGCCGAAGAAGCCGTGAATGCCCACATAGGCTAAGAACAGCTTCAGGAATACATCGGCACTATTGCGGATGCCATAGAGGTCCGAGTGATTCAAGAAGAACGCAAACCCCTCGTAGGCCATAAGAAGCGGCATGGCAAACACTAGACTATACTGGGGCGAGCGCGAGAGCTGAAAATACGTCGGTTGGACGTAGCGCCGGGCCATGGTGATCAATTACTCGCGCAGGTATCTAAGGAACTCCATCTGAGGAGGCAAAAGTAAGGTCGTTTTGCCCTTCAGCGATTTTCTGTAGGCTTCAAGCGTGCGGGTAAAGGTAAAAAAATCAGGGTCATGCTGGAACGCTTCGGCATACACGCGCATTGCCGCAGCATCCCCCTCGCCGCGAATCGCTTGGTCTTGTTCGTAGGCCTCAGCCAGCAGGATCGTCTTCTGCTTTTCGGATTCGGCTCGAATCTTCAACGCTTCCTCTTGCCCTTCCGAACGGTATCGTTTGGCCTCGCGCTCTCGCTCGGTGCGCATCCGGCCATATACCGCCTGGGCGTTTTCGGGCGGTAGATCGGCGCGTTTAATCCGCACATCGATCACACCGATGCCATAGGCTGTAGAGGCCTCATGACTGCCTGCGGTCACCGCTCGCATGATCGGATCCCGTTTGGTGGCGATCACTTCAACCAAATCATGCAAGCCCAACTGCTCGCGAACTTTGGAGTAGATGATGTCATCCAGGCGCGCCTGCGCGCCCGCTTCATTCTGGACGGTCTGCAGGAATTTGAGCGAGTCCCGGATCTGCCATTTGGCATAGTTATCGACCACCAAATTCTTCTTGTCGCGCGTGATCACCGGTGCAGGCGCGGCGTCATAATCGAGTAGGCGGTCTTCAAAAAAGGTGAGCTGCTGCAAAAATGGTACCTTAAGGTGCAGGCCTGGGGTCTGCACCAGACGCACCGGACGACCGAGTTGGGTGACTACGACTTGTTCGGTCTCCGACACCGCATAGAGTGTGCGCGATGCGATGACCAGCAGCATAGCGATACCCATGATCCACCAAACCGCCGATGCTCGTGGCATGGATGCGCTCCCTACCGCTTAGCGCTTCTCACCGACGCCATCGAGGCCAGACTGATTCTCGCCCTTGCCGAGCGGCAGGATGGGGAGCACATTTGTACCAGCCCTGTCTTCCAGGATGATCTTGTCCATTTGCGGGAGAACCTCTTCGAGCGTCTCCAATAACAAACGCTTCCGGGTAATCTCTTTGGCTACTTGGTATTCTTCCAGTACTTGTAAGAATCTTCGCGTCTCCCCCTGAGCACGGCGGATTTTCTCCTCACGATAGGCTTCTGCCTCGCGCAGGACCATTTCTACTCTGCCTCGGACTTCTGGGATGATGGCGCTCCGGTAGCCTTCCGCCTCGTTGATGAAGCGGGCCTTATCTTCACGAGCACTGGCCACATCTTTGAAGGCATCGATGACCTGCTTCGGTGGTTGGACCTCTTGCAGTTGTACGGCGATGATCTGCACTCCTGCTTCGTAGGTGTTCAGAATGGCTTGCAGCAACGCCTTGGTCTCTTCCTGGATTTCGAGCTTGCCTACCGTCAAAGCTTCGTCAATGTGACGGCGGCCGATCACCTCCCGTAAGGCGGCCTCGCTGGCGGACTTGACGGTGTCTGCGAGATGGCGAACTTTGAAGAGATACTTGGCGGGATCGGCAATGCGATATTGCACCACCAAATCGATATCGATGATATTCTCATCGCCGGTCAACATCAACGATTCGGAGGCAACATCCGCATAGCGTGCCGGAGGACCAGGATCAATGCTCCGGAAGCCGATCTCTACTCGCTGTACCTCGGTCACCTTCGGCCGCAGGACGATTTCGAAAGGATAGGGCCAATGCCAATGGAACCCAGGGTCCACGGTGGCCACATGCTTACCAAAGCGAAGGACGATTCCCCGTTGGTCCGGCCCAACGGTGTAGGCACCACTAGCGAGCCACAATGCCACCATCACCCCGACCATGACACCAAGGACTTGTGGGCTGATCTGCTGGAGCCGCAGAGACGGCAGGCGAAAGGGTGTCCGCCCAAACCCCCCTCCAGGTCCTTTGCGAAAATTGAAATCATCCCATGCCACGGTGATGCCCCCGCCGCACCGCGTTATCCGCTCAGGGCGTGGTCACTCCCGGCGGCTTCTGTGATCACCATAACAGAGCCTCCGTGAGGCGTCAATAGAGAAGGGGCGGCCGTGGTGCCGCCCACACAACCACCTCCAGGTCCTTGTCGGCTCCTTGCCCAGATACGGTGAATGAATTGAACTTGCGTTTTGGCGGAAGTTTGCGCACAATACAACCCAATTTCCGGATGGCAACCGAGGCGCGCACATAGCCCTCGCTGGTGATATCTGTGTGACAGACAGTCATACGCGCTGGCCAAGAGGTCTAGACGGGACATCGTCGCTATGGTTCGCAGCATGACAGGTTACGGTCAAGGGGAGGTCCAGGCACCAGGCGGAGCCTGTGCGGTCGAGGTTCGCTCCCTGAATCATCGCTATTGTGAAATCGCTGTGAAAACTCCACGGGGGTTTGCTGCTCTCGAGAACCGCATCCGCGAGACAGTCCGCTCACGCTTTACCCGTGGACGCTTCGACGTGCATATGACCGTCAATTACGCCACGGTCTCGTCTCGACGCATTGTCATCGATCAGGCCCTAGCTCGTCAACTCTTTCTCGCCCTCACGGACCTCAAGCATGAGCTGGGACTTGGCGGTCAGGTGGAGCTCTCGACGCTCCTGGAACTCCGTGAGATCGCCCGCGTGGAGGAAAATGAGCATCACGTCGAAGACCTCTGGCCAGCGGTTCAAGAAGCCCTCGACATCGCTGTGGCGAACCTGGAGGCCATGCGGTTGGCTGAGGGCGAGGCCTTAGGGCGTGATATCCTTCAGCGTATTCACCTCATCGAAGCATGGCTGGAGCACATCAAAAGCCGACTCCCCGCCCTTCTCATCGACTACCGGCAAAAATTGGAGGCCCGCATTAGCCGCCTGTTTGGAGATGTAGAGATCGATCCTACACGGCTGGCGCAGGAAGTGGTGTTCTTCACCGAACGCAGCGACGTCACTGAAGAGATGACCCGCCTGCACACCCACCTCACAGAGTTCAAACGCCTTCTGCACGTGCACGAGCCAGTGGGGCGGAAGTTGGATTTCCTGCTGCAGGAGATGAATCGCGAGATCAATACGACCAGCTCTAAGGTGGCCGATAGCGACGTCGCTGTCCTGGTCGTGGACATCAAGAGCGAGCTTGAGCGCATTCGTGAGCAAGCCCAAAACATCGAATGACATAACCGGCAACCCCGGCTACGGCCGTATCTTCGTGCTCTCCGCCCCCTCGGGCGCCGGCAAAAGCACGTTGGCACAGGCCGTCATCGCTTCTACACCCGAGCTCGTGCGCTCGGTGACCT
The DNA here is from genome assembly GCA_046727435.1 of bacterium. Taxonomy (GTDB): domain Bacteria; phylum Tectomicrobia; class Entotheonellia; order J063; family CAVPRW01; genus CAVPRW01. The sequence goes on along the minus strand of JBKPCR010000419.1, from coordinate 9,231 downwards.
ATACCACCCGGCCGCCAAGACCCGGGGAAGTTGATGGATGTGACTATCATTTCATCTCCCATGAGGCATTTCTGCAGCGCTTGGGTGCAGGGGAGATGCTTGAATCAGCCACGGTACATGGTTATCTGTATGGTACGTCACGCCTGGATGTCAACCGTCTTTGCCAGCAAGGATTTGACGTGCTCCTGGTCATTAATTACCAGGGGGCGGCAGCACTTAGGCGACAGCGTGTGGATGCGCGGTACATTTTTATCCTGCCTCCCTCACTGGCTGCCCTTGAGCAACGTTTGCGACAGCGCAACGCCGACAACGAGGCGTCGATGCGTACCCGACTGGCCATCGCCCCCACGGAAATGGCCCAGTATCGGGATTACGATTATGTCGTCGTGAACGACGACCTGAAGTCAGCCACGCAACAGCTCCAGGCCATTATCCTCGCCGATCGCTGTTGCCTCCCACGGCTCAACCGCCGATACCCGATTTGGGCCGAATTGGATGGATGGATCCATGAGCGAGGCCCTAGCACTTGAAGGCAAGACAATCGTTCTCGGGGTCAGCGGCAGCATCGCTGCGTTCAAAGCGGTTGAGGTGTTGCGACGCTTGACGAAATCTGGGGCGAATGTCGTGACGATTATGACCCGCGCCGCCTGCCAATTCGTTGGCCCCCTGACGTTCCAGACCTTTTCCCGCCACCCCGTCATGCTTGATGAGGAGGCGTTTCGATCGACTGACCCCCGCATGAAGCATATCTGGATGGCGGAAACAGGAGATCTCGTCCTTGTCGCCCCCACCACAGCGGACATCATTGGCAAATATACTCATGGTATTGCTGATGATCTGCTGTCGACCTTTCTGCTCACCACGGTCGCTCCGGTTATCCTGGCTCCGGCAATGGAGACCAATATGTATACGAATCCGATCGTGCAAAGCAACATGGCGCGGCTCAAGGCGTTGGGAGTTGAGATCATAGAGGCTGAGCATGGCGTCCTGGCTAGCGGCAAGGTCGGGCAGGGACGCATGGCCGAGCCTGAGCACATTGCGGCACGGGTCATTGCACGCCTCACCGCCCCAGCGATGCCTCACGATTTGATCAAGCGGACGGTGCTGGTGACGGCAGGGCCGACCCAGGAGCCGATCGATACGGTGCGTTTTATCTCGAACCCTTCGTCGGGCAAGATGGGCTATGCCATTGCCGAGGCGGCACGTCAGCGTGGGGCAGAGGTCATCCTGATCTCGGGACCGACCAATCTGATGCCGCCTGCAGGCGTGCAATCACACAGCGTCCAGACCGCATGCCAGATGCATGAGGCGGTGATGCGGGCATTTGAAAAGGCGGATGTGGTCATCAAAGCAGCCGCGGTGTCTGACTATCGCCCCAGGCAGTTCATCCCATACAAAGTGAAAAAGACCGAGGATGTGCAAACGGTCGAACTGGTCCGCAATCCCGATATTCTCGCCGAGCTTGGCCAACGCAAGGGAAAGCGCGTGCTGGTGGGCTTTGCCGCTGAAACCGAGGAGCTGTTGGCCAACGCCCAGAAGAAGGTACAGGCGAAGCATTTGGATATGATCGTCGCCAATGAAGTCGGTCACGCCGGGAGCGGGTTTCAGAGCGATGCGAACAAGGCGCTGATCCTGCACGACAACGGGCGGGTCGAGGACCTTCCTCTAATGTCGAAGCAACAACTGGCCCACGAAATCCTCGCCCGTGTGGTCGAGCGATTGAGGGGCATCGATTGACATTACTCCCGTAAGGGGGGGACATGCACATGGCCTATTTCCCCTCATCACGCGATGAATTGCGCATGCTCACAAACGATTTGCGGGCGTATGTCGAGGCATTACGTGTATGGGGGGTGCAGCATATCCCTGCTGATAAGCCCCCTGAACCCAGCTCTCCAGATCCCAAGGTTGCGCCAGCTCTCCATCGACCGCAGCCATCCCCGGCTCCAAGAGGCACGGATCACCCAACGGTTCCATCGGCTTCATCTCCAGATGTTCAAGAGATACATCTACCCTTAGAGCCACCGTTGGCCCCCCTTTCGAGACTCTCTTTACCAGAGCTTGAAGCAGTGGCGAAGCAATGCACCGCGTGCCGGCTCCATCAAGGCCGAACGCATGTCGTCTTCGGAGTGGGGAATCCACACGCTGAGCTGATGTTTGCGGGGGAGGCGCCGGGGCGGGATGAGGATCTACAAGGGGAGCCGTTCGTTGGTCGAGCCGGGCAATTGCTGACGCGGATTATCGAGGCGATTGGCATGAAACGCCAGGACGTCTACATCGCCAACGTCATCAAATGCCGTCCCCCCAATAACCGCAACCCTGAAGCGGATGAGATCGCCCACTGTGAACCCTACCTCATCCGTCAGATCGCCTTGGTGCAACCGCGGCTGATTGTGGCACTCGGGACCTTCGCGGCGCAGACCTTGCTACAGACGAAACTCCCCATTTCCCAATTGCGCGGCCGCTTCCACACCTACCAAGGGGTCAAGCTGATGCCCACCTTCCATCCAGCCTTCCTCTTGCGCAACCCTGAACGCAAGCGCGCCGTCTGGGAAGACATGCAGATGGTGCAGCGCGAGTTACGCCAACTATCTACATGAGTCCCATCCATCTCAGTCTTGCTCGCGGGGATGATCCTTCTGGCTCTGCCGCCAGTGCTGTAGGCGTTCGCGAATCACACGTTCGTAGCCGTCGTTCACCGGGTCATAATAGATGCGCCCCAGGAGGTTTTCGGGCAGATAGACTTCCTCGACATGGTGACCAGGGTAATGGTGGGGATACTTATACCCGTGCCCATACCCTAAACCTTTCATGAGGGCGGTCGGTGCGTTGCGGAGGTGCAACGGCACCGGCAGTGCCGGCATGGTCTGAATATCCTGCTGGACGCTCGTATAGGCGGTGTAAAGGGCGTTGCTCTTGGTGGCAGTGGCGAGATAGACTGCTGTCTGGGCGAGTGCCAAATTGCCTTCCGGCATACCGATGAAATGCACCGCCTGCATGGCGGCAACCGCGACCAGCAGGGCTTGTGGGTCGGCATTGCCGATGTCTTCTGACGCGAAGCGGACCATTCGGCGTACGATGTAGAGCGGGTCCTCACCAGCTTCGAGCATGCGTCCCAACCAATACAGGGTGGCGTCTGGATCGCTGCCGCGCATGCTCTTGTGCAGGGCGGAGATCAGGTTATAGTGTTCCTCTCCGGCTTTATCATAGCGTAACGTCCGTTGCTGAGCTGCCTCCTCAATGCAGGCAAGCGACAGGGCTCGGCTGCCATCCGCTGCGGGCTCGGTCGTGAGGTAGGCCAACTCCAAGATGTTCAATGCCACGCGGGCATCGCCGTTGGCGAGATTGACAAGAAACGTGCGAGCCGCTGGTTCAAGCCGGACCGTCGCCATCCCCAAGCCACGAACCGGATCTCCCAGCGCCCGCTCGACGATGGTGCCGAGTTCCCCTGGCGTCAATGCCTGCAGCGTAAAGACACGCGACCGTGATAGGAGGGGCGCAATCACCTCGAAGGAGGGATTCTCCGTGGTGGCCCCGATAAAGACGATCTCGCCCCGTTCCACATGTGGCAGGAGGGCATCCTGTTGAGCTTTGTTAAAGCGATGGATTTCATCGATAAACAGAAGGGTACGTTTGCTATGCCGCTGGCGCTGTGAGCGGGCTTCCTCGATGACGCCGCGAATCTCCCTCACCCCAGCAAGGACGGCGCTGAGCGCCACAAAGTGGGCGTGGGTTTGCTTGGCGATCACCTGTGCCAGGGAAGTTTTCCCTGTGCCAGGAGGCCCCCACAGAATCATCGAGGTCAGGCGATCCTGTTCAATCGCCCGTCGTAGGAGTTTTCCCTCCCCGAACAGGTGCGATTGTCCAACGAACTCCTGGAGTGTGGAGGGTCTCATCCGTTCGGCTAGGGGAGCGTGTGCCGGCGACACCTCGCGCGAAGGCTCCTCGAAAAGCTCCATAACTCCCTCCTGTTGCACCTACCGCCAATGACCGAGGATCTTCAGCATCACGGTCATTACTCTAGCAGAATCAGAAGGCCGCTGACAGTGCAATTGGCGCGAGGCTGCATGTACGCAGAGATGAAAGGCTCCTTGACATTCGGCAAAAAGGCTCCTTATACTTCAAAATCTTAAGAGAAAGGAAAAAATAGTAGTCTGACACTGATTGAGCACTGACGAAGAGCATTCGAAGGAGATGCCACCGTGCCGTCCCGACAGGGATTCAAACTGACCCAAGCGAAAAAACCACCCACCCGTCGCTGGCTCAGAGGTCTGCTGGCCGCCATGGGGTTGGCCAGTGTGTTCTTGCTGGCAGCGGCTGGTACCGGTGCCTATCTCCTGTACCAACATTTCATCGAAGCACTACCCGCAATCGGCCAACTGAAATCGTATCAGCCCAGCCTCATCACGTCAGTCTATGCGGATGATGAAACCCCGGTCGCTCAGTTTTTCGTCGAACGCCGCGTGCTGATCCCGTTGGAAAGGATCCCTGCCCTCCTCAAACAGGCCACCTTAGCGGTCGAGGATGCGCGATTCTACTCGCATGAGGGGATCGACATCATCGGGATCGCGCGTGCCGCTTGGTCAAACATGCAGGCTGGCGAGGTGGTGGAGGGGGCCAGTACGATTACGCAGCAAGTCGCGAAGATGCTCTTTTTAACGCATCGCAAAACGGTTGAACGCAAGGTCCGCGAGGTCATCTTGGCCATGCGGATGGAACGTCTGCTCAGCAAAGACGAGATCTTGGAGATCTATCTCAATCAAACCTACTATGGTCACGGGGCCTACGGTGTTGAGGCGGCGTCAAATGTGTACTTTGGCAAGAGTGTTGGAGACCTTACCCTGGATGAGGTGACTCTGTTGGCCGGTCTGCCCAAGGCTCCTACTGCCTATTCACCATATAATACGCCTGACCGTGCCCTGAAACGGCGCGCCCACGTCCTACGCCGGATGGTCGAGACCGGTTATATTACAGATGAAGAGGAGATGCGGGCGCAAGGGGCAGTACTCCAACTCCGCCCACGGCAGGAGACGATTGTCAAAGCCCCATACTTCATTGAGCACGTGCGACGGTATCTCGAAGAGCAATATGGCAGTACCCTCCTGTACCGCGGTGGACTGAAAGTCTATACCACATTAGACCTTTCCCTGCAGGAAGCAGCAGAGGCGTCGCTGCGCCACGGATTGATCAGGAACGACCAACGCCGAGGCTATCGTGGTCCGCTCGGACATCTCAACCTCCCCAGGGGTGACCAGATCGACTGGGAGAGGATCCGACAGATTCCCTGGCTTGAGGAGCAGTCGGCGTTAACTGCCTTGACTCACAGGGTCAAAGTGGTGGTCGTGGCCGTTGATGACAGGCGAGTGCACGTGCGTTGGGAAGGAGGAGAGGGGATTATTCCACTGGAAGCAATGTCCTGGGCCTATCCTCCGAACCCAGACGCCGACAACGAAAAGCGGCGTCTGCGCAGACCAGGGGATGCCGTGAAAGTTGGTGATGTCATCTTGACGGACCTTGCGGTCTCAGGGGGACAGGGTAAGAAAGCCCTGCTTGCGCTGGCCCAAGAGCCCATCGTGCAAGGGGCATTGGTAGCTCTTGAGCCGCACACTGGGTATCTCCGGGCCCTGGTGGGCGGGTATGACTTCGGTCGCAGTCAGTTTAACCGTGCCACCCAGGCGATCCGCCAACCCGGCTCGGCCTTCAAGCCGATTATCTATGCCACCGCGATACAGCGGGGGATCTCGCCGGCCCGTGTCATGGTCGACGCACCGATCGTGCATGAACAGGCCGATGGCAAAATCTGGAAACCGTCCAACTATGACGGGAATTTCTGGGGACCGATCACCCTCGCCGAAGCTCTAGCGCACTCGCGAAACATCATCGCTATCAAACTACTGGAGGCTGTCGGGGTGAAGAATGTCGTCGAATATGCCAAACGTCTGGGGATCCGGAATCCCATGACCCCCACTCTGGCGTTGGGCCTCGGCGCCTCTGGCCTCACCCCCCTCGAACTGACGACTGCCTACAATGTGTTCGCCAGCCAGGGGGTCCGTCATGAGCCTGTGGCCATCAAATGGGTGGAGGATGCTGAGGGGCAAGTGCTGGAGAAACACGTCCCCCTTGGGGAACGGGTGATGAGCGAGCAACAGGCCTTCGTCATGACCTCAATGCTGCAGGGAGTAGTGCAGCGCGGCACAGCGACCCGTGCGAAAGTGCTGAATCGGCCCGTCGCGGGTAAAACTGGCACGACCAATGATTTCATCGATGCCTGGTTCGTCGGCTACAGCCCCACCCTGGTGGCTGGTGTGTGGGTGGGTATTGACGACCGTGAGTCACTAGGCTACAAAGAGGCCGGGGGACGTTCGGCACTGCCGATTTGGATCGAGTTCATGCAACAGGCCCTCGAACAGGTGCCGTTGCAAGAGTTCGTGACTCCACCGCATATACGGCTGGTCCGCATCCATCCGCGGACAGGTGTGAGCAACGACCCAGGATCGGGATCGACCATCCAGGTCGCGCTGGCGGAAGAGAGCACCCCACGCACGGTCCAGGTGAGGGCCGCACAAAATGTCGAGCACGTCGGTGAAACCAATGCTGGGGCCGCGTCGCGCTGGCGTGATCTTGGTTTGGGGGAATACAGCCCAGCGCGCGAATCCGAAACGCCCATGACACCCGAGTGAGCGACGGTCCCCTCAATTCAACTGGACAATCTGGCCACGGCGGACCGTCAACGCAAACAAGCGCCGATCAATTTCGCCGTTGGGCAGCATGCCTATCCACCCCGTGGCGGCTCTGAAGTCTTTGACAGTTCTAAGCTGCTCTCTCACCTCTTCGCGGGTCTGCGGTCGTTGTTTTAGGACGCGCAGCAGCAGGAGCATGGCATCATGGCTTTGGGCCGCCATGAGGTCCGGAGTGGTGTTGAACATGGCCCGATATTGCTGCACGAACTCGCGCACTTGTGAGTCAGACGCAGCTGCAAAGAAGCCGTCCATAAACACCGCCCCATCGACGAACGCCCCAGCCCGTTTGGCTAACTCTGGGTGATTCCAGCCGCTTTCGCCCAACAACGTCATGCCTGTAATGTTCAGCAGCCGCATAGCTGGCACAAGAAACTGCAGGCGCTCAAAGGAGCGTGGCAGATAGAGTGCCTCATAAGCTAACTTGCCACTGGTCGTTCTCATCTCCATCGTGCTTTCGGGTGCAGAGGTGCGTTCCATGGGAGTGCTGGCACGCGAAAGCTCCTCGTCCGTCTGCCCACCAAGCTGGCGCAGGGCTGTTGTGAAATCGACTTGGTTGGGGGCATAAGCCTCTCGGATGATGATGTCTCCCCCCAACTCTGCTATGCGTGCTTGGAAGGTTTCAGCCAGCTCCCGTCCTGGCGGGTCATCGGGATAAAGGATGGCAAAGCGTCGCAACCCGAGATTGCCCACCGCATATTGGGCCAGATGGCGGGCCTCAAGGCGATTGGTCAGGGCCGTGCGGAGCAGGTAGGGATTGTCGGCGGAGATCTGGAGGGAGGGAGCTCCGGGGGTGATCAGGGGTAGGTGAAATTCCAAGGCTTTTTTCGCCGCCACCTCGGTCGTTTCGTTGAACAGAGGCCCGACGACCGCGATGACCCGCTCGACCATGGCAAGTTCTTCCATGACGGCCGCGGTGGTTGACAGGTTGGCCTTGGAATCACGGACCTCCATTTTCAGCGGGCTAAATCCCTCCCGCGCAAATGCTACCTGGATGCCTTGCAGTGCGCTTTGACCTACCTCGCTGACCCATTCTCGACGCCGAGGGCTCGACAAGGGCAAGATGACCCCGATTTTGTGTGGATCCACGCTGACGGTACGGGCCTGTTCAAGGTTCGTCAGTAGCGCCTGCATTTGTGGCGCCTCAGGATGATTTGGAAATTTCGCTAAGAATTCTTTTGCCGCGGCCTCAGCCTGAATGGCCGCGCGGCGATTCCACGCCTCCCTAGCCAAGCGCAGCAGGATATAATCGCTCGGAAACTCTCCGGGCCAGCGTCTCTTGACCGTCTCAAGCTCCGCTGGTGTGAGTTTTGAGCCAACAATGTCGATCGACAGTGCGCGGGCCTCTTGCTGCACAACCACGGGAATCTGGCGCGCGGCAGTGAGCCCATGCAGCTCATCGAGCGCCCGGATATACTGCTCCTCCGCGACGGAGACTTTGGCGAGCGTGAGGATGAAAGATGCCTGTAGGTGAGCATTCGGGTAAGTACGTTGCGCCTCTTCGAGCACCCCACGCGCCTCGGTATAGCGCTTGAGGTGCAGCAGGCTAAGACTCCGCAGGTATGCCGCATCGGGGGCGAGCCTAGATCGCGGGAATTTCGCCAGGAATTCTTGAAGGGTTTGTTGGGCGGCCGCAAACGTCCCCTCGTAATAGAGCACTTCGCCGAGGCGAAAGGACACGTCCTCTACCAAAGGTGACTGCGGGTAGTTGGCAAGAAAGGACTGATAGAGACGGCGGGCACGTGTATAGTCTTTCTGTTGGTAGGCCCGCTCGGCATCACTGAAGAGGGCTTCGGCCGCTTCTTGACCGGGGGCTCTTTTTGCTAGGCTGGGCCCGCTGCCCATCCCCCCCAGGGCGGTACAGCTCGTCGCAATTCCCAAGTACAGCAGGAGGCAGGCGAAAAACCCTACTCGCTGCAGCCCATACACCCCCATCGCTTCACCCCTGGTGGTTACGCGACTTGACACCCCTGAGAGCATGGGGGACTCGCCGGCCTCCGCGGCCAAGATGACGAACAGCATGGATCGCTAGAGCGGATGACGATCCATGCGTTGTTTGAACTACTCTAAGACCTCCAGGACGTGGCGCTTTTCCTTCTGCGCACGTGTGGCGTTCAAAATGGTACGCATGGCAGTGATCGTGCGGCCGTTCTTACCGATCACCTTGCCGATATCTTCCTTCGCTACCCGTAGTTCGATGACGATGGAGTTCTCTCCCTCAACGCCGTTCACTCGCACCTGATCTGGCTTGTCCACAATCGCTTTGGCAATGTTTTCGATCAGATCGATCATCGTCTTTGTGTCACCTCGCTCTGTTATAGCTGTTGGCTCTTTGCCCTCCAGTGGAGGGCCCCCAACATGTCCAGGGTGAGACTTGCGTCAAGCAAACATGTCGCACTGCACCCCGGATTGCCAGACGACCAGTCGGCACCACACGACGACTACCGAGACCCGAAACTCCCGACATCTCCCGACTCGATACCTTACGGGATGC
>JBKPCR010000418.1:0-6611 GCA_046727435.1 bacterium | reverse complement strand
ATGACAGATAGGCATTAGGCTTGTTGGCACGCGGTTGAGATCTTTCAACTAATTGATTTTATAGAGGTGATGGTTTTATCCACTATGGGAACCCTGTTTGTCATAGGTCCCCGCTTCACCCGCAAGATGATCACTTTGCGGCTGGTGTCATGAGTGTTGGGTTTGGGCCGACTTGGTAGCCGATGTGGTCGAGCATCTCGATGTGAATGGCCCTTGGCGAGACAAACGGTCGGACCTCTAGAACGACCCGCGGTCACCGCGGCGGTGGAACGTAGGATCCTGGAAAATACCCTCGCCGCGGCGGGCTGAGTGTACCATGCTCATGTGGACCGATTTAGTAATGCACCGTTTGGGCCATCGGATGAAACGACAATTCTCTGTCCGCCTGCCACGCTGTGGGCATCTACGGCAAGGCCAAGTGGTTCAACCCCGGAGGGTCGGTGAAAGATCGTCCTGCCTTGCACATGATTGTGGACTTCGGCTCATGGTCTATCGAAGGTTCTACGTGCGGATGAATCAGCGTTGTTTTAGTTACTGTCTGCCATTGGATGGAGAGGCACTAGGTGCGTGATACCTACAACGCTCATTCTTGGTTCTAACTTAGCCTTTTAAGACTGGCCTCAGATAAGCAGCGGGGCTTGAACATAAATTCAGAGTGGATGCTTCGCAGTTTCCTCCCCGGCGCTCAAGGGGTGTCTCTCTCGAGTAGGCGGGGGCGTAGGTACTTCAGAAATACGATGAGTGCTGCGATCTGCTCGACCTAGAGAAACCAGACCAACAATGCTCATTCTCCCGAGAAGCTTAGCAGAGTTCTCAAGGATCTATGACCCCGATAAAAAGTGAAGTATTACGGTTTCTTTATTGTGGAGCCATTTTGACTCTATATGCTTTCGGACTAAATGTGCTCTTGGTTGAGTGGTTTCGTCTCTACAAACCTCTTTCATATGGCATTGTGATTTTATCGCAGACCGCGTTTGGTTTCTTCCTAAACCGATTCCACGTATTTGCTAAAGGTGCTTTCAATGCACCGTCTCAATTTTTGCAATATTCGCTGGCAGCAATGCTTTTCCGGGTCGGCGATTGGATGTGTTTCACGATCCAAGTCGAACTGCTATCCACTTTTTACATCTACGCACAAGCATTTAGTTCTGCAATGATGGTTGTGGCAAAATACGCAGTGTATAGAAGAATATTTGACGCAGAGATTCCAAAATCGGCTTAGGGAGACCGCTGCACAAGGAGGAGGCTGTCGGCTCACCAAGGTTAACTGGAGTGCTACCCGGCAGGCAGGAAAGAGAAAATATAGGGGATAGAGTTGCGGTGGAGTAGAACATGTAAGGCCTATGTGGCTCAAAAGTGACAGGTAGCTATATGGCATCATGCGACTGTGCCCATTTGGAGCCATTTCCGAGCCATCTGACGAGCCGACCGCGCACACTGTGCCTGGGCAACCTCCCAGGCAAACGCCCGTTGAGGCTACACGCGCTCTACGGCCGGTCTGCCGGGATGGCCTTGGGCCGCAGCTTCAGCAGAAGCAGATAGGCCATGATCGCCACCGTCACCGAGTGCTCGACGCGATCAGTCCTTTTGGTAACCTGGTGCTGCTCCATGCCCACGACCCCTTTCAGTGCTTTGAACCACAGTTCCACCCTCCACCCGCGCACATACATGCCCGCAACCGCCCGCGCGGTGACGGTCTCAGGCCGATTGGTCACGAGGATTGAGGTCGGTTTCGGCCCCTGGTTGCGCCAGCACTTACTGAGGGCCACCGTGACGTCTCCCAGATGGCGCAGCCGTGCTCGTTTGGCATCGACCCAAAAGGTTCGGCGGCGTTAGATGTTCACGGTCGGCATGCGCATTTGGGTATACTGCCAGCGGGGCAGCTGGGTGACGAGCGCGTTGAGCGCCTTCCCATTGGCGAACTTCCAGGTCTGGGGCCCGGGCCATCACGTACCAGTAACTCAGCGTCTGGGGGTAAAGCAATAGGGCGTACTACCATTCTACCCCTTCCATCTTCCGAGCGGCTGTGTAGGAGTGGTGGAAGGAAGGCGCGAGGAATAATGAGGGAGATCCTGGTGCCAGAGCAACGACCTAAACTCCAGCCAGCCACAGAAATCTTTGTGTCGACAGCATCTAGAAATTACCGAGAGCGGCGGTTGATAGCTCTCCTCTGGCTTATGAGTATTGTCTTTGGTGCTCTTTATACGTGGGCCAACCGTCATGTCATGAACCCCGACGGTATGTCATACCTTGACATGGGCGATGCGTACCTACGGGGCGACTGGAGCATGGCTATCAACGCCTATTGGAGCCCGTTCTACTCGTGGCTATTGGGCCTGGCCATGGTTGTGTTAAACCCCTCGCCGTATTGGGAATTCCCCGTGGCGCATCTTGTAAATTTTGTGATTTATTTATTCGCCTTGGGCTGTTTTCACCTTTTTTTGCTCGAAGTGATTCGTTCCTATCGGAGCGTCGGGTCTTCTGGAAATCGCTACGAGACTATGCCCCCATGGGCGTGGCTGATGCTGGGGTATACTCTCTTCATTTGGTCCTCTGTTAACTTAATAGGTTTCCGGCTTGTCACTCCCGACATGTGTGTTGCGGCGTTTGTATACTTATCTGCAGCGTTACTACTTCGCATCCGCAGGGGATCTCCGACGTGGCCCACATTCGTCTTTTTAGGCTTGGTTCTGGGATTTGCCTACTTGGCCAAAGCGGCGATGTTCCCATTGGCCGTTATTATCTTAGGGCTCAGCGTGTTTTCGGCGGGCGATGTCCGAAGAGCAGGGTCACGGGTACTGGTCGCGTTGGTCGTCTTCCTTGTGGTAGCAGCCCCATTCATCACTGCACTCTCGATAGTGAAAGGTCGCGTGACCCTTGGCGATAGCGGAAAAATAAACTACGCATGGTTTGTTAGTGGAACGAAATACAGATACTGGCAAGGTGAGCCGCCTTCCACTGGCAGACCGAGTCATCCGGTGCGAAAGCTTTTCGATGAGCCTGCAATCTATGAATTTGGAACCCCGGTTGGAGGGACATATCCTTTTCGGTACGATTCATCCTACTGGTATGAAGGTGTGGTCCCCCGCTTTGATCTGAAGGGACAGGTAAGAGTCTTGGTGCAGGCTCTCGGAACCTACTTCAACATCCTCTTTGACCTAGGGGGCGTGCTGGTGGTTGGTTCGCTCATACTCTACCTGATGGGAGGAAGACGGTGGATGGCGATAAAGGACATAGCACAATACTGGGTCTTGCTTGTTCCGGGATTTGCAGCATTGGCTATGTATTCGCTGGTACATGCAGTGCCGAGATACGTTGGTCCATTCGTTGTACTCCTATGGGTGGGAGTTTTTTGTGGCGTGCGATTGCCTGACTCTCATGAATCAAGAAGATTGGTGGCGTGCGTGATCGTTGCTATATCGCTGCTGGTCACACTAATTAAAATCGCGGCTCCTACAGCACAAGTGATTTACGATAGCGGTCGTGATCTAATCAGGTGGCGAGATACTTCGGTTAACTTGCATTGGCAGGTTGCAGACGGCCTGAGGCAGATGGGAATCCAAGCCGGGGACCACGTGGCACTTATTGGGTTGGGATCTCGCGAGTACTGGGCCCGATTGGCTCGAGTTCGGATCGTGGCAGAGATTCCCCAAAGCCACGAAGGAGAACCAGAATATCAAGAAGCACACAAGTTTTGGGCAGCCGACGATTTTGTTAAGTCCCAAATAATTCAAACTTTCGCGAGAACCGGCGCAAAAGTCATCGTGGCAAGAGAGCGAAGGAATGCCGCTACAACCGGCTGGCAATCGATTGCGAATACGGATTATTACGCGTACATCTTGCCACTATCGCAGTAGGAATGCCGGTCACCCGGACACAGACGATCGTGGGCAGATACACCTCGTCGGTGAGACAGTGTCTGTGCTTCTCGTCGGCTAGGAGGTATACGGGCAGTGGTAGATGTATCAGGTCAGCAGGACCACCAAACACTGGTGTCCGAACGCACAGATGAGGCGATAGAGCGCCATCGGTGAGAGATGACAGATGACCGCGCAGCATTCCAAACAGAGCTCAGCGTGCGTGGCCACCAAGGCATCGCGGGCCACCTCTGGGTGCATCGGGCGATAGCGCACGACGACATGCGGGAGGACCGTGAATACCGCTTTGCACGTGGTGCACTGAAGACGTCAGATAATGACCCCACGCGGAAGGACACGCATGTCATGCGAGTGGGGCGTCAGGCCTCTGCCGCTGCTACAGCTCGCCTTGTGTGAAGCTGAAAACCCAGCAACAGGATGAACGCCAGCACCAATTCCACAAAGGCCTTACCGTCACCAAGCCGCTGAACGTAGGTCGTTTCGTTCTGAAAATCGACGGTGATAGTGCAGTTTTCACGGCTTTGATGGGCGGCGTTGCGCATGGGGTACCCTCAGGTCAGATGATCAGTACCGCTGATGACCCAAGATGGGGGTAATGCCGAACAATGTCAAGGAGCTCACGAAGGCATCAGGACTTTACCACTAAAAGCGGTGGAATGTGCAAAATTTCGCTTTTTCTCCGGGGAAGTCAATAGGGGAGATTTTTGAATTGGCAACAGCGATGCAGAGACTAGACATCGTCATACCAGTTTACAATGAACAGGTCAAGGTTGTACGGAGTACAGTGGCCGCCGTAAAGAGCGCGTTTATGTCGATGGAAGGGATCACGATTATTGTTGTTGATGATGGGTCTGCTAGGGAATACGATCTTGCGTCTCTAAAGAAGGAGGAGGGAATCATTTTTGTTCAGCATGAGGTCAATAGAGGATACGGCGCGGCGCTGAAATTCGGAATTCTTAACGGGTCTGCACCTTGGATAGGCATTACCGATGCAGACGGTACTTACCCGGTAGAGAAGATGGCACTGTTGGTGCAGCAGATGGACGAATGCGATATGGTCGTAGGGATTAGAATGGGGCCGGTGAGGGAGATTCCATGGGTCAAGCGCCTACCAAAGGCGCTTTTAAATTCCTTTGCTTCCTACTTGGCCGGCATGAAGATCAAGGATGTTAACAGCGGCTTGCGGATCTTTTCTCGTGAATTCTGCTACCATCTATGGGGGCTTTTTCCTTCTGGTTTTAGTTTTACGTCAACGCTGACTATAGGTGCGCTGTTGGGAGGGTTCCGCGTGCGGGAAGTCCCAATCAACTATTACAAGCGAACGGGAAAATCTTCCGTCCGGCCATTCAAAGATACCATTCGCTTTTTCACTACGGTGCTCCGTCTAGGGCTCCTCTTCTCACCCATGAGAGTTTTTGGCCCCACAGCGGCGTTTCTCTTTATCCTGGGAGTGGGCAAAGGATTTGTCGATGATTATCTTTCTGAGGGACACATTGGAAATCTTGCAGTTACGTTACTGGTAGGAGCGCTCCAAGTGCTCATGTTAGGTCTGCTTGGAGAATTGATTGTACATAGTCGAAGTCTAAAACGTCGCGACCCTCCTTTCCGGGGGGATTCACCATAATAAGGCCCCGGGGTAGCGAAGGTCAAAATTGTGGCCACGTGTCTACTTGGCCCTATACCAACATCTGAACCATGAACCGCAAACTAGTCGCAAGTAATTGAAGAGGAAGGAATTACAGCACAAGCATTTTGTTCCGATGGACACGCAGTAGGTGCAATTGACCTCATCCATGACAAATAGACTTTAACCTTTTTGTCTTAGTAGTGGGCGCCACTTAGCCTTTGACTTTGCTTCACTTACAGTCACTTCATAGCACAATACCCTATCTGTCAGGGTTCGCGTGTAATGCCGCTACGGAGCTACTTTGCGGCTGGTGACGTGATTGTTGGTATAGGGCCTATCAGGAGTGTTTCTATGGATCCGTGTGATCATTCAAGAGCCCCGCTTCAGCAGGCAGAGTGCGCAAATGCAAAACAAACATCTGACGCGGACCTGCCTGTGCACCAATAATGCGGATTAGCCCCCTTGCAGGAGTGCCGGCGAGACCGGAGAGAGGTATATCAACTGTTATTGGCAGATCATTCGGTTGCAAGATTGCGATGACCCTGTGATTCACCAAACATTCGATCCTGTTATCCGCCCGCAGGTCAGGGCCAGGCAATAATTCCAGGTGGAGCGCTAGCTCGTTCTGCTCCTGAAGATCGAAGACATAGAATCCTCCTTCTTTACCCAACGATCGGCGAAGCCGGTAGACATCCTCTCCCTCTGGATCTAACCATCCTCCACCGTTTTGTATGACAACTTGCCCAGCCGTGGGGAGAATTTCGAGCTTGTCGCTTGTAGGAGCAGCAGAAAGGGTGATGTCAGCTAAAGGCAGACCGGGTAGACCAAGGCGTGGCACACGCACCACCCACCCGTGTGTCGGTCCAGTCGCATGTATAACCCGATAACGATAAGATGCACCCTGTTCAATCCATATTTTGTGCCGCCCGAATCGATTTGCATAGAGGAACAAGTCGAGGGCCCCACCTCTTCCTTGAAGATCAGGCACTAATACCTGGGGTATCGGGAACACCCAATCAGCGATGTGATAGTCGGTCACCTTCGGCATGCCCCGGACAATGTGCCGATATCTCTTGAGTATCTGGGTCTTCCCATCCATGGCCACA
>JBKPCR010000417.1:0-10289 GCA_046727435.1 bacterium | reverse complement strand
ACAGCCTGGCGCAATTCCTCGGCCTTATCGGTGCGTTCCCAGGTGAACTCCGGCTCGTTGCGCCCAAAATGTCCATAGGCTGCGGTATGCCGGAAGATCGGTCGCCGCAGATCGAGATGGGCGATGATGCCAGCCGGTTTGAGAGGGAACAGCTCCCGCACCACCTTCACCAGCCGCTCCTCATCCACACACCCCGTGCCGTTGGTATCGATCATGACGGAAACCGGATCGGCCACGCCAATGACATAGGCCAACTGCACCAGGCAACGCTGCGCCACCCCAGCGGCGACGACATTCTTTGCGACATAGCGGGCCATGTAGGAAGCCGACCGATCCACTTTGGTCGGATCCTTGCCCGAGAAGCAGCCGCCACCATGTCCAGCCATGCCGCCATAGGTATCGACGACAATCTTCCGCCCGGTCAGACCGCAATCGCCCATCGGCCCACCGATCACGAACCGTCCCGTCGGGTTGATGTGGTAGGTCACTTTTTGGTGTTCGAGCATTTCCAGCGGAATGACCGGTTTGATCACCTGCTCGAGCACCGCCTCACTGATGTGCGGCAGCGACGTGCGCGGGTCGTGCTGGGCGGCGACGACCACGGTGTCGACGCGTGTGGGCCGCTGATCGACGTATTCGACGGTGACCTGCGATTTGCCATCGGGGCGCAGAAATGGCAACGTGCCATTCTTGCGGACTTCCGCCAGGCGCCTGACGATCCGATGCGCCAGGATGATGGGCATGGGCATCAATTCAGGGGTCTCATCGCAGGCATAACCAAACATGAGACCCTGATCCCCGGCCCCCTGTTCGGCGTGCAGGCCCTTGCCCTCCGTCACGCCCTGGTCGATATCTGGCGATTGCTCATGCACGGCCGTGAGCACCGAGCAGGTATCGGCGTCGAAGCCAAATTCGGCATTGGTATAGCCCACACCCCGCACCACATCCCGAATGACCGTCTGAAAATCGATGGAGGCCGTGGTAGTGATTTCGCCAGCGACCAGGACCAAGCCTGTCGTGACGAGCGATTCGCACGCCACGCGCCCATAGGGATCCTGCGCGAAAATGGCGTCGAGCACGCTGTCGGATATTTGATCGGCGATCTTGTCTGGATGTCCTTCCGTTACTGATTCCGAGGTGAAGAGGAACCGTTTTGCCCCCATCGTGATTCTCCCGAGCTATTCCCTAATCATGAGTTTCGAACTGTGCAGCCATCGGCCGGTGTGACGCATGCTGGCCGCGAACGGTGACATGGCCATCTATAGTACCGATCAATAGGTAAGACTGCAAGCGTCGAATATGAAAACGGGAAAGCGCCCGTCTTTAGGACTTCTCGAGGTCGCGGTGGGTAAGCGTGAGCTGGTACCCCTGCCCTTGCAGGTGTTGATGGAGCAGGTTCCCCAGAGCTACCGAGCGATGACGGCCACCTGTACACCCGAGTGCGATAGTGAGATAGGACTTCCCTTCGCGCTCATAGTGGGGCAGGAGAAAGTCGATAAATTCGAAGCAGCGTTTGAGGAAATCCTGTGTCACATGCGAGGCCAGCACGTAGTCCACGACAGACTGATCATTGCCACTGCCAGCCCGGAGATGCTCCACAAAGTGCGGATTGGGCAGGAAGCGTACATCGAACACCAGATCGGCATTGAAGGGGAGGCCATATTTATAGCCGAACGATAGGACCGAGATGGTCATGCGCCGCAAGTGATTCAGCGCGGTGTACCACGAGGCCAGGGCGGCGCGTAATTGGTGGACGTTGTAATCCGAGGTGTCGATGATGCGGTCCGCCATGGCTCGCAACCCTGTGAGTGTTTGGCGCTCGAGCGTGATGGCTTCAGGCACAGGCACCTGCTCTGCCAGCGGGTGCTTACGGCGGGTTTCGCTGTAACGGCGGGCAAGCACTTCATCGCGCGCTTCCAGGAACAGAATTTCGCAGGCGAAACCTGCCTGTCGAAGCGCACTGATCTGGGCTGGAAAGGAGATTGGGAAATCTCGATCGCGAATGTCGATGCCGAGTGCGATGCGCCGAATGTCCTCGGCATGCGCACACAGCTCAGCGAAAGTGGGAAGCAAAACCGTTGGCAGGTTATCGATGCAGTAAAAGCCCAGGTCTTCAAAACACTTGATCGCAACGCTCTTGCCAGAGCCCGAGAGGCCAGTGACGATGACGATTTGCGTGTCCCTCATCTCGATTTTTCCTCGTCACATTGAGCCGGGGCAACCCCATCTCTCCATGACCCCGGGGCTCTCGAGCTAACGGAGTATTGCGCCCCCACTCAGCCCTCCCCTTCGAGGGGCAGGGGTTGGGAGGGGGTGAAATCGCGTGGCGCGTAGAATTTAAACTGGGACATCGCTGATCCGTTTACGGCGATTGGCCGGCGGCAGCTTCAGCTCGCGCCGGTACTTGGTCACGGTGCGGCGCGCGATCTTGACATTTTCCGCGGCTAGTACCTCGACAAGCTGCTGATCGGTGAGGGGTTTTCCCGGGTCCTCCGCTGCCACCAATTTCTTGATGCGGTCTTTCACTGTCAGCGACGACATGGTCTCGCCGCCGTACAACTCGATACCGCTGTGGAAGAAGTACTTCAACTCGAAGATGCCCTGCTCCGTATACATGTATTTGCTGGTGGTGACGCGGCTCACCGTTGATTCATGCATACCGATGTCTTCGGCCACGTCCTTAAGCACCAGCGGCTTCAAGTAGGCAAGGCCATGGTCGAGAAAGTCGCGCTGAAATTTGACCAGGCTAGTAGCCACCTTGAACAGCGTCTGCCGCCGTTGTTCGATGCTGCGGATAAGCCAGACGGCAGAGCGGAGTCTTTCGTCCAGGTAATGCTTGGCCTCAGGCTCGTCCAGCTTGCCCTCGCGGAGCATACGCCTGTAGGTGGCACTGATGCGAAGCCGTGGAATGCCTTCATCATTGAGGAACACCTGGTAGTCATTCCCGACCTTCATGATGACGACATCCGGCACAATAGCCTCTGCTGGTTCGCTGGTAAATTGCTGCCCAGGACTGGGATCGAGGGTCTTCAGGATGTGCAGCGCCATGGTCACTTCTTCACTGGAAAGATTCAAGGCTTTGGTCAGCTCTTTGGTCACATTCATCAGATGCTGTGCGCCGCGCTCCTGCAGCTTGGGCAAATAATCCGCGATGATCGTCTCGATCAGTGAGCCTTCGAGTCCCAGGAAGCGGACCTGGATTAACAAACACTCGCGCAGGTCGCGAGCCCCTATGCCCGTCGGATCGAAGGTCTGGATCATCGACAGGACACGCGCCACCGTGGCATGGTCTGTCTCGGTGGCCGTGATCGCCTCATCCAGCTCACAGCGCAAATAGCCCTCGTCATCGATATTGCCGATGAGGAATGACCCGACACGCCGCTCCACCTCATCCGTGGTGGCCATCATGAGTTGTGCTAGCAAATGCTCGCTCAGCGTCGTGGGGGTACGGGCGGTATTTTCGTAGGAGAACCGTTCCTCATACTCTTCGGAGGGTAAGCCTTTCCATTCCCAATCCTCGGGGAAATATTCTTGCCAATTGATGTCATACAGCTCTTTACCGTCCACCACGGTGTCGGCCGACTCATCAGGACTTGGAGCGTCGTCCTCTTCAGCCGGTGTCACACCATCCTCGGCAAGCGCCACTTCTTCCAACATGGGGTTTTCCGTGAGCTCCTGCCGAATGGCTTGGATGAGTTCGAGGCGAGCCATGGGCAGCAGCTTGATCGCTTGCTGCAGCGCCTGCGTCATGACAAGTTTTTGCGTTTGTTTTAGCGAGAGTTTGGTTTCAAGACCCATGGTTGCCCGATATCCAAAGCGAATCGTTCACCAAAATACGCCGCAATTACGCGTTCATTCTCAGCTAATTGGCGCGGCGTACCGCTGTCGAGAATGCGGCCCTGATGGATAATATACGCTCGATCGGTGATCTCCAGGGTTTCACGCACGCGATGGTCCGTGATTAACACCCCCAGACCCCGCTCCTTGAGACGACAGACAAGTTGTTGCAACTCCTCGATCATGATCGGATCGATCCCCGCGAAGGGCTCGTCGAGCAGCAGGAACGTTGGAGACGCTGCTAAGGCACGGGCGATTTCGACTCGTCGCCGCTCTCCCCCAGACAGTGAGGGGGTGAGCCGTTGGCGATGGTGGCCGAGCCCGAACTCGTCGAGGAGCTCGTCCACCTTCTCCTGGCGCTCACGTCGTGAGAGAGACTGGAGTTCGAGAACCGCCAAAATGTTCTCCTCGACGGTTAACCCTCGGAACACCGAGGGTTCTTGTGGCAAATAGCCGATTCCAGCTCGCGCCCGCCGATACAGGGGAACGGCGGTAATGTCCACCCCATCGAGTTTGACCACGCCGGTGTCTGGGTGGATCAGGCCCACCAGGAGATAGAATGTGGTTGTCTTCCCTGCGCCGTTGGGTCCTAGAAGGCCGACGACCTCACCACCTTCAATCGTCAAGCATACATCATCCACCACACGACGTCGACGATAGCTTTTGACCAATCCCTGTCCTGCCAAACCTCTCACCTATCCCCCCCGTCCCTTCGGCTTCGGCGTCGGCAGCTTTGGCCCTTCGTTGGCCGGTACGAGTTGCACACGGACACGTTGCGTGCCGCCAGTAACGATCATGTTGCCCTCGGCCAGAAGGAACACCATTTCCTCGCCCCAGACCTCGGTATTGCCCTCCACCGCATGCGGATTCCCGGTCAGCACGGCCTTCTGCTCGGGTTCAAGGAATGTAGCCCGTTCGGCTGTCGCCGACTGCTCGCCTCGCTGGATGAACACATTGCCGATGGCGACCATCTGCGCCATCTTCTTGGTCTCTCGATCCTGCTTGACCTCAAGCCGGTCGGCCTTGACATAGAGCCCACCCCGCCACGCTTCGACATTCCCGGTAAACACCACCTGATCGCTCCGTGAATCCGACACCATACGATCCGCGGTCACTTGCACCATTTCATTCTGGGCGGTCTGCTCTGATGCCGCATTGGCTGCATCTGCCAGGTTCACAAATAGAGCGACAGCTAGAAGCGCCGTGCCGAACACCCCCCACCGATGACGTCGGTCCATCATGGCTCGATCCAGCGTGCGAGCACCTGCTCGTGGACTTCGAACCGTTCCTCCGCAATCCACCCTCGGAAGCCCTGCCCCTCAACGTGGAGACTACCCATCTCCACAATCACCGGCGTGTCCGCCGCCAGTGACTGTTCGACGGCCAACCACTGCAGGCATTCCGTCGTCAGCGCGAACTCGTTACCCATGACCAGCCGCACATCGCCGCAGACCTGCATATTTTTCGATTCATTCTGGATGACACCACGACGCGCCGTTACCTGCACCGTGCCATGCTTAGCCGAAAAGAGGGTGAGGTGCACCCCCTCGAGGGTCGTGGTATTGACCTGTGGATCGACTTGAGCGACGTCGGCCAAAATTTCCCAGCGTGTCTGGTAGCGCTCAGTATCCCGCAGCGCAAATTTCTCCATTCGGATACCATGCTCTGGTGACACGATCGTACTGGTCAGGGCAGCCTGCCACGGCGTGCCTGCCAGGTAGAACCACCAAGCAGCGGCCCCGCTCAGTAGAGCCACTACGAGGGCGATCGATAGGATTAGGCGCCTCATGCCGACGCCATCTCTACATCGTCACTCCCCTGGCCGCAGGCCTTACCGCGGGCTGTTGGCTGACTCTGCCACTGCTCGAGGAGCTGGTGATAGCGGGCCCCCCATGGCGTGAACGTGATCAGACGCGTCTCTTCCGTCTGATGGGCGATGGTGATCTCGAGCCGTTCCGCCGTCAGCGAAGCATCGAGCTTATCAGCCCACTCGATGACCGCCACCCCGTCCCCTCCGAGAAATTCCCTCAGGCCAATATCCTCAATATCCGTAGGCCCATCGAGACGATAGAGATCGGCATGATACACGGGTACACGGCCCTGATAACGATGCATAAGCACGAAGGAAGGGCTACGTACTGCCCGCTCAGACGTGACCCCAAGTCCTCTGGCCAGCCCTTTTGTCAGCACCGTCTTACCGCTCCCGAGCTCACCATAGAGGCACACGATGTCTCCCGCCTCGAGTAGACGTCCAACGTGTTCCCCCAGCATTTCCGTGTCAACGCTGTTCCGCGACACCATTTGTAGCGACATCTAGATTACTTTCAGTGCGGCAGCTGTTTTCGGCCGGCCTTTGAGCCAGCTATGTTCCCAACTCGCCGGCACTCTCCCTTGGCTATGTGTGAGCTGCTGAAACGCCCGAGGTAAGGTGTCAATGAGGTCCCCAGCCATCAACGATCGTTCCCCCAGTGCCGTGGCTGCTAGATCACCCGCCAGACCGTGGGTGTAGACGGCGATCCGCGCCGCCATACTCGGTGTATAACCTTGTCCCAGCAGTGTGCCAATCATCCCGGAGAGGACATCACCGCTGCCAGCCGTGGCCATGCCCGGATTGCCCGTGACATTAATATACAGCGTTCCCTCAGGCTCGGCGATAACTGTATGAGCCCCCTTCAGCACGACGACAGCCTTGCAGGCGCGGGCGGTCTCTTGTGCCGCCGCTAAACGATCGGCCTGGATCATGGCCGTTGTGGTATGACGCAAGCGTGCGAGCTCGCCTGGATGCGGAGTCAGTACCAGTGGTGCCTGGATGTCACCGATGCTGTCGGGATCGGTCGCGAACGCATTGAGACCATCAGCATCGAGCACCGTGGGGATACGCACCTGATGCAGGAGCTCATGCACACAGCGCACCGTCTCCGGATGCGTGCCCATACCAGGGCCAAGGATCAGGGCGGATTTGCCCTCCAGCCATTCCATAAGACGTTTCGCCGCCTCCACCCCTAGTACGCCCGGCTCAGATTCAGGGAGTGGAATCGTCATCACCTCGGTGAGCTTCGTCTCCATGGCTGCGTTGAGAGTGCGTGGCAGCGCGAAGCTCACCAATCCAGCTCCAGTGCGCAGGGCAGCCAGGCTCGCCAGCGCACCAGCCCCTGTCTTCCCAGGGCTGCCGGCAACAGTCAACACATGGCCGTAGGAGCCCTTGTGGGTATCAGCGAAACGCCTCTGCAATTGCGCCGCGACAGCTTCGGCCTCGAGCACATGGCAGCCCACTGCCGCATGCTCGCGCACCACCGTCGGAAACCCGATGTCAACCACCACTAGTCGACCGACGTGCTCGGCAGCGGGATAGAGCAAGAGACCTCGTTTGGGAAGTGCCATGGTGACTGTGAGGTCAGCCCGCACATGTTCGCCTAGGAGCGTTCCCACATCGGCACTCAGACCCGAGGGGATATCCACCGCGACGATGGCCTTGCCGGAGGCGTTCATGGCGGCGATGATCAGCTGGAACACCCCACTCACCTCGGCCTGGAGGCCAGTTCCCAGCAGCGCATCGATCAGGATATCGTAATCTATCAACCGCGCCCCGACCGTCTGCGCCGACTCGGAGGTTTGCACGGCCTCTGGAGCCACGCCGACGCGCCGCAACATATCCAGATGCGCACCGGCATCGCCGTGGATGGCTCCGGGCTCTCCCATGATGAACACACGCGCCGACACCCCCATCGTGTGGAGGTAGCGTGCGATGACAAATCCGTCGCCGCCATTATTTCCGCGTCCGCATAGAACCGCCACCCGGCGTGCCTGGAGGTCTGGATACTCCTGCCAGAGGATGCGGGCCACCTGCGCGCCAGCGTTTTCCATCAAGACCACGCCGGGGATGCCGTAGGTCTCAATGGCCAGGCGATCGAGCTCACGCATTTCGGCTGCTGTCGTCACCCGCACAGCACATTTCCTCATTGGGCAGCGGCCTTGGAGCGATGCATGCTCCCACTGACAGGCGAGGTCACTCGCATCTATGCCGTTTTGGTTGTCCTGACGGCTGAACGTTTACATCTAGAGTTCGGTTGGAATCTCTGTGGTAGCGCCAATGGCGCGTTCGATCACGTGGGCAATGTTTTCGGCCGCGGCTTGAATGGCTTGGAGATCGCGTCCCTCCACCATGACACGTGCCAATAGCTCGGTTCCTGAGAGACGTACCAGGATGCGGCCAGTACCATTGAGCATCTGTTGGGCATGAGCGTGCGCTTGTTTGACCTCAGGGAGTGCGAGCGGATCGATGCGCTCGCGAACGCGGACATTCAGCAACACCTGTGGATATTTGGTCAACACAGAGGCGAGGCGTGAGAGCGGTTGCCCACTGGTCTGCATGACGCGCAGTAGCTGCAGAGCGGTGACCAGGCCGTCCCCTGTGGTGGCATGCGCAAGGAAGACGATATGGCCCGACTGTTCACCTCCGAGCATGGCGCCGGTTCGGCGCATCTCCTCGAGCACATATTTATCCCCCACCGGAGCCCGGAGCAAGACGATCCCCAGCCGCTGCAGCATCTCTTCGAGACCGAAATTGCTCATGACCGTACCCACGATATACTGCGTACCTAACGCTCCACGATGGACGAGGTCTTGGGTGCAGATCCCTAGCGTGTAGTCACCATCCCGCACCGTTCCCGTTTCGTCGATGGCAATCATTCGGTCGGCATCGCCATCGAAGCAGAAGCCCACATCCGCACTGGTGCGTCGGACGAGCTCCTGGGCCTGCTCTGGAAAGAGCGCCCCACACTGGTGGTTAATATTCGTACCATCGGGCTCAGCTGCATGCACGATGACCTGCGCGCCAAGTTGCTCGAAGAGCCGCGGGGCCACTGGTGCGACGGCTCCATTGGCACAATCGAGCACCACCCGCACTCCGGCCAGCGAGCCTACAGCACCAAGCGTCGTGCCAGCGAAGGTCAGATATTCTGTGAGCGCCTCCGCTGCCGTGCGGATTAACCCGATGTCGCGCCCCGTCGGTGCCGGGCGTGTCATCCCCTGGCGGACCATCTGCTCGAGATGGTCCTCCTGCGCATCGGGGAGCTTGAAACCGTCAGCAGCGAAAAACTTAATGCCGTTGTCGGCGAAGGGATTATGCGAGGCAGAGAGCACGACCCCGCCCAACGCCCCCCAGGTCCGTGTCAGATAAGCGACGGCCGGTGTCGGCAAGATACCTACCCGGATGGCATCGACCCCGGCCGCACAAATGCCGGCGCAGATGGCCGCCTCCAGCATATCCCCGGAGAGCCGTGTATCACGTCCGACGACGATCATCCCCTTACTCTGGCGGGCGCCTTGCAAATATTCAGCCCCGGCGCGCCCTAGGGCGAACGCCATTTCTGGCGTCACCGGGTAGTGATTCGCCAGGCCACGCACACCATCGGTGCCGAAGAGACGGCTTTCAGCAATCACGGGTTCGATCCTCAGCGGTGAGGGCTACCGTGTGATCCGCTGCGCCACCGTTATTGCCATTATTGACGATGGCTTCGATCTCCGGACCATCGAGGACCTCGCGCTCCAGCAAACCCTCGGCCAGCAAGTAGAGTTTATCGATATGCCGCTGCAACAAATCCTTGGAGCGCTGGTAATTCTCCATCACCAGGCGGTTGACCTCGGCATCGATCGCTTGGGCCGTCAGCTCGCTGTAATCGCGGTGTTGGGCGATCTCTCGCCCCAGAAAGATTTGCTCCTCCTTCTTGCCAAAGGCCAGGGGCCCCATGCGTTCGCTCATCCCCCACTCGCACACCATCTTGCGCGCCAGCTCGGTGGCGCGTTCGATATCGTTGCCGGCCCCTGTGGTGATCTGCTTGAAGACGATTTCTTCGGCCGCGCGGCCGCCCATCATGATCGAGAGATTGTTCAGCAGATATTCTTTGGGGTAGGTGTGCCGGTCGTCGATGGGCAGTTGTTGTGTAAGTCCAAGCGCCAGCCCACGTGGGATGATCGTTACTTTGTGCACCGGATCGCTACCCGGCAGGAGCTTGGCGACGAGGGTGTGGCCGGCCTCATGGAACGCCGTAATCTTCTTCTCGGCATCGCTGATGATCATGCTGCGCCGCTCGGCTCCCATGATGACTTTGTCTTTGGCTTCCTCGAAGTCGCCCATATCGACGATCTTCTTATCTAGCCGGGCCGCACGCAATGCCGCTTCATTGACCAGATTGGACAGATCCGCTCCCGAGAATCCAGGGGTCCCGCGCGCCAGGACGGCCAAGTCCACGTCCTTGGACAGCGGGATATTGCGGGAGTGCACGCGCAGGATCTCTTCACGCCCTCGTACATCCGGGCGGGGCACGACAATCTGACGGTCGAAGCGACCGGGGCGCAACAGGGCGGGATCGAGCACGTCGGGCCGATTGGTGGCGGCGATGAGGATCACACCATCGTTGGATTCAAACCCATCCATCTCCACCAGCAGTTGG
>JBKPCR010000416.1:0-4042 GCA_046727435.1 bacterium | reverse complement strand
ACGCGATGGCAGGTGAGCGGTGACGGCTAACCTCCTGCAGCCGGGGAATCGTTCAGGGAGGAGCGCTGAGGGGACCGAGGGCCTCCTGCCATGGCCTTTGCTCTGGGTTTCTGGAACGTTTGTGACGCCCTCGCGATCACTTAGTATGGCGACGACGTCCAGCGATCTCACAGCATCCCCGTGCAAATGAGGGTCGGGCTCAGTCCTCGCGAGGTCCATGAGTGGCAAAACCGAAGATCATGCGGGCTTTCGCACGGTAGGCATTCTACGACCTCGCTCCAATGTGGCCGGTCGTCTTCAAAATCACGCATTGAACTGGTGTCAGTTCATCTCCAGCGCTGTCTGCCTATCAAAGGGTAGCGACCACTGACGCTGCAACCTATAGGAGCATGCCTCTCTGTTGTTCCTCTGGGCTCGCTCTTCAGGTGAGTTGTTCATCTGTTCACAGCGACCGCTCGCTATATGTTGGCGACTAAAGAACAATTGACGCCGTCCTTAAAACCGGCTATAAGAGCTGGTACCCGGCGGCGGCATCCTACAAGTTGCACCCCAAGTACATCTCGCAAAAGGGATGCCGGGGGCTACCGCCTGCGCACCGATAGCAAAGGCCGCCCGCGTATCGAAATTCAAGCCTTTGGGGGCATCTTCCAGTTCACCAAGGTCTGTGACATGCTCCGAGAGCAGTGGAAGAAAATCCGCATCCAGGCCGACCTAGCCGATGTGTTATGGCGAGGTGAAGCTGCGACTCTCCGGGTTTCTTAGCCCCTGGAGCACCCGCACCTACTGCATGGGATGTTTTCGTCGTACCGCTCCTAGCAATGATAGTTGGGGGCTTGTGGTAAGGGAGGAAACAGGATGCGCTGGTTAGGCCACATAGTCGCCTTACATAGGAGTATAGTCGTCCTGAGCATGGCTATTGTCGCCTTGACTGTGAGTGGGGTGACAGAACAATTGGCGGTCGCGGGGGCACCGGCTGCCAGCGGCGGAGGGACATCGCTGATCGGCAAGCTCGAAGGGCCTGAGGTCATCACCGACCCAGCACAATTCCCCAAGAGCTTTAAGGAGGCGCCGCAACTGGCGGAGTTGGTCAAAGCCGGTAAGCTCCCGCCGGTGGCAGAGCGCATCGGCCAGGACCCCTTGGTGCTGAAGCCGGTACATAGCGTTGGCAAGTATGGTGGCACCTGGCGCCGCGGCTTCACTGGCCCGGCGGATTTCTGGAATGGCTATCGCTGCTGCTCGGGTCCCGACACGCTCCTCTTTTGGGACTATACCGGCGATAAGCCAGTGCCCAACATCGCTAAGGGCTGGGAGTTACAGGACAACGGACGTACGCTTATCTTGCACCTGCGCCGGGGCATGAAATGGAGCGATGGACACCCCTTTACGGCCGATGATTTCCTCTTCTGGTATGAGGATATGTATGGTAATAAGGAGCTTGTTCCACTCCCGTCCTCCCTCATGATGATCGACGGCAAGCCTGGAGAGTTATCTAAAGTAGACGCATACACGGTCATGTTCAAGTTCCCAGAGCCCTACTACATGCTTCCCGATGTCCTCGCCGGTTCCACCTCCCTTGGCGGCCAAGCGCACCAGGGGCTCTATGGTATGGGGGGGTATGCACCGGCACACTACTTAAAGCCGTTCCATCCCAAGTATGTGTCCAAGGACGAACTCGACAAGGTGGTCAAGGAGAGTAAGTTCGACAACTGGGTCCGCCTCTTCCTGTTCAAGAACGATTGGGCGCTCAATCCCGAACTCCCTGTTCTCTCCCCCTGGAAGACGGTGACCCCGATCAACACGCCGACCTGGACCCTGGAGCGCAATCCTTACAGCATCTGGGTGGACACCGCAGGGAATCAGCTGCCGTATATCGATCGGGTGGTACTGACGCTGGCAGAAAACCTCGAGGTGTTGAACCTGCGAGCCATTGCCGGCGAATATGATCTGCAAGAACGACACGTCGATCTCGGCAAAGTTCCTGTCATCCTGGAGAACCAGCAGCGCGGTGGTTACAAGTTGTCTCTGGACCCTGGGGACTACGGCGGCGATATGATCATCAAGCTCAACCTGAGCTATGAGGCCGATCCGGAGCTGGCCAAGTGGTTCAATACCGCCGACTTTCGACGGGCGCTAGCGCTGGGAATCGACCGCGAGCAAATCAACGAGACCTTCTGGTTGGGGACAGGGACCCCGAGCTCTGTCGTCCCGGCCGACCATAACAAGTATAACCCAGGCCCTGAATACCGCACACTGTGGGCCACCTATGATCCGAAGAAAGCCAACGAGATGTTGGATAAGATTGGGCTCGACAAGAAGGATGCCGAGAGCTATCGCCTGCGCAGCGATGGCAAAGGTCGACTCCGACTCGAAATCACCACCCTGGGGGGGCAATTCCTGCAATTTACGCAGATCGCCGAGATGATTCGGGAGCACTGGAAGAGGATCGGCATCGATCTCAAGGTCCAAGAGGTTGAGCGCAGTCTTGCCATCAGGCGAGCTGCGGCCAATGAGCAACAGCTTTCCGCCTGGAATAACGACGGCAGCGAGCATCTGTTTACCTTCCCCGGACACGTCTTCCCATATGACCCGAATAGCCTTGCATCCTCGGGGATCCTCTACACCCAGTGGTTCCAGTCGGCTGGCACCCAGGGCAAAGAGCCACCCCCCCGCCTGCGCGAGTTGATGGAAAAGTGGCGGAGGGCATTCGGAGTCCCTGAAGAAGAGCGCATCAAGCTGGGCAAAGAGGTGTGGAAGATCGCTGCTGAAGAAGTCTATGTCATCGGTGTCATTGGGATGGGCGCGGCTTCGATGGGGGTGCGCCTTGCTAAGGTTAATCTGGGTAATGTGCCATCGCGGCAGTACAACAGCCCCGACGGCAAGACGCCGGGAATCTCCCGTCCGGTGACATTTTACTGGAAGAACTGATAGAGGAAAGTGCTGAGTGCCAAAAAAACAGTGCTGAGTCCTGAGTGCTGAGTAAAAAACATGCAAATGCTCAAGACTTATCACTCAGCACTCAGGACTCAGCACTCAGCACTGCTTCCGAGGTATCTGTCCATGCTCACTTACATTGCGCGTCGCATCGTCCTAGCCATCTTTACCGTGTGGGCGGTCTCTGTGCTGGCGTTCGTCATCATCCAGTTGCCGCCGGGCGACTACATCACTTCCTACATCGCCCAGATGGCGGCGACGGGCAGCATCGTTACCGAGCAGGAGGCAGAGAACCTGCGCATCCAGTACGGTCTGGATCAGCCCATCTATGTGCAATATTACAAATGGATCGTGATGATCGCCCAGGGGAATTTTGGCATGTCGATGGAATGGCGGCGTCCGGTTGGGGAGGTCATCGGCGATCGACTGTGGCTGACGATGATCGTGTCGTTCGCGGCGCTGCTCCTCACCTGGGTACTGGCCTTACCCATCGGCATCTATTCGGCGGTGCGCCAGTACTCTCTCGGTGACTACACCTTCACCTTCCTCGGGTTTTTCGGTCTAGCGGTTCCGAACTTTTTGCTCGCCCTGGTAATCCTCTACTTCGGCTTCGTGTTCTTTGATGCCAACATCGGCGGCCTATTCTCCGTCGAGTACCAGGACGCGCCCTGGAGCATAGCGAAGGTTTGGGACATGGCCAAGCATTTGCCGATACCGGCGCTGATTCTGGGCTTGGCGGGGACAGCCCAGCAGATCCGCATCATGCGCGCCAATTTGCTGGATGAGCTGCGTAAGCCATACGTGGTGACCGCCCGTGCCAAGGGTCTCTCCGAGGCCAAGGTGATCGTCAAATATCCCGTGCGGGTGGCCCTCAACCCTTTTGCCAGCACCATCGGCTATCTTTTCCCCTACATCGTGTCGGGGAGCATCATCGTCTCCCTGGTGCTCGGCCTCCCGACCGTTGGACCGCTGCTGCTCAAAGCCCTCATCGCCCAGGACATGTTTCTGGCTGGGACGATCGTCTTGATGCTTGGGGTCATGACGGTGCTCGGGACGTTGATCTCAGACATCATTCTGGTGTGGATCGACCCGCGCATTCGGCTGGAGGATA
>JBKPCR010000415.1:0-7000 GCA_046727435.1 bacterium | reverse complement strand
AGCGCAACACCGCCGTGCGCGTCGGCATGCCCAAGGCCCGGACTTCGGGGTCCGCGGCCATCACCGCGATCATGGCATCGGCCCGTTCGAGCAAATCCTGGGTCAACCGCAGTTGTGTAGGGGTCTTAACTGGTTTCATGGAATCCTCCTGCGCTCTACAATTATATTGTTTAATTAACTACGTAAATACTACTTAAAAGTATACACTAAAAATTCTAATAAGCAATACCTAGAGGTTGCAATTCGATGCATAAAGCGGGGGGTTGACCCAGACAGGGTTGAGGGCCTTGTACAGGCGGACCACAAGGGGTCGTCTCACGAAACGGGAACAATCGTGTATTAAGGATTAACGATAGGGCGTAGCGGCCGCAACTGACTTCACGACACTTGCGTGTGCTGCGGCCCGATGTCCTCGCCTGTAAGGGTGTTGGGTTCCCAGCCACGCGGCGACGATGGGGCCGCCGCGTGCCATCGACCGACGGCCCATATGCGCGTAGGGCTGTAGCATGAACCATATAGGAGTATGGATCACATATATTTCTTGATAATTATATACTCATATGTTATCATAATACATAACGCAACTCAACCATTGGCGCGCGGGAGGGAAGAAGGGCAACTGCAGAGCCTCCCCCGCAGGGATAGCTTCAACCGAGAAGGAGCCTTATGATACTCGTACGCGGTAGTCCATTCGGGCCTATGATAGCAATGCGTGATGAGATGAATCGCCTGTTCCATGGGACCTTCGGGCAGGTTCGCGGCGATGGGGCCACCGGGGTGACAGGCATATGGGAGCCTCCGGTCGATATTTATGAGACAGACGACGCGCTTGTCCTCCAGGTGGAGCTACCGGGGGTATCTAAGGACGCGGTCAACGTCGAGCTCCATGAGCATACCCTGACGCTCAGCGGGGAGCGTACGCGCGAGCCGGCGGTCACAGGCGGGCAGTATCAGCGGGAAGAGGGCCGCTATGGCGCCTTCCAGCGCGCCTTCCGGATGCCCACGATCGTGGATCAGGCCAAGATCCAGGCCACGTATAAAGATGGTGTCCTCGCCCTACGGCTCCCCAAGCATGCCGCGGCCACACCGCAGGAGATTCCGATCACCGGCTAGCGGGGGCGCGGGACCTGGGGCCGCTCGGGTGCGGGGAACAGGCCCGACAGACCCCGCCGTGTCGCGTGATACGGCGGGGTGTTGAGGTCTCTGTGGGGTGTAAGGAGCCGTGAACACAACACTCATCGGAGCGGAGGGTGCGACCTATGACCATTGCCAAAGTGCTCGCGGTGTACAAAACCTCGCCCCTAGTCCTCGTCGTGGAGTCTGCGGAGGGCACGGTGCTGGAGCTGTCCCTCACGGATCTGCACGGGGCGGGCCATCGGCTGGATGACGACGCCTGCAGGAGCCTCGTCGAGGACTATCAGATATTTACCTCCCAGCCTGCGCTAGGCTAGTGCGGGGCGGCCGGCCGCCATATCACGGTAGCCACCATTCTGACGCATTTGCCTTCGGGGACAGGCAAGGAAGGGTGGCAAGAATCCGCTAGAGGGACCTAGGGGAAGGAAACCAGAATAGGACCTCATGTGTGCTTCCAGAGGGACAAGAACGGCCAATTTAGGCTATTGCAGGCATGTTGTCCTGGAGTTCTTGGTCAATACAAGCCGCTGGCGCCATCGACGTTACCTCTTTTCTGACAAGTAGATAGAGGCCAAATGAGGTGTGATCGCACGTTCCTTCCCATAGGTCCATGTGAGGCGGAGGGGTTTTGTCGCAAGTTTGCGACAAAACCTGATATCATCCGACCATCCGTCAAGCCTAATATGTCCTGATGATGTTTGCCCCCGTGGTCGAGAGCATGCGAGGGTATATGCCGGCGTATGAAGTGGGTGATCGTAGGAACGAGGAGCCAGTACTATGGGTGCAGCACGTCCAGAACCGCGGTTCGACTGGTTTATTCCTATTGATGGGGACGGCGTTCGCTTAGGCACCATGCAGGCTGAACGACCCCCGACCTTTGAGTACTTGCGCGAGATCGTGCAGACGGCGGAGCGGCTGGGATTCTCTTCCCTGTTGATCCCCACCCGCTTTGTCAACGGGCTCTTTGATGAAGGCGCGCCGCTCGCAGAGACCTGGACCATGGCCACGGCCCTGGTAGCGGTCACGAGCCGTATTCGCTTCCTTATTGCCATACGGCCAGGGTTCATCGCCGCCGGACTGCTGGCCAAGATGGTCGCGACGCTGGATCAGATTAGCCGTGGCCGGGTGGATATTAACCTTGTGCCTGGTGGGATTCCGGGAGACTTCGAACGTTTGGGAGTGGAGATCGACCATGCTGGGCGCTATGAGCAGGCCGAGGAGCTGATCCGGGCCTGTCGGGCCCTGTGGACGGGAGAGCTGACCGATTTCCACGGGACCTACATCACCCTGCGCGGCGCCCGCTGTTCCCCTCCACCCATGGGCACACCGCGTGTCTATCAGGGGGGTGCCTCGCCGCGTGCCGAGTCTCTCGCGGCGCGGCTCGCTGAGGTGTACTTGATGTGGATTGAGCCACTAGAGCAGATCGCCGTGCGGATGGCGCGGGTCACGGCTCAGGCCCAGGCCTGTGGTCGCACGGTCACTGTTGGTTTGCGGACCCACCTGGTGGTCCGCGACGACCCGGACGCCGCCTGGGCCGCGGCTGAAAGCCTGATCGCCCATGCCGATCCACACGTCGTGCAGCAGCGCCAGGCCGTGATGGTCGGCACGCCGATGGTGGGACCGCAGGCCCAGGCGAGACGTGTGGCCCAGCATCGTATCGGCGCCCATCTCTGGAATGGCCTGTCCACGGTCCGGGTCAACTGCGGGACCGCTATTGTCGGCACGCCGCAGCAGGTGACAGACGAACTCCTCGCCTACTGGCGTCTAGGCATCGATGAGTTCATCCTGTCAGGGTTCCCCCACGTGGAGGAGTGCAGACGCGTGAGCCAGGAGGTCGTGCCGCGGTTGCGTGCGGCCATTGCCGCGGTACCAGTGGAGCAAGGTGGGGGATAGGCTGTTTTTTGTGGTTCTGTCGCAACTTTGCTTTATCGAGACCTTTGGCGTCTGTAAATCATTGATGTCTATGTACAGGCAAGCTTGGCTCTTTCTTATCTATGGAGGCTACGACTGTATTTTCGCGCGTCTTACCTGATACCACCTTACTGCTGCTCGAATCTTGGTACCTGGACGACGCCGCGACGCTGCTGACCCTGCACGTAATCTCAACACAAGGGGTCGTGCCCTGTCCGGTCTGCGCCATCTTCGCCCGTCGTATCCACAGCCGCTACGAGCGCATGCTGGCCGATCTACCTTGGGGACCCGCCCGCGTCCGCTGGCAGCTCCGCGTCCGCAAGTTTATCTGTGGCAAGGTGCAGTCCCGCCGCCGGCTCTTTACAGAACGGCTCCCTGACGTGGTGGCACCTTGGGCCCGGCGGCCGCAGTGCCTGGCCAGGTGGTTGATCACCAGCGGTCTGGCGCTGGGCGGGGCAGCCGGCGCCCGTCTGAGTCGACGCTTGGGCCTCATGATCAGCCGTCAGACGCTCCTGCGTGTGGTCCGTCGCCTGCCACTCCCGTGCGGCAGCACGCCGCAGGTCTTGGGCGTGGACGATTTCGCGTTCCGTAAACGCCAGACCTATGGCACGGTGCTGATTGACCGGGAACGTCGGCAGCCGGTGGCCTTGTTGCCCGATCGGGAGGCAGACACCTTGGCCCAGTGGCTCCGAGCGCATCCGGGGGTGGAGATCATCGCTCGCGATCGGGCGAAAGCCGATGCCGACGGGGCCCGCCACGGTGCGCCAGAGGCCACTCAGATTGCCGACCGGTTTCACCTGCTACAGAATCTCCTGGACGCCCTCGAACATGTGTTCCATATGCATCACAAGGCGCTCGCGGCCTTCAATGACACCATATGCCGTCAGGGGGTGCCCCTGGCTGACGGCATCGTTGCCGTCGCCATTCCCCCACCTCCCGCTCCGATGACGGCCCAGTCCAAGGCCACTCAGCGCGGGGCATGACGGGTCGCCCTCCATCAGCAGGTGTGGGTGTTGCGGGACCAAGGGTGGCCTGGCCATGCGATTGCCACCCATCTCGCATCGGCAAAAATACGGTGTCTCGCTATCTCCGCACGGACACCTTGCCAGAGCGGACGCGCCGCAGGGACCGTGGTCGGAGTGTCCTCGATCCAGATAGAGCCCACCTCCTGGAACGGTGGAACGACGGCTGCCGTGATGCGTTGCGCCTGGGTGGAGAGATCCAACGGCGTGGCGATCCCGGGAGCTATGCGACGGTCGCCCGCTAGGCCCAGCGCTTGCGCCAGGCGCAGGGCCAGACGCCTTGGCCCCGACCACCTCGGCATCTCCTCCCGAGCGTGGCTGAGCCCGAGCACCAACTCCTCACCGCGCGCCGTGCGGCCTGCCTGGTCCTGCGGCGGAAGGAGACGCGCGACGAGGACGAGGCACCGCCGCTCGCCCAGTTGCGCGCGCAGCATGCCGAAGTGGCCGAAGCGATGGAGCTCGGCCAGGATTTTGCCCAGCTTGTTCGCCAGCGGCATCCCCAACAAACGACGGTCCAGGATGTCGATGACGGTTCGCCAACTACAGCCCCTTGCCTCCCGCCGCATCTCTTGCGTTCTCGGTCTCATCCGTCTGCGGTCGCTCCAGCTGGTCTGAGGGCAGTGCAATTAATCAATAGATAAATATATATTGATATATTCTTAGAATGGGGCTATACTACACGACGATTCGGACGACCCCCGAGGACGAACGCCTCTGGACGTGAACGATAGAAGCTGTGACGGCATGTCGATCGGGAGATCGACTCACAACGGACAGGAGGGATAGGGAATGGCGGTTGAGCGCATGCCTCGAGGGGGACGCCCGCGGAAACAGGGGTGGGAGGAGGACCCCTTAGTCACAGTGAGTGTGCATCTGCGGAAGAGCCAGTTGGCTGCGCTGGATCAACTGGCGGATGCGGAGCATACCAGCCGGGCCGAGTTGGTCCGCGAGGCCATCGATCTCCTGCTCAAACGCCTCAAGCGTGCATGACAACTGCGCGCCGAAGGCGCCAACGTTTGCGTCACGCCTGGGGACATGCATCGCGCTTCTGGCCGGCCGGCGAAAGACCCTGCCTGCGTCGAGAAAAGTCGGGAGGGTGGTCGAGTTCGAGGTGGAGCCTAGTTCTAAGGGACCCCGCGCCACTAGGGCCAGGCTTGTGCCCCAGACCAGCCGATCATGAAAACCCTCGTAAACCGCTGCCCAGCGCCCGTGTGCGACAGACCGCCGCGGTCTCGTCAGGGCCGCTCCACAGGCCATCGGGGCAGCGGACATCGCTTTTTGCTGCGCCCGCAGACCACCCACAGGAGGCCGTATGAACCCGATCATCAAGCACTACTGGACGGCAGAGGAACGCAGCCGCTACGGGATTCGTGGCATCGATGAGTTTACGGCAGAGGAACTGGCACTGCTGCAACAGAAGGTTGAAGGGTGGGTCCGCCAGCAGGTCCCACACCCCGGGGGCAACCGGCGCCGGACGCCGTTTGTGATGAAGCGACGGACCGACGCTTCGGCCTGAGGCTAACATCGCTGGCTGCAGGACTGAGGTAACGGGAGGGGATAACATGGTTAGCGTCATCGTCGTGGTAGCCATCGTCGTGGGCGCAGGGTGGATCGTCTGGAGACGCCGGAGCCGCTGGCAGACGCCAAGCGAGCTAGCTATATCAGAGGAGGCTCGCCCAGAGACCTTATCGTTTGAGGCGTTTACACACGGGAACACGTATCTAGCGGAGGGGAAGTTTGCCGAAGCGGTCGCGGCCTTTCAGCGGGCGCGCGAGTTGGATCCGAAGCGGCCCCATGTCGCCGACCGGCTGGCCGAAGTCGAGCGACGCCAACACGCGGCGCACGCCGCAGCGTCTGCTAGCACACCGTCTTGAGACGCACACCGGGGTCTGATAGACCCGACGGACTGGGCTTCGTGCATCAGGTGCGAAGGCCCCGATGAGGGGCCGCCCAGGGAGATGGGAGCAACTCGCCGAGTGCTTTTACACGAAGAAATACGAGAGGCGCTTTGGCCCGACCTTCGACTAGGATTTATTCGGAGCAAAGGAGTTTGCTGGACGGTGGCTAGACATCACCATCTTCCTCAGCCCGATGATGTCGATGGCAGGAATCTTCGTAACAGCGTGCGGGCGATCCGCATGGTGCTGTATCATGGGCTTTAGCTTCCCGCGGATGCGTAACCAATGAGGTGTTTCAGCACTCGGGAAAGGCGGCATAGAGTTTGGGAGAGAGGCCATCGGCGTCGCGTCCAATGCGATCCACATCTTGCATTCGGGCCCACGTGCGCTCGCCAGCGACCTGGAGGGTGCGAGTCAGCTGGCCAATGTCGACGCCTGGAATCTGTGGGTCCCGCCTCACTATCTGCCGATCGATGATAACCGTGTCCACGTCGTCAGCCTGTGCATTATAGACGATGTTCCTAATCGAATCGCGCGCCGGCGCCATCGACAGCGTGTGTGTATCTCAGATCACCAGATCGGCCTTGGCCCACTTCAAGAGCTCTGCCGTGCAGGTATCGATCTGCTGCTCTCGCAGGAGAGAATGGGGCTATACAGTGCCCTCGAGGGTGCGACGCACGAGGTTCAAGGCGTACATGCTGATGCGCGTCAGATCAGGATTACCACGGCCGGCAAAGTTGTACTCTCGCGTGTGAAGGCCATTGGCGTTGGCCACCGCCATGTAGGTCGTGCCAGGGGACAGATTTTGCGTCGCCCGCGTGGGATCGGGAATGGCGCGCACCGCCAACCCCAGATCGGCCTGGCTATGGGCGCGGATGCCATACGCGAGCTCCCTTCGGCGATCTTCAGAACACGCGAGACGATCATCTCCCGCAGGTCGAATTTTTCCCGCAGATAGGGGATGATGCGATGGTCAAACAACCACTTCATCTCGAATGGGACGCCGGGGAGGGAGATGATCACACCGTGCCGATC
>JBKPCR010000414.1:0-20185 GCA_046727435.1 bacterium | reverse complement strand
GCGGGGGAAAACTGCTGCGCATCCAAGCGCGCCTCCAGGCGCCCCATGGGTTCATTCTGAGCCCACCACTGGGTGGCCTTCCCCATGTACGAGGAGAAGTTGAGGAAGCCGACATTGGTGACCTGGAGACGGTATTCAACGGCCCAGGCGGGTAGAGCCATGAGCCAGATTAACGCAAAGATCCATCCAACGAGTGTTCGACGTGTCAACTCTGTCTTCCTTCTCTGATGGTGGGCACGCGGCGCCAGCCCCGCCAGGTCTGAGGAGCCCGCGTGATCGTCTCCTCGCTCAGCAGGCGCGCATCGCCACTATGGCAAAAGGGGGCAGCGCCGCTGAAAACCTACAGTCAACAGGCTGGTGAGGCGAGTGATCTGGCTGAAGGCGGCCTCGCTGGGACCGTCGGGAGCCGCAGTGGGCCCCCGGCGAGGTCAAGTCCGTTGGCGGGGTGCAAACCTAGCTCAATCTCCTTGGGTGGCACTGTTGATGGGGCTCCGCTCGTAGGCATCGATTTTGCCCCAGGTCCAATCCCTGCCGTTCCCTTGCTGTGCGGGTGAGAGGGGTGCGGCCTGGACCATGACATAATTGCCGACGCCTAACTCCTCAAGGTGCACGCGTTGATTCCCGCGCTGAAGCGTGGTCCCCGCCGGGATAGCTAGATCGACCTCCTGTCCCCTGGCTTGCGCTAACACCAGGGAGCCGGCACATGTTCCCGGCTCAAGGCCACATTGGTCGATCTTGATCTCCCTGACCTGCCCCGTATACGACTGGGCTTGGTCCTGTGGGGCGGCGTTCGCCACCCCCCACGTGCCCATGCCGACTGTGAGCAAGGCCGCGAGCCCGAAACCCATCACTACGCCCTGTATTAGCTTCCGTCGCATGTGACTCTCTCCTTTTCTTGGCGCCGCAGCGGCTCCACTGCCCCGGAGGGCGAGTCATAGCCATAGAGCGCCTTATCACCAGGGACCACGGCGGCGATTCTCGCCCGTGGTCCTGCCGTTTGCTCGCTCGCATACATCTGTGGTCCTCACGCCCGTCAGCCTGGTGGCGCCAGGTTCCCCTCCCGACGTGCGCTGTGAGAGCGCCTCCGGCGTCGGTTTGGGGCGGCCCATGGGCCAGGTCCAGCCCTGGCTGACGAGACACGCCTCAGCCTCGCGCGTCACCTAGGGGTGCGGGTAGCGCGCCCGCCGCGGGCTGCCGCACATGCGGCAGCCTGATAGGCAGCAGAGCTGAGACGCTGACACCTGATCGAGAGCAACTCCCGTGCCACCCCGGGCGTCATCCTGAGGTATGGTAGCTAGCTTATATACAATCAATGGGTTACGGGAATCAGACAGAAATGGCAAGAGGCTGTGGGGAGAGCGGCAAGGGGAGGCAGCAACGGAAATAGTCGAAGGGCATTAGCAGGCTGTCAGGGCCGCCAGCGCGGTAGGCCGGGTCTCTCCAGGCTATCGAGCAAGGGCATGCAGAATACCCCGAAGCCCACCTCAGCGCCAGATAGCTTCTCGGACGGACCGGCAAGGGCCCGCTGACATCTGACCTCGTGTTTCGTCTTCAAACGCCTTGTTCCGTTCTGGAACGGTCTCCCCTGTTCCACCCTGCTGTGTCGGCGACGCTGGGTCGCGCCTCTCCGCCAGCTGTCCGAGATGGGACGGGCGTGGCATTCAATGGGGTGGGAAGACCATAGCTGAAGTGGAGTGTCTCGCCTTTTTTCGTGGCATTGGCTCTCTGCGGGATCGCACCTTGTTTTTGTTCATGCTGCAGTGCAGCCTGCGGGTGAGCCAGGTTAGGAGGCTAGCCTGGTCCGGCAATCTTCGCCACTTCAGCCTCGACACGAGCCTGCGTTTCGTTGGCGGTCTAGACGTTGGCCGTCAAAATCAACACCGCGATGGACAATCCGTTGAGCAGCGCGAACAGCCGTGCATTCTCGGCGAGGGTGAGTCCCTTCGCCGCCGAGAGTTGGCGGGCTGCTGCTTGCCACGCGGGGCCGAGATTCGTTTGGGTCCAGAACTTTACCGCTCCGGTCGGCTCGGGTGTTCGCGGCGTGCCCTTGGTGCCGCCCAGATTCTTCGTCTCGTTGTAATCGCGGGCATAGAACGCGCTGGACAATGGCAGTGGCGGGTTGGGCCGGAACTGGTCGGCGCTCTTCAGCACTCATGGTTTCGCTCGGGCGTATGGCTCGAACAATGGCGGCGGCGTCGGTACCCAGACACCGGGGCTGGTGAGTGGCCGGTACATGTTCGGCTTGGCATCTCTGGGAGGAAAGTCCGTATGCAGCCGGAAACTGAACGGTTCATTCTCGACGTATTACGGGAGCATACCATTCTGACGTTAGCAATCGGCCGCGAGGACGGGTATCCGCACGCCAGGAGGGGAGGTGTAGCGGCCCGCAAACAGCCGCCCTCGAACCCGCAATTAAGACCGGTTTTCAGCTCGGATTCCGGGTCTTACGCATTTTTGATACTGCTGGCGAAGTTTCAGAGGGTTATGCCGCTGCGGCATCTGCCATCAGCTGCGCGAACGGCGTGATATGGGTCTTGGCCCGCGCGGCTGGCGTGCTGGGGAGCCGGTCATCCTCGCCAAGGAGACCGGGGGCTCAAAGCCTTGCGCGAGGAGATGGTTGATGAGCGCAATGCAGTGCTCACCCAAATCATTAGTCGTCATAGTGCCTGCCCGTCGCCGGCCTTGTCGACTTGGCGGATCGCCTGGGGCGATCCACCGCGGGCGGCCTAATCGCGGGCTTCTCGTCCAGCAAGTCGTATTTCGCCAGAATGGTCGCCGTAATGGCCAATGTGAAGGGGTTAGCCTCCGACATCGACAGCGCTAGACATGCCATGGTGGCCCGGTGATACGCGTGCTGGACATCCTGCATCGTGAGGGTCGCACGGTCATGGGCCATCTGGGAATATTGCCGGGCCTCGCGCGCATAGACCCAAGCCTGGTGAACCACCTGTTGCAGGCTGACGACGTCGGTCATGACGCCTCCTCTTGAGGGGGCAGGAAAGGCGAAGGGCGGGTAATCCGCGTAAAAGAAGATAATTATAATTGCTTGATAGAGAATATATAGTACTTGATGAGAAAAATCAACAAAATCAGCATATTAATCAATTTATATCTTTTTAGATCATAACTCTCGTTATACCATGTTCTTGGTAGGAGTTTAGTCGGGAGTCCAACCAGCCCCCTGTAGAGTCTAGAGCGGGTCTCTCGATCTATCGGGCGGCGTTCACCCTAGCCTGGCAGGAGAAGAAGCTCAAGGGGTGCGTGCTAGCCGCCGACATGCTGGGCAACGCGGCCCACCGGACCGAACTCTTTGTGCTCGGGACGGCTCCTCATGCCTCTGACAGCGATCCCGATTTTGGCGCGCTGTTCCAGCAACAGGCGACGGAACGCAACCTGCCCCACCTGTGAGGCTCTGCGGCATCGGCGGCAGTCCCTGATGCACGAGCGCGCGCGGCCATCTGTGACATTCAGGCAAATACCCCAAGCCTGACCGATGACCGCATTCGCCACCGCTGGGATGCCTGTTTAAGCAAAGCCCACCGGGAAGCGAAGGGTGAGCTTGATCGAGGTATTGCAGGGAAAGAGCTTTCCTGGGGGGAAGTGTTTGAGGCCATATACACCTTTGAGGGCAACTAAGACGGCCCCCTCTGAGGTCAGGAACGTCGCCAGCGGCATAGCAGCTGCCTTCTACCCTTTTTCCGCAGTGCACACCCGCTGGCGGACACCGGCAGTACATGGATTACGTGGGTGGAAGGGCAGCCGAACAGTACCAATGCAAGCACTTCGCTTGGCCATGGCGCAGGCTTTGGAGTCACATTTGCTGCATGGCACTGGCCATGACAAGGTGGAGCCTTTTTAAAAAGCGTTTGCGCGCGGCACATGACTGCTCACACGAACCTTCCCCCATAACCTTTCCCGCATCAACCAGGAGTAAACCTCGAATGTGCCAGAGCGGCCTCCGCCTGGGCCAGCCAGGAGGTCATCTCCATGGCGCGGTACAGGTTGGTAGCGGCGGTCAGTTCGGCACGGACCTCCTCCGGCCGGCCGAGCTTGGCGTAGAGGGTGCCGAGGCCGCAGTGACAGTGGGCCACCAGCGGTCGCATCCCCAGCTCTTCGGCCAGCGCGAGGGCCTCGCGGTAGTGGCGCTCAGCCCCCTCGGCATCTGGGGGCTCTCGGTGCGCGGCGATCTCTCCGAGGAGTCTGAGGGCCCACGCATGATGGCCTCGTTCGTTGCGCTCACGGCTGACTGCTAGAGCTCGCCCGGCGAGGTCGCTCGCATCTTCGCTGCGGCCAGCCAGCAAATAATACTCGCCCAGACGGGCGAGGTTGAGGGGGGTTACCTGCCCTAGAGAGGTGGCCAGCTCCACCGCCTGTTCGAGAA
Organism: bacterium; assembly: GCA_046727435.1. Taxonomy (GTDB): domain Bacteria; phylum Tectomicrobia; class Entotheonellia; order J063; family CAVPRW01; genus CAVPRW01. Next base: position 15,804 of record JBKPCR010000414.1, on the reverse strand, counting down.
GCGGGACGCCTTCTGCCACGCGCCCGCTCAGAGCATACGTATGCCCCAAAAGCGAGGCGTTAATACGATACAAATCCGGGGCGTTCGCGGCCTTGCAGCGCACGAGGGAACGTTCGAGCACCAGGATGGCCTGGTGGAGTTCCCCCTTCTAGAGATACAGCATGCCGACGCCCTGACAGATGTGGCTGAGGCCGTATGGCTGATCGACCGCCTCGGCAATCCTGAGCCCTGCTTCTCCGTGGGCGATCCCCTCGGCGAACTCCCCACGCTCTGCCAGACAGCGGACCGACCAGCTACGGGATAGCACCGAGGGGGGCTCAGCTGTCCGAAACGCTCCCAACGCAGCTCGCCTTCCAGGGACGCCACGTTCCGCTTGAGAATGTCCGTCGCCTGCCGGTAGTCGCCTAACATAAGGTAGGCACGCCCCAGACGCTGATTCGCCATAACCTGCAGGGCAAAATCCCCGAGCTCTGCGGCGAGGGCGAGAGTCTGCTGGCCCGACGCGATGGCTCGGTCATGGTCGCCCATCGCCGTGAAATACTCGGTCATCCTGGCAGCAACTTGCCCTAGCCGGCAGCGATCGCCGAGCGCCTCAGCCAACGTCTCGGCTTCGCGCAAGTAGTCCAGGATGCGCCCACGTTCTCCTAGCGGCAAGAGCGATCTTCGCAGGTCGAACCGCAGATCGATAGCCTGCGCACATGTACTGCTACTCTGGGGCAGATGCTGCAGGGCGACCACCGCCTGCTCAAACGAGGCCAACACCTCCCGATAGGCCGATCGGGCGACAGCCTTCACACCAGCTTGGCGGCAGTAGGTCACGGCTTTGTCCCAGACCTCGCCTTGCAGGGCCTGATGGGCCAGCCGTTCGACCTGCTCGGCTATACGATCGGGATAGAGACGCTCAATGGCCTCTACGATACGCGCATGGAGGGCACGCCGCCGCTCCTGCAGCAGGCTGCCATAGGCGACCTCCTGGGAGAGGGCATGCGTGAAGGTATATGCTGGGGTGCTCTCCACGAAGAGCTCGTAAAGGAATTCCCTTGCCTGGAGTTGCGCAAACTGCTGGTCCAACACCTCCTCGGGGAGCCCACCTACCGCCTGGAGCAGGGGGAGGGGGACATCCTTGCCGATGACTGCTGCCACCTGCAGCAGGCGTTTGGACGGGAGTGGCAGCTGATCGATGCGGGCGGCGAGCACCGCCTGCACAGTCTCTGGCACCTCTGACGTCGGTCACTGGGCGCCGTGGTACATCACGGCGCGGGCCAACTCCTCCAGAAAGAACGGATTGCCCTCGCCCTTCGCCACAATGGCCGGCACTAGGGGCTCCGCGATCGGAGTCGGGCCCAGATTGGCCTGCGCTACCTGCCGGCTATCGGTAGGGGTCAGCGGCGCGAGCGCCACTTGGATGACATAGGATTTGTCCAGCCAGGGCAGATGGTACCCCGGCCGGTAGCTCACCAGCAGCAGGATCGCCGCGCCCGCCAGGCGCTCCACCAGCGCCGTGAGCACCTCCTCCGAGCTGGGATCACACCACTGCAAGTTCTCCACCTCCAACACCAGCGGCCGCCGCCGCGCGCCGTGCAGGGCCAGTTGCACGAGCGCCGCAATGGTGCGGGAGCGGATGGCCGGTGGGCTGAGCCTGGCGGTCAGCTCCGTGTCCCTCGGTACCTCCAAGAGCTGCAGCAGATAGGGGGCCACCTCGTCAGCGGCTCTCCCCATTTCTGCAAGCCCGCGGTGCACCTTGGCGATGATGCTCGCCGGCGGGTCGGCCTCGGTGATGCCGCAAGTGTGTTGGAGGAGCTTGCGCATGGGCCCGTAGGGGGTCGTCTCGGCGTAAGATCGGCAGCCAGCCGCCAGATAGGCGAGCCGCCGCTCTCGCAGGCTATGGCGAAACTCATAGAGCAGGCGCGACTTGCCCAGACCCGGCTCCCCCACCACCCCCACCACTTGCCCGCGGCCGGCCTCCGCTTGCCGGAGCAAGGCTTGCAAGGTGGCGAGCTCATGGTCACGCCCGACGAAGGGGCTGAGTGCCCATCCGCCACGCCGTCCGATCGGTGCACGGCGTGAGCGAAGCGCGACAATCCGATACATTGAGGTCGGTAGACGCGTCCCTGCTCCCGATGCCATGGCCTCCAGGCGTACCAGGTCCCGTACCAGCTGGGCCGTCGCCGCGCTGCACAGGATCGTCCCCGGCGTGGCGATGGCCTGGAGGGCCGTGGCGTGCGTCACGGTCTCGCCGACCACCGCCAGTGCTGCTGCCTCCTCATGGCTCAGGCCACCCACCGCCACAGGTCCCGTGTGCACCGTCATGCAGAGTGGTGGCAACGCTGTGGGCCTTCTCCCGTCAGCGGTCGGCACCCGTGGGAGGTGTTGCTGCAGCCCTAGGGCGGCCAACACTGCCCGCTGGGCGTGGTCCTCCTGCGCCGCCGGCAGGCCAAACACCACCAGTACCCGCTCGCCCACTACGGGCTGGATGCTCCCGCCATACTGCTGCGCCTCATGTTGAACCAGATCGTAGAGCGCGTGGACCTGCTGGTGCGGGGTATCGAGGTTCACCAACATCTCTCGCGTGGGGCTCAGGGCACAGCACAGCACGGTCACCAGCTTGCGCTCCCCGGCGTCCAGGCTCACAAGGCTGGGGATGATTATCCCCTCTCCCTCACCCCCGCCCTCTCCCGACGGGAGAGGGAAAACAGGTCGAGCTCTCGCAACCGGCAGACTGGGCTCTCTGGCGGCATCGGGCAACGGATCGGTATACTCCTCCACCGCCGCCACGAAGCGATACCCGTGGCCATGCAGCGTTTGGATATAGGGATGATCCCGCCCACTGCCGCCCAGCGCCCGTCGCACGGCGGCGAGGGTGCTCTCCAGGGTGGCGTCGCTGATCGCCTGGCCCTTCCAGACCTGCGCGCACAGCTCCTGCTTGGGAACCACCCGCTCGCGCTGGGCGAGCAGATAGACCAACACCTGGAAGACCTTCGGCCGCAGTCGGACAGGCTGGCCGGCGCGGTGGAGGATATAGCGCTGGGCATCCAGGACACAGTCGCCGAAGGCATACTGCATGGCAGGAGCCCTCACGCGGGGCCAGCGCACGGGCGTCGCCACGACGGCCACGGGCAGCTGCGACCGTCTGAGCCAGGGGATCGCCCCCCGCTTGCGCGTCCGTGTGGCTGGCCTTCAGAGAGGATGTCATCGTTCAAGCGGGCCAAGTATAACAGGGAAATTCAGGAAAGTTTCCAGAAAAATTCATGGAACATTTCAGGTTTCCCGGCTTCTGGCGTAGTACATCTCCCATCCAGTCGAGGTTTTCACTCAATATTAGCGCCACATGAGGTGTCCGATGACGCAGCACGACCAGCGCAACCGTCCCTGGCTGTGGGCCCTCGCCATAGGGGGCATGCTTTTGCTGGGCCGCCCCGCCCTCGGCCAAGTCCCGCTGCCGTCCCCCCTGGTCCCGCTAGAAAAGTTCAGCATCACGGGGAAAGCCAGTGGCTCGGAGACCAACCAGACGAGCGCCGCCGACTACACCGTCAAGTTCACCCTGCCCCCCGGCCGCGTCCTCGACCCCCCGGCCGAACCCTTGCTGCTGCGGCTGGAGCCCGACCCCCAGCACCCCATCCCGTGTTTCGACGTGTTCATCCCGAAGAACTGCTTCTTCCCCGACGGCAAGGGGGGGTTGCGGTGTCCGACAACTGTTCCGGGTCGGTGAAGGCGTTCAAAGAGGAGCTCAACTACGAACGCGACCTGACGCCGCTGCTGCAGAGCTTCAGCGCCACGCTGCAGCAGGTCAAGGGGGGGTGGCAGGCGCGGATCGTCACGACGTTTCGTGAGGCGGTCGCCCGGCCAGAGCCGTGCGCCATCACGTTTACAGTCGGCGAGCACGGGGTCGAGAAGGTGCTGATCAACAGCAGCGACCTGAAGTGGCGCGCCACCTTGCCGTAAGCACGGCGGACGCGGACGGACGACAGGTGGGCCCCCGGCAGCGCGGCACCGTGCACGCCGATCCTCGCGGTGAATCGGGCTGATGGCACCATCTCCGCCGAACAGGAACGACGCAGCGGTCAGACAGCAACACTGCCATCTCCAGGCCGATGGCACCGCAGCCCGACCGCGTCACATTAGTGGCCAGGCGCCGGCACGCCAGCAGATGATCAACGTCCTGAATCGGCCCGTCAGTCGTCGCCGGCGCACATAGCGCGGCCTCACCGTGGAGCCGATGCCGGGCGGGATCAAAGCCGTCTCCGCCCGGGAACGGTGCTGGCTGCGTGGGCCCGGGCACAACCGTTGGCAGTTTACCGCCATGAGGGTCGCTGTGCAGCGGCATCGGGCCAGCACCCGCTACGCGCATCGCTCGCCGGAGACGGCATACAGGAGGTCTTAGGGCTGTGAAAATTCCCTAACCCCTCACATCGTGAGGACAGGAGGCACGTGCCATGAGCGCAACGAAAAGGCTCTACAAATGGTGGGATAGCGAACGGCTCGACAACTATACCACCACTCACCCGTCCTGGGTTGGCGGCCCTGGGGAGTGGCGAAGCCCCAATTAGCGGTTCGCTGGTATGGAGGGTCTCGTGTTCGACCCAGATAGTCCCCAGCCCCCGGAAACCGATCCGCTTTTTTCATGGTGGGATCCGGACCTCAAGGATAACCACACGACCACCCACCCAGCATGGCGCAGCTCCCCTGGTGAGACGCGCAGCCCGAACTATCGTTTCTCGCGGCTCGAGGGTTACATCTTCTCGCGACCCGTCGCCGGGACATGGCCCCTGTATCGCTGGTGGAGCCCGGGGCGCACGGATAATCACACGACGACGGATTGGCTGCCCGATGAGGACGGTCGGCACTCGCCAGATTACATACGCGGTCGGTTGGAAGGCTATGTGCTGCCCCCCGAACGAGAACTGTCCCGAGTGCCAGCGACCACGGTCGGTTACCGACCGGGCTTCTTGACGGGCCCACGGCCGCTGCTGGTCATTCTCGTCGAGTTCGCTGACGCTCGACTCGCGCATGCGGATGGTTTCTATGAGGTGTTGGTCTTTGGCCCGGAGGAGCCGAACCTCGTCGACTATTTCGCGGAAATCTCCTCTCACCAGTTCCTGTGGACACGGGCGGGCGTCTGCCGTGTGTCTTTTGCGGAATCGTCTGACATGGCACTGGCCGACAGGCGGTGGACCGAACGCCTGATGCGGCAGGTGGCGGCTGCAGGTTTTGACTATGCACGCTTCGATCGCAATGGCGACGGTCTCGTGACAGACAAGGATCTGGGTGTGCTCAGAATCGTGTCCACCTATGACCCGGGAGTTCGCGCTGGGGGTCAGACCGTCGGGTTTCCGGCCATGCGTATCGGTGGTGTCCAGCTCCGCCTGCAATCATCGAACTGTGATGAGAACGGTGACATCGTGCTCTTCGCCCACGAATTGTTTCACCAGCTCGTGGACGATGAACACATCTATGGACCAGGTAGGCGCCTTAACTATAAGGCGTCACTGTTCGCCGCGAATTCAGGCGCTACCGACTCCGATGCAGGGCCGGTGCATCTCGATCCCTGGAATAAATTGCGTGTCGGCTGGATGCGACCACGGGTCGTGCCCATCACACAGGCCGGGGGCGCGGCCTCCATTAGCGCTGCCCAGGAAGGCTCGCCGTACGACGACTCCAGTGCCCCTCTTGTCTTCTACGATCCCCAGCGCGGCACCGACGAGCTGTTTATCGTCGAGTATCGGACGCCCTCGACTCCCATACATCCGGGCGGCGGCTACGACGCAACGGTGCTTGGACAGGGCGTCGCCATCTGGTACGTGCAGCGAGAGATGGCACAACCCCTACCTTTAATTGGCCACCGCCAGTCGTACCCGTTGCGGGAGGCAACATGTTTGCCAACTATCTCCTTGGTCCCGTAGAGCCAGGCAAAGGGCCGTTTTGGACGGCCGAAAACGGCGAGTTCAGTCTGCCGTGGGGTGACGGCAGCGAGCGTGCACTCCGACTACGTGTTGATCAAGGCAACCCAGCGTCACCATACGCCGTGGTGCAATGGCGGCACCGGGACCACCCGTTCCTCCCACGCATTGATGTGGTGCGGGCGGAGCGAACTCCACGGGAAAGCATTGTGACGCTCGACGGCGTCTTCGGGATTCGTCGCCCAGGGGGACGCATCGTGCTCGAGACGCCATCAGGGAGCCACCCCCTCATGGTCAATAGCTGGTCACTAGGTCGCTTGACCGCACGCATCGGCGGAGACATTGCGCCAGGCACGTACATGATCAGGGTGTATGGCGACGAAACTTCTTCGAGCGGCGGCAACCTGCTTCCACTCGTCGTGACGCCATGATGATCACTGGGTTCCTGAAGAACAAACCGGTCGGATTGTTTCAGGAGGTTGGCACCGACCCATATCGTGTCGACGTGGTCACCGCTCATGAGGCCAAGGATGGATTCAATCAAACCAAGGCTGATGATAGGTCTTATGCTCCTGCTTCTTGTCGTGTGGGCCTCCACTACATTGGCCGAAATGCACTTGCAATATCGGAATCGCGGTAATCGCTTTGAAGGGGTCAGGCCGAAACCGGTATCCGGATATGACATTGAACTGATCTCTGCTCGTGCAGATTACAAGGAAGAAGGCAATCGGATGCCAGAGAGGTTCAAGGTGAAAGTCTATCTGGAACAGCCTTCCCAGGTGCATGTGACGGTCCGAGAGCTGGCCTACAAATACTACTACTGGATGGATAAAGTCCAACCCGCGGAGCCGTGGCGGCCCGGAGTTGACAATGTGTTTGAGTGGCCGACTCGAGACGTTATTCAACAACTAGGTGAGATCAGTATGTATGACTTGGGTGTGGTTGCCCGCCTGGAAAATACCGACCCGAGCATAGTGGAACGGGTCGCACCGGTGATTTTTTATCATTCCCAAGTCCCGGCGAATGTACTGGGAAATGTGTTCACTTTTAAAACCAGCGCTGACGCCCGTTTGACCTGTGATGTATACGACGAAGCAAGCGTAAAGCCCGTGTTTACGAACCATATTCAGAGACAACCGGGCGGGACAGCTTTCACGGTCCGGTGGGACAGCTCTCAAGCGGCAGAGGGGCGTCATAGATTGGTGGTCAGGGGATTTTTTCTGGAGACCAATGTTCCTATCAATCAAAGCGTCTCCTTCTACCACCAGCCCGTCGTTAGGTGATCAGCAGAGATGCAGAAGAAAAAAACGGCTTTCACCCTTTTCTTTTTAACACTGCCGGCTGTGGTCGTGTCTGTGGTGGCGGCGATCCTGATGATCTGGCGGATCCCAAGCCGGGTTCAAGTGGAACTGACTGTGGATCGGGCGTCTTTCACGATCGGCGGTACCGATGCTACGCCTATCCTGAACTCCGTCGGTTTTCAATTCCTCACCGCCGCTAAATTTGCCGGCATTGTGTTGAGCCCGGAGCAATTAGAGGCAGCAGACCCGACGCGTTATATCCCGACGGAAGGCCGCTATCCCGAATCCGCCTCGACATCGCTCGCGGTTACGCCGCCGGTGCGGATCACGGGCGAGGATGAAGCGCTACAGCCGACCGTCCACTTCGAAGGCACTATGACAGCGCCGCCTATTGCGGGCATATTGGATCGGGTATGGGCCAGGCCGGGGACTGAAATCACCATGGAGGCGAAGGTCGCCAAGGCAACAGCGTTAAGCATCAAAATAGAGCGTCAGCAGTCCAGAGTCATTGTATCGTTCCGCGACCCGTTTCAGCTGACGGCCAACTATAGCCAGGTGAGCGGCATCGGAGGACACCCCTACCGAGCGAATGCGCTGACGTATCGCGCGAAACTTCCAAGCCACCGACCCCATGTTGAAATCACCGGCCTAGCCGATTCCCTGGTGCTGATGCTGACGATGCCGCCAGGGCACACCATCGAGCCCTTCTTCAGAGGCGGCATCCCCGTGACTGCTATGGACTTTACCCGTCAGAATCTGAGAGGAGAGCCTGAGACTACCCTGATGAGGGATGGCAAGGTCAGCTATCCGGGTTATCCCAAGGTAGAGGAAGTCTCGTTCAAAACCACGGATTTTATCGGCCTGGCGCGCCTGGAGAAATCTCATATCGAGGCTATCGACCTTGACCCAGAACATCAGGGCATCCGACTTCGCTTGCATGGCGTTGCGGGGTATGTCAGGACCGCTTCGCGTGATTTTTCCGAAGACCACCGTCTAACTCGGTGGAATGCGCTTTGGCGAGATCGTCGCCTGGAGGTATTGCTCAGCATCACTGTCGCCGCGTTCTCTGTGGCGTTGGCAGGATACAGATTGTATAAGGAGATCAGAGGATGAACAACCCCCGACAGGTATGGCCCACGCTTCTTGCGCTGATAGCTGTCTGTGTTTGCGTCACCCCCTCACTTGCCCAGGAGATTGAAACACTGCAAAAGGGGGTGGTTAAGATCAGGACGACACCTCTTGAAAAGTCGGCGCAGACGGGCACTGGATTTATCGTGCGCCTGGGGGCAGATGTGGCTTACATCATCACTGCCTCCCACGTGGTCGTAGGTGCTCGTGACATTGAGGTCGAGTTTTTTACCCAAAGAAACCGGCTGATGCCGGCCAAACTCCTCCAACAGGAAGGGGGCGATCCACGCGGATTAGCCGCCCTGGCGGTACAGGGGAACATCCCTGAAGACGTAGTGGTACTCAAGATGAACCGCGGGGGTCCTGTGCGTGCAGGGGACCCAGTGACCGTGATCGGTTTTCCTGATGCGGGAGGCCCTTGGGCCGTGACGAAGGGGGAAATCGTTGGCCGGAAAGCCAAATCAATCGTCTTCTCGGGAGCCATCGAGAAGGGGAACTCCGGTGGGCCCCTCATTCATGAGGGACAGGTCATCGGAGTTGTGACTGAAGCCCGAGCACAGTTTGCCTATGCCGCCCCTACGGTCATCGCGCAGTATGTGCTGGAAAGCTGGCGGGTAAAGTTTGGAGATCAGCTGCGCAGTAACCCAGCCACACTCGAACCTGGCTATGTCGTGCAAATGATCCGAGAGAAAGGCTTCAATCATCCCGGTGACATGTCCAAAGAGGGGGGCTCCGGTTATGTCAGGGGAAATTTCCAGCATGAGTATGAGGTGAAGACCTTCAGGGGGATCAAGGTAGTCATCGACCACGCGACCGATTTGATGTGGGAACAATTTGGGTCAAGCACAAGGATGGCCTGGAAGGAGACTAAAGGGTATATCGATACGATGAACGGCGAAGGGCAGGCGGGATTTTCGGATTGGCGGTTGCCCACGGTCGAGGAATTAGCCTCGCTCTTGGAACCCATCGGAGAGAATAACGGTTTGTACATCGATCCAGTATTTGATCCCAGGCAATCAGCTTGTTGGAGTTCGGATGAGAGTGCTATCGACCTTGCCGCCGACCGTACTTCCACGAACCCTACTGCCTGAGGTGTCGACTATAAGCGCGGCACAGTATTCCTTGCAAAGCGGCTCGCTGCGTCTCGCGAGGGCTATTGCACTCGGGCAGTGCGTTCGATGGGATCAGGCTCTGCAGAGGACGTAGTGGATCGGCTGCCTGAATTACCTCCACAACTCTCCAACACAGAGATCGCCTTTGTGTCAAATCGCGAAGGCACCTGGGACATCTATGTGATGAATGCCGACGGCAGCGATCCACAGCGCCTCACTAACACCCCACAGTCAGAAGGAGCGCCTTCGTGGTCGCCATTCCTTAAATCACCTTAGCACTCTGTTATCGTTGCAACCTCTTTGAGGCACCGGCAAGCTCGCCTCTACCTGCTTACGTACGACCACCAGCTGCCAGGGAATAGAGGCAATTCAGCGACGCCGACCGCTCTGTAGTGTTCGCGTTATCTTCGCCAGTGCTCGGGTGCCATGACATATGGGCTGTCCAGAGGTGCACCAGGTGTTTGGAGTGCAGCCCCATCAGCTGATGTTCTGTGACGCGCTCGGGCTGCACCATTTGTGGCATGAAGTGCCCTCAGTCCAATCAATCGTCAAGCGAACCCATACCCCTTGAATATGGGGATAACAATTGGGAGGCTGAACATGCCAGCACGTCATGATGTGAGAGTCTTTGGCGCACAGGGAGATGCCAGGAGGGTATCAGACGGGGTGATTCGCGTAGCGTCGAGAGACCTCCTGACTTCGGCGACCGCGCCCTTTACCGAGGGTGACAAAGGTAAGGTGATGTGCATAGGAGCGGCTGTGCCAGAGAGGTCATCTCTCTCCACCACGATTGCTGAGGTTATCAGTGCAACGGAGATCAGATTGGCCGACGCCGCCTCGATCGCGGCAGACTTATTCGACGCCCAGATCACCTGGGGCACTGATGATGCTGGCGCCATTCGTGACGCCGCAACCGCCAGAGATGCCAGTTCGGTCTACTTCCCCCCGGGAGGGTATTGTCTCGATTCGAGCGTGACATTCAACGTCCCCGTTGAATTTGCCCCTGGGGCTAGCTTGCGACCGAGTAGGGGCGTGCACATCACCATGAATCAGGAAATCCTGGCGCCGAAGGACTCGACGATTTTTGATGGCACGTGCGGGGGTGCGTTCAAGATTAACTGGACGGGAGAGCTCATCGCCAACTGGTGGAGCGGGGGCGATATGGGTGCACGGGTCCACAATCTGTTGGCCAGTATTGACTTGCGCCAGCCTCGCCCCTGGGGCCGCACGGCGCAGGTGCGAATCGTCGGCGACGCTGATCTGACCACTCCCATGAATATGACGAACCTGCGCCCGGTAGGCGGGCTGGTGGTGACGATGGAGGGGTGGTTGCTCTGTAAAGTCGGAGCCGATCAACCGGCGATCGACATGGTGGGCTCTCGGGGGATCACCGCGATGAACTGGTCGTTATACGGCGATATGACTATGAGGCCCGGCATTGGTCTCCTGTGCGCCCGAACCCCACGCCCGACTGTATAGCCCCCTGACCCGGATGAAACGCCCGCGGAGCCGCAGAATGCTGGGAATCACAAGTTCATCAACCTCCAGCTCGCCGGTGACTGGACGATCTCGCCGCTGTACCTGATCGACTCGGAAGGCAACTACTTCCAGAACCTCGACATCCGGACGCAATCCGGCCTGTACGGCTTCTTTTTCGGCGGCACGAACGTCGACGGCGTTAAGAGTCCACATCTGCCGATCGATGATGGCAGCAGCCAGACCAACCTGCACATCGACGGTTTATACCTGCGGGCCACGGATGTCACTAAGGGCGGCTTTTACGTCAGCGGGGCCGACCGCATCCATATCAGCGGGCAAACCTACACGCCGGCGCCGGCGACAGGAAGCCCTCTTCGAGTCGTTTTGACCCTAAACCTTAACTTTTTGTGGCACTGGGGGAGCTCTTCCGCCGTGTCCATTGAACCTACACGAGCTGGGAGCTAGTCCCCAGTTAGGAGCGATGGATCGTAAACGCTGGCGGCACGACGCGGTTCAAGTCATACCCACCCCAATGCCAGGCCGGAATGGCCTCCCAGGCCCGATGCACAGCGCGTTGGGCCTGTTCATACACGTCAGCTTCGTCGCAGACGATGGATTTGCCCTGCTCCACCAACGTCTTGCCATCGACGATCACCGTCTCGATGTCCCGGCTGTCGCCATAATCGATAAGCGCCTTGATCGGATCATGATACGGCGCCAAAGCCATGTGATTGAGGTCGATGACTAGGATATCGGCCTTGGCGCCAGGGGCCAGGCGGCCGAGATCATGGCGTTGGATGAATTTGCAGCCGGCGAGAGTGGCCGAGTTAAAGATGTCACGGGGGTGCCCGGCCTGGAAATTCCCTTCGACGACGCGCGCCAACACGGCGGCCCAGCGCATTTCGGCGATCAAGTTCATGGGATAGGTGTCGGTGCCCAAGGCGACGTTCACCCCGGCGTCGAGGTAGCGCTGGTAGGAATGCAGGGTCATGGCCATCTTGGCGTATTTGTACGGACAATGCCCCACGGTGGCGCCGGTCGCCGCCAGGAGTTTCAGGTCATCCCCGTAGGGATAGGCACTCCACGGATGGGCGGTGGTGAACACCACGTGTCCCAGAAGGGTCATCTCATCCAGGAAGCCGATATCCGCCAAATAGTGTACCGGGGTCTTGCGATGCTCGCCCATGATGCGGTGGAATTCCACGAGATTGCCGCCGGCATGCGTGAAAATGGGTGCATGCAGCTCACGTGCAGCCTCTTTCGCCGCGCGCAGCAGGGGCTCACTACAGGTTTCGACCTGTGACGGACAGAGCATGCCGCGCAGTCGACCGCTGGCAGCCCCATCATAGGTCTTGATAAAGGCGATCGCCTCGTCTAGTCCCTTGCGTCCCGCCTCCTCATCGGCATCGTAGTATAGACGCCCCTGCGCATCGGTAAAGGTGTTGCAATCACGGAAGGGAGGACTGCAATAGACTCGGCAGCCCATCTCCTCGATGATGCGCACGTAAGAATCCCAGTTCCCACGCATTCCACCGACATCGATGATCGTCGTCGAACCCTGTTTCAGAGCATGTAACAGCACATAGCGCCGGATCGCCGCGACGGCTTCGGCAGTCGGCGGCGGCATCTTACCCTTTTGCGGAGCGGCGTAGGCCATATAATTGGCGGTGAGGTAATCGCTTTTGGATGCATCGTTAAGCAGGTAATCTCCCGCATTGCCCGACGGATGCACATGCGTGTTGATAAATCCGGGCGAAATCAGTTTTCCCGCAGCGTCGATACGGGTATCAACGGGGTCGGCATAGGCCCCACCCGCGTGGATGATGCGATCGTCTTCATAGACGATTGTGCCGTTTTCATAGACCTCATGATCCGCGCCGTTGAATGCCACCACCCAGCCACCCTGAATTAAAGTCTTCATAATAGGCTCTCCTTTCCTGCGTAGCCACCGAGCGAGAAGCTCATTCTAAAAGTGTCACCGCGTGCGGTCAAGAAGGGAAAAGGCGGCTGGACGCTTGACATGCCGAGTCTAGACGCTAGACTTAGGCCATGCTGTTGACTGGCCGCATTGTCCAGAGTGTTCTACAGGGGAATACATCTATGGGGAAAACGATTGCCGTACTTGGGGCGGGGAATGCTGGGACCACTTTCGCGCTGCTGGCGACGCACAACGCCAATAGGGTCCGGCTGTGGACAATTGAAGAGGACTTGGCCAAGCAGATGCAGCGGATGCGTGAGAATCCCAAATACCTACCAGGGATAAAGCTTCCTGAGACAATAGCCATCGAGACCGAGTTGCAGCGCGCGGTCGAGGGGGCCGAGATCGTCATGCTCACCGTCCCCTCCCACGTGGTGCGGCGTCTCGTCAGAGCGGCCGCGCCGTTCCTGACACCCGAGCAAATCATCCTGGACGTGGCCAAAGGCATCGAAGAAAAGACGTTCTATCTCATGTCGGAAGTGATACATAGTGAGCTTCCAGAAGCGGCGCGTCAAAACGTGGTCGCGCTGTCAGGGCCATCGATTGCCCGCGAGATGAGTCGAGGTGTCCCCACAGCGGTGGCAGTGGCGGGATGCACACGTCGGTGTGCCGAAACCGTGCGGCAGGCATTTGAAACCCCGACCTTCAAGGTGGAGGTCCTCGATGATATGGCGGGGGTTGAGCTTGGCGGGGCGCTGAAAAATATCTATGCCTTGGCAGCCGGGATGTGTGATGGCTTGGAGTATGGCAATAACACTAAGGCGGCGCTCATCCCCCGGGCCTTAGCCGAAATGGTGCAATTCGGTGTAGCGCTGGGTGCCAAGCCGGAGACATTCTATGGGCTGGCGGGGGTGGGGGATTTAGTCGTGACCTGTCTTGGGCCGCAAAGCCGCAACCGCACCTTTGGCGAAAAATTGGCGCGTGGGCAAACGCGGGAGCAGATCTTGAAAGAAAGCGTCGAGATCGCCGAGGGAGTCCAGGTCACCAAAATCGCCCATGCGTTTGCCCGTCTGCTCCGGCTCAACCTCCCCTTGCTTGCAGCCATTTACACCATTCTCTACAATGATGTACCTCCACGTCGGGCGCTGCACACCTTTCTGAGCGGGTATGCATGACGCACTTTTGCGGGACTTCAGAGGACGTGTATGAACTGGATCGAGCTGCTGGGCGGTATCGCCATCTTTATCTGTGGCCTGCAACTTGCCAACGACGGCTCGCAAAAGCGCGCCGGAATAGGGTATCTAACACGCCGTGGTGGCGATGCCAAGCTCGCGCGCTAAGGACATGATCTGCCGCCATGTCTCTTCGTCCAGCGCGATACCCTGGCGCTCGCGCTGGTGCTGCGTTATGGCTTCAGGCTCGCCCGGATACATGATGGCTGCAACCCCCGGCGCGGTCGGTGCGCTCTTGACATAGGCTAACAGGTCGTCGATTTCAGTGTGAAAGTCGCTGGGCTCGACAAAGGCGCTGATATCGATGACGACGATGCAGGTGCCGTTACTGAAGCGCTTGGCTCCCTGCCCTGCAAACCCGCCACGGGCCAGGACGCCGCTGAGAATCTCGACCACCATGGCCAGCCCAAAACCCTTGTGGCCTGCCAGTCCCCCCAACGGCAAAATCGCCCCCCGCGGCTCTTGATAAAGGACATTGGGATTCGTGGTCGGGCGTCCCTCATGGTCGATCAGCCACCCCTCCGGCGTCTCCTCGCCGCGCTGGCGTTTAACTCGCACCTTGCCCTCGGCCACAACGCTGGTGGTCGTATCCAAGACAAATGGCACGGAGCCACCGGTGGGGAAGGCGATGGAAATCGGGTTAGAGCCCAACCGTCCAGCCCTCCCGCCGAAGGGGGCAACGAGGGGAGAGGCGCCGCCAGCATTCACCATCATGATCCCTACCAGTTCTTGCTCAGCGGCCATGCGGGTATAGTCAGCCAACCGCCCCACATGATAGAGATTGTAGGCGCCGACCGAGCTAATCTTGGTTTCCTTGGCCTTGCGAATTGCCAGCTCCATGGCGTCCCGAGCCACCACTTGGCCAAGCCCCCAATGGCCATCGATAAGCGCGAGCGACGGCGATTCCTGGACAATCTCGGACGGGGTTCCCGGGTGGGTGAGGGCCGATCGGATCGCCTGGGCATACTGCGGGATGCGGATCACGCCGTGCGAGTCATGGCCAGCGAGGTCGGCGCGCACCAGTAATTCAGCCACCCAGGCCGCCTCCTCAGACGGCACCTGCAGGGCCTCAAACAGGTGCCTGGCCAATGACCGTAGCTCCCCCGCCGGTACGCACGGCATAGCTCCCCCCGTTCGAGGCAATGATCGAAGCAGCCCAGTCATGCCACGACATGATGCGCCACCTGATGGGTAGGCGAGCGATCGGTGCCTGGCTCCTCGCAAGAACTCGGGTGAGAACTGTACGCCGGTGGCTGGTGGGTGTCAATACATGACTTTTTCACCGATGTTCCGCGGGCGCTATGGTACAATGAGGGCAATTTCGATAATGGTGGCGACCACCCCAGGCCCGTGTCGGCGGAGCACGTCGGCAGGGGGCTATAATGGCCAGGCATGACGTTGGCATGTAACACGTCAGCGGGAGAAAAGGAGAAGATCGTGGCCAGTGAGCAATCACCAGTGGAAGAAAATCGACCCGAGGACGAGTTCAGCTTCATCGATCAATCGCAGGCGCCCGACCGCTTGCCTATCTTCCCACTTCCCAACGTCCTGCTGTTTCCGAACATGGTCGTGCCGCTGCATATTTTCGAGGAACGCTACAAGCGCATGGTGAGCGATTGTCTGCAAGGAAATCGACTCCTGGGGTTGTTCTTGCTGCAGCAGGGCTGGGACGAGGAGGGCGCCGTCCCGACACCGTATGACGTGGGTGGCATGGGGCGGATTACGCGCGCGGCGCGC
>JBKPCR010000413.1:0-12975 GCA_046727435.1 bacterium | reverse complement strand
GGTCGATGGCCGGCAACCGGTGCTTGGCCGCAAAGTCGACGATGTGGCGGTGGTGCGTGTCGAAGACGGACCTACAGCACTGCACGTGCGATCGCACGCCATACGCGCGATCGCGTTGCGGGGATAGGATTGACCGCCTTCATCGGTCCACCAGACACTATCCGCTAGCTCCTGGACCCGGTACGTTCTTGCCAGTTTGGACGCTCAAAAGCCGCTTGTCCCGACCCTTTTCCCAACACATGACCAGTTCCAGATGTGAACATGGCACTGCTGGGACTTGCCCCACCCCCTGATCGCGTCTCATCGCCGTGACAGTGCTATCGGTCCAGCAGCGGTACCTCAGCGCTGCGTTGGCGGCGGCGGCTGTTGTTGCTGTCCTGCCGTGCGTGCGGGGACCATGCCCTTGAGCCGGACATACACGACCAGATTGCCGTAATGGTTCATGTTGTCGATGATCTGGACCAAGATCGGCGCCCATCGCAGCTGCGGCTGGCCACCCCGGCCCGGGATCATCTCCAGGGCTGTTTGATCCGTCATGCCCATCCAGACTTTGGCCCCGTAGTCATAGCTGTCCTTGAGCGCCTTCAGAATGTCGTCGCGCCCTTTGAGCTGATCGATGGCGCTCTTCTCCATGGGTGGGGTCTCGTCAGCAGCCTGCGCCATAAAGTGGAAGTTCTCGCTAATCAGGTGCGTGAACTGCTCGCGGAAGCTACGCACCTCGGGCGTGGGCCGGAAGTCGTACAGGTCCTCCGGGACTTGCGCCACGATGCCTTCCACCAGGGTGCGTGTGTTGTCCCATTGCGTTTTCAACGGGGCCAGAACAGTAGTCTGCGCGCTGCCGCACGGCGCCGCCGCCAGCCACGCGATACTCACCAGGAGCGTCCCTACCCTCCAATGTCGCCTCATCACTCCCTCCTCTGCGTCGTCGCCGTGACCGGGCTCCGCCGCGTGTGCGCGAGCGCTGTGTCATCCGTGCATGTTTGCGGCCTCGCCCACAGACCGATGCAGGCTCCGACCGTCGATGTGTTGGCCATTATAACGTAACCAGCGTGCGGGGCGCGGAACATGTTCGAGACCGCAGGTGGCAAAGGACACGCGCTCGACTCCGAACGCCCTTGATGCCTGGGGGGCACGTCACCAACGGCATCCCAGCGACCACTCCCGAACAGGCACATCCCACGCACCATGGAACACGCGCGAGCAGATCTGTAATAGGAGAGGCGCCCCTCGTGCAGCCTGCGTCATCATGAGCTGGGTCATCGGCATGTGTGATCGTGATGGCGAAGTCGGACACTAGCACGGTCGGGCTGTTGGCCTCCCACCCGGCGCGCGGATTGTGCCAGCCGCTCAATACGCGACCACCAACGCCGCCGACTTCTGAGGCGTAAATCGCCCCCGATCATACAGCTGCGTGGTCGCCGGGTCGGCGTGACCGACCGTCCGTTGGACGGCTTCGAGCTTCGCCCCATGCTCCAGGGCGGTCGTGATAAACGTGGCGCGCATCGAATGGGACGAATAGCCACGCCCCAGTCCCAGTTGGTTGATGTACTTCTCCACCACAGAGTCCACGCTATCAGGGCCCAGCTGCCGGCGAATCGGGTGGGGCTCTCGACCAAGGCTCATCGGTCGAAACAGTGGGCCATCCCGATCATGGGCGTGTCCAGCCGCCTGCAGATAGGCCCGCAGGCGTTGTGCCGTCTCCGGATGGATCGCGATGATGTCCCGCTTGCCTCCCTTCCGGATGATCCTCAGTGCATCGCAGCCATGCGTCGTCAGCAGATCTCGGACCTTCAGCCGGATGATCTCCGATCGCCGCAAGCCGACCTGCAGGCCGACCGAGAGCATCGCGCGATCGCGCAGTCCCTGAATTGTGGTCGAATTCGGCGCGTCCAATAAGGCTCGCGCTTGCTGCGGGGTAAAGGCGGGGGTCATCCCTTCCCAGCGGTTAATCGCGGGGCGCTCGACCGCCTGCACCGGATTGTGCACCACCACGCCGTAGCGCACCAGATGCGTGAACAGGCTGGACAGGGCCGATAAGCGCCGCCGAATGGTCACCGGGTGGAGGCGTTGCACCTCCCGCATAGAGCGCTCCCAGGCGATCACCGCCTGACGGTCGACCCGCCGCAGTTCGTCCCGGGAGGTGATGCCCAGAGCCCGGCAAAAGTGCTGAATGTCCTGCGCATAGACGCGTCGGGTGTCGGGGCTTTTCCGACTGGCGAGCCAGACCTCCTCTTCGGGGAGGGTGGCGAGGGCATCCACCGGCGAAAGTCGTGAGAGGGTGTCGGGGGAGATGGCTAACATCGGAGGCGTGGTCAATGACATCAGGCGTACTCCTGTTCGATCGGTAAAATCGGATTTTTGGAAACTACTCTAGCATGCCAGGCCCTGCCAGACAAGGCGCTTGCCAGGCTTGGGAGGCCCAATCGCTTGTCAATCATGGCTTCAACCTGGTACATTGGATACGTATGCAGATTTAACAGCGAATATCCCATCTTCATCCCAGCTTCCTGCCATCTGCACATCCCTGACGCATGTCCTTTTTCTCGCCCAAGCACCATCACTCGCATACACGACACCCCGACATCGCCCTGGTTCACGTCCGCCTGATCAGTGGTTATTGACCCAGGGACGTCATGGCATGGTGCCTTCATCGCGCTCGGCAGCGGTGCGCTCGGGCATTCATCCACGTCGCCGCCACCACCAGTGGGGCGGGGTCGGCGTTCCCACGTGAAGGTGCAGCGCCATGAGATCGAGCGCGTGTTCCAAGTGCACTTCTTTCTGTACGATAGAGACACCCTGGCCAAAACCGATAGCGCCGGGCTGATCGTCACCACCGATAATCGCCTGTTGTACGCTCAGCATGGCACAGTCGAGACACGCAAACGTATTCTTGCGTGGGCCGTCCACGTGATGAATTTCCTCAGCTCACCGAGTGTGAAGCTGTCTTTTCAAGAACCTTCAGCCGTGTTGAATAAGAAGCGCGAGCGGAGCGGTCAAGAATCCTTGCCGGGTTGGTACGAGGTATTTTTTCGCAAGACCCTCCAAGAGGATACGCGGCACAGGATCCGTCAGAAGCAATGGTCAGTCTCGTTCCGCATTGATGTCCGTGGTCATGTTCGCCGGTATGCCACCGGCCCAATGACTGGCCGGGTCGGATGGATGCGATCGCATCAAAGAGGTTTGATACACAGTCTGGAGAAACCCACGCAAGATTGCCGGGAAGACGTCGCTCATGCCTACGAAGGGACAACGGATGTCGGAAGAGGCCAAACGGAAAATTTCACAGGCGAAAACGGGCAAGATTAGACATGACATGCGCGGCAAGACACTCGCGGAAATCTATGGACCTGAACGTGCGGCGGACATTTTAGCGAGGCGCACGAAAAGCATCCAGCACAGGGCGCGTGAGCGGTGGGATCAGGCGTTGGGGCAGAACGGACACCGTCGGCAAAGCTTCCGTGAGCGGGAATGGCGACAGGCCGTGCTTGAACGTGACGGGTATACGTGCCAGCGTTGTGGCGCGCAGACAGCACGTCTGCACGCTCATCATAAACAAGTGTGGAACGCGGCGCCAGAGTTGCGATTCGACGTGTCGAATGGTGAGACGTTATGTCCCGCTTGCCACAATCGAACACACGCCAAAATACAAGGTCACTGTGTGATCTGTGGCAAGGCTCAAGTCGCCCATGGGTATTGCAGTAAGCACTATCAACGTTGGAAGAAATACGGCGACCCGTTCGTCGTGAAAAATCGATGGTCACCCCCAAGGCGTATCGCGTCGTAGAAGGGAGGGACTGGTGTGGCGATTCATCCACCGCAACACACCGTGCTCGCAACGGATCACCCAAGAATGGAGGTCCGCCCAGGCCCTCTGTGGTCCCAAACGTCTATCGCATGCACGGCGATGAAGATGATGGCCTGGTACCGGCAACCCGCCCAAGCGCAAGCAAACACGGGCGCGTCGTGTGAGTTTCGCACTCGCCACCGGTCGTCCGCGGGCACCGTGGGAAATCGTCCACCACGAGTGCCGGCGTACGCGCGCATGGGTACGATTCTCCCACGTGGTGAAGCCCGATCGAGCCATGCACATGGGAGTTCACGACCGTGCGCCCCAACGCACGCATGGTCGCCAAGGCCATCCTGGGACGCCAGAGAATGTGCGGAGCAGAGGGAAAGCCGGACGCCTCTGCAAAATCTGCCGTCGCCGGTCTGATCGCGACTAGATGTGGCGTTCTCGTCAGCGGCACAACACACGGCAACGATCGTTTGTCGATGAGCTGGCTGTCGCAAAAGGCCAGCCTGCCATGACCGGGGTGTAGGACAGGCTGACTCAACAGTCGCCTCGAGAATCATCCTGGTGGGTGTGGAGCCAATGAAATCATGACCGGGAAGGGTCCTAGGCGCCTCATAGCGCGACGATCGGTTCGCACCAAAGGGGATAGGGCTTGGTGACGTCTTGGGGGCAGATCATTGACCGCGCTGGGCTTGCCTCCCCGCGGCCGACGGGCACCAATTCATGGCGCGTAATCTTCACCGCGCCAGCCGGTCATGGGGCATGATCCCGAGCACCGCCTGCCAATTCACTGGCAGCGGTAGCCGAGCTCCTCGCCGTCGACGCGGATTTTGAACTTCATCGCCACCGGATCGCCGAGGTCATAATCGCCCATGACGGCGGTGGCGCCATGGCTGGAGAGCAGCTGTTGCACCTCGGCGACGGTCTTCTTGGTGGCGATGGTGGCGGTGTGACTGCGCTGCTGCGTGTGTGTTGCCACCTGAGCCCAACAGCACCTGATCATACAGAGGAGAGCGCTGATGCATCGACCTCATGCACCCCATGTTCGACCGTTCCTTTTCGTCGGTAGTCTGTTGCTGCTCATTGGCAGCACCTGGGGCGTTGGGTGGGCCATCGCCACTAGTGTGGGGCTTGGCCTGTGCTGGGGCTGGTGGGTGGTTATGACGCTGCGTGCGTAACGCAGGGTCTCCGGTCATGCAGCGACTGGATCTCCCACCTTCAGGCGCACATAAACCCAACGGAACGTATGAATTTTAAAGACCTTGGGTAGTTACTACCCGAGGTTCTTCCGGAAGGTAGGCGGGTTTCGCTCGCACGAGGCAACATCCACGGTTCCCCTTTGCCAACCGATGCACATCGTCGGCATAGTGGGCAACTGTACAGCTGTGCTTGCGGCCAGCGAATGTCCTCCCTGCCGCACATGGTACGGCTATGACCCGGCTAATGGAGGTGGCGATCGCGTGTCGCGGCGGTCCGGCGCGATCAGGTCCGATCGCTGATGACCGCGTGCATGTCCATCACCACGGAGCCGGGCGGGGACTTATTACGGCGCCACCGTTAGGCGCCTCTACCCATGAGACGGAGCCAGCGGTCTCATCGCGTATAGCAACCAGCTGGTACAACCCAAAGCAACGAAGGAGTGTCATCCATGGCCACCCCACGAAAACCACGCCCGCGGAAACCCGCCAATACCCTACAGATCGATCTTGTTCCGGTGCCTCCCAAGCGCCGACGCACACCGCGTCAGCCCACGACATATGTGATGGATACAAGCCAGCCGATCCAGCACACCCCGCGTGATGCCAACTGGGTCACCACCCAGATCGTTGAGGCTACCGTCGAGGAACTCTCCAAGGTTTCGGTCGCGGATGTGGCTACGGTAATCCGTGCGGCGGTGAAGGGACAGCCCATTGATGTCGCTCCCGTGGCACGCCTCGCGGTCCTCGGCCTGTTGAACCTCGGTCTGGTCGTCTACGATTACTTGGCGCCACCGTCCGATCCGCCCCCATTACGCGGGAAGTGTTCGCCAATCTCCTGAGGAGTACGGACACCGAGGGCGTGTCTGTCCGTCGCCGCGTGACACACAGGCGGTCCAGCCACGCGGTGGTCGAGGCGGATGCGCCCGACGACCACGAGCATGATCGAGGTAGGCAGGCACCGCCATGTCGGGTGAGGTATGCATGCACCGCGCAGCTCTGCCGACAGACTACCTCCGGGAGCCGTTATCTGGTTCACGATCACACCGCATCCGACACGGGAGCACATGTATGGCGAGACGATCCAGATCCCAACACGGACCAATCCAGCCCACGATTGTCGCGCGGCAGACCGCCGCCCTGCGGTTTCCGGTGGAGGTCTTCCCATCACCATTACGACGGTTCATCTGGGAAGTCGCGGAAGCGCTCCCCTGTCCGGCGGATTTCGTCGGGGTGCCCCTGCTGGCCGTCTTGGGCGCAGCCATTGGGACCAGCCGCGTATTGCAGGTGAAACCGGGTTGGCACGAAGGTCCTCGTCTTTTTACCGCGGTCGTCGCCGATCCTGGGAGTAAAAAATCGCCCGCGTTGGCCTTGGTGATGCAGCCCGTACGGGAACGCCAGCAGCAGTTACAGGCGGCGGCCCAGCGCGCTCGGCCAGCAGAGGAGGGCGATGACGTGCAGCCGTCCGGTGGTCTCCCCCTTGCGGGCGATCCTGGCGAGACGCCGCCGGTATCCCCCCCGATGATGCCGCAACTGTATACCACTGATGCGATGTTGGAGGCGCTGATCCAGCTGCTGCACCAGCATCCCCGCGGCCTCCTGTTCGTCCGGGACGAACTCACGGGGTGGATTTTAGGCATGAATATGTATAAAAATTCAAAAGGCAATGATCGGCAACATTGGCTCAGCCTCTGGAATGGAGCCGACATTCTCGTGAACCGAAAGACGCGGAAAGAGGTCACGGTCGTCCCGAACCCGTTTGTGTGTGTCACGGGGTGCCTCCCGACCG
Organism: bacterium; assembly: GCA_046727435.1. Taxonomy (GTDB): domain Bacteria; phylum Tectomicrobia; class Entotheonellia; order J063; family CAVPRW01; genus CAVPRW01. The sequence continues at coordinate 6,197 of JBKPCR010000413.1, read as the reverse complement.
AGGTCATCAGCGATCTGGAGGATGCGCGCGGGCGGCGCGATGGGCTGCTGGCACGGCTGCTCTTTGCCGTCCCGGATCCGGTGCCCCTGCGGTGGACGGAAACCAGTGTCACAGAGGCGACGATGGCCGGGTATACACAGCTCCTGGAGGCGCTCTGGCAGCTTGCACCGGAGGGGGACTCGGCCGCCCGCCAAGGGTCCCATCCCGTCACCCTCTCGCTGACCCATCAGGGGCGGGCGGCCTTTGTGCAGGGGGTCAATGCCGTCTATGCACAGCTGGCCGACCCTGATCTTCCTAATGACATGCGGGATGTGTATGCAAAGCTCCCAGGCACGATGGCCCGACTCGCTCTCATCCTCCACGCCTGTCATGTGGTCACTGGAAAGGCGGACGAGGCAGTCGACATGCTGAGTGTGCACGGGGCTGTGCAACTGGTCCGCTATTTTCAGGGGCATGCCCAACGGGTCTATGCGCGTCTGCGGAGCACCAGGGCCGATCAGCGGGCCGAGACGGCGCTCCGGTGGCTCCAAGCTCATGGCGGGGCGTGTACGGTGCGCGATCTCCAACGGCATCGGGTGGCTGGCCTCACCCGCGCCTCGCAGGCGGACAAGCTGCTAGGGGACCTCGTGGATTTGGGGCAGGGGGAGCTTCGAGAGCGCCGGCTTCCCAGTGGGAGGACGCAGCGGGTATTTGTGGTGCATCCCCCTGCCGAATCGTGAGTGGTATCGTTGACGTCACCCGATATGGGGATCGTGGAGTGTGCTCGTCTGCACCGCGTCACAGCCACATCGCCAGCGTTCAGCCTGACCCGCCTTGCGCGACACCATCCACCGACTTCGTCAGCAAGGCCCATGTGTCCGTGCCTCCCGGGTAGGGGTGCACGCTGAGGACATGGTGCCCCAGGCGACGATAGAGCTCAACATTCCTGGGTAAGGATAGCCGCACCCCCAGACGCACGTCGGGCAGATGGGAGTGGTGAGCGAGGTCTTCAAGATACGCGAGCAACGCTCGGGCAATCCCCTGACCCCTGGCGGTGGGGATGACGGCGAGCCGCTCAACAGCCAAGTGATCGACCGCGGCTTGAAAACGGACAGCCGCGACTGCGTGGTCATCGATCCACGCCAACACCGCTCCACCGTGATCCAGAGCACGCTCCACATCGGCTACGCCCTCACGATCAACCCCCGACGGCGGGTCCAATACCCCACGATATTCAACATAGGCCGTCTGGGTGATGCCGTGGACACGGGCGGCATCTTCACGGGTGGCATGGGTGAAGCGCACATAATCGGCAGTCATATCCCTCTCGAGCGGCATGTCACAATCATTCAGCTTCCGGTGGAAGCGATCCCTTCTGAGGGTACCACCATCCTCCACCCCACCTCAATGACGGTGTCATCGCTGGTGGTGTGACCGTCCACTGGGCCTGAGTATCGTGCGGCCGATCGATCCATCTTGGTTGGGCCATCGACACGCATCAATCGCCAGCGCACCCGGTCGTCAGGCGGCTCTTCGCGTCGCATACGGTGTCGACAGCCCTCGACCGAAATGTACGCTGTGGAGGTTGCCAATCGTCCATGAGCGCCGGCACACTATACCGGAGTGGCCACGGGCGTGCCTGTCTTCCAGGAGGTTTCCAGATTGAGGTATTTTTGGTGTGCGAATGAGGTCAAGCGATTGGTGCTCATGCAGGCATATGCTCCGCTATCCCATCGCATCATGACGCATGGCAGGCCATGACCTACAAAATGCCGCCCCCCAGCGCTAGCCGGATGATCGCCAGTGCCAGCACCACGAGATTGACGTTCCGTCCGCTGGTCTTCTGGCTCAGCAGCCCCAGCACCAACCCCACGACCGCCAGAGGAATCGCGAACCAGTTCAGCCACCCGAGGAGTGGGATAAAGCCGACCAGGGCGATGGCCAGTGCCATGAGGCCGAGGATGGTGGAAAAGACGTTCATCGCCATTGCTCCTCTACGGGTGTGGAGGCTGGGCTGTGCGGCAGAGCGCCGTTGGTGTCATGGCTCGTGCCGCAGGTGTGGACGTGTCGCCGTATGCCAGGATTCGGGCACGGCTGAAGCGGCTGCCCACATCCTGTGGTCTCGTGCACGATCGCTGGCATGTGGCGTTAGCGGAACGCCGGCAGCACCTCCCGAGCCAGCAGGTCCATCGCCGGGAGGATCTCCGTCATTTGGTCCGTCTGGCCGGAGATGGCGAGCAGCGGAACCGCGCCGACGCCCACTCCCAGCATCACCCGGCCGCCACTCAGCACGTCCAAGGTGGCGGCAGTTTTGGCGAGCCGGATCGGATTGTGATACGGCAGCACCAGCACCGAGGTGCCCAAGCCCACGCGCTCGGTGCGGGCGGCTACATAGCTGAGGAGGGTCAGGGGCTCGTAATAGGGCCGATACCCGATGCGGCGGAACACATGGCCGGCATTAAAGACGTGGTCGTGCACCCACACCGAGGCAAACCCTAACGTTTCAGCTCGGACGGCGAGTTGCACCAGGGCCTGCACATCCTCGATGCCCCAGTTATTGAACAACGAGATGCCGATCTGCATGGGATCATGCTCCTCTATGGGGTTAAGGAAGCCGAAACGTGCAGCCGCCTGTTGATGGCCACGCTGCGCTCAGTCGTTATCGTGGTTCCGGTGTCGCGGCGATCAGTGGCCGTTCGAGAGCCTTGATGAAGGCATCCGAGCGTGCCACCCAGCCGAACAGTGCCTGGATGACTAAGAGGGAGGCGTCATGGTGGCTTCGCGGCAGCCAATGCCCGATCGGCTCGCCCATACAATGGTCGAGTACTACACACGTATCGTCTCTGAACACGGCGTCACTGACCGTCGACTCGACGCAGATACTCGTGGTACATCCCGTCACAATGATTGAAGTGATCCCGAGCTCTTTGAGTAGACGATCCAAGTCGGTTTGATAGAATCCGCTGAAGCGATGCTTGTCGAGGACGACATCGTTGGCCTGCGGTGCCAGTTCCGGAAGCATGTCGGTGTTCCAGGTGTCGCGGATCAGCATCTGACTCTCGGTGCCGTCCGGGGCTTGTATCGTTTCTCCGACGCCGAACCGCAGATGCCGCAGCCGGTTCGGAGGATTAGCGGGACCATGGTCCGAGAGATTGGGACGGAAGCCCATCTTCAGATAGATGATCGGGATGCCCATCTGCCGGGCGGCAATTAGGACTTTAGCGGTGGGGCCGACGGCCCGTTGAATCATGGACAGATCAATGCCCGCCCGGTCGAACATACCGCCCTTGGCGCCGAAGTCGTGCGGCATGTCGACGACAAGCACCACGGTCTTTGCGGTGTCGATGGTGATCGCTTCAGGCGTCGCCTCGATCCTGACCCGCCGACTGTAGGTGTCATGCATGCGATCGTCTGCCATCGATGGGCTCCTCCAGCACACGGTGTACGATGAGGCTGAACGCTGTGGTTATGGGGACGTATACATCTTCTGCAGTTTGAACGCCACCGAATAGGGACGGGTCTGACTGTTCTTGAGTCCGCGTGCGGTCTTGGCGAGGTGAGAGCGGTCGGCCGTCACCCTCGGCTCCTCAAAATCGACCACGACAAACCCTGCCGCCATGAAGGTCTTCCAGTAGTCCGACAGCGGCCGGTGAAACCAGATAAACTCCGAGGTGAAATGGGCCCACGGCGGATCGGTACAGGTCCTCGACTCGAAGTACGGGAAGTTCCATCGATAACAGATCTCGTCGCCGTCGTCCGACACGGTGGCCCGCTCCTGGGGAAAGCACGGATGCGAGAAGACCAGCACGGCCACCCCGCCGGGTTTCAGCACGCGGTGGAACGCGGCTATCGTGTCCCGGAGATCAGGGGTATCCATGAGCACATAGTTGGAAACTACCAGGTCAACATGCTCGTCCGCGATGGTGTGCAGTGCGGCGCAGTCATCCACCCGGAAGTCGATCTCGGGATACAGTCTCCCGGCAATCGCGATCATACGCACGGAGAAGTCAATGCCAATGACCCGAGCGCCCCGATCATGCAGCTTTTTCGACAAATACCCGGTGCCGCACCCGGCATCGAGCACGGTACGCCCGTTAACGTCGCCGGCAAAGGCCCACAACACCGGGTCGGAATTGAGGAGGCGGTTGCCGTCACCGTCGTCACCCACCTGTATCCGCCAGTCATCCGCCACGCGGTTCCACAATGCTCTGGTGTCTTCACGCTCGCGATCGTGCATCGATGGTTCTCCCGTATGATGCCAGCTTCATGGCCGTATGAGGCTGATTACACCGTTCCACGGCCGTACCACTGGAAGGGACGGTCCAATGTGTCTGGATCGCCTTCTCCCACGCATGGAGCCGTTCCCTGGAAGGCTGGCTAGGCCATGAGTTCGGCGATGGCAATCCCGCGTTCACCCGCCACGGCGTAGAGCAGGTCAGTGTGACCGTGCTCACGAAAGATCGCGGGGTCGCGCGACTGACACATGGGCTCGCTGACTAGGCCCCGGGCGGAGGGCACCCGCGGCAGGTGTCCGCCTTCATAATCATGCTCGGGCTCAAGCACCACCACGGGCGCTGACGCCGTCCAGCTCTGCCAATCGGGGGTCAGGTCGATGGTCGAGAGGAGGATGCGCTCCGGGCAGTCGCCCGCGTTGGTGTAGAACACGGAGAGGAGAGACCCCTCGAGCATGAGCGCCGTATGCCGCATGTGACGTGTGCACAGGGGTGGCCCCTCGGCAAAGTCGCGCAGGCCGTCGCGCGAGCGGGAGAACACGCCGGGCATGGCCAACGCATAGTCATACCCGTCCCAGTGGAACACCCGGAAGTAGGGCCGGCCCAACGTCTCAGCTCGGGCGGTAAAATGCAGCCCATCGGCGGAGAGGGCGACCCGCGTGGCCTGCTCCCCGCCCCCACCGCTGGGCGTATCCGAGCCGTAGTAGTAGAGACGGATCTGGCGCTGGGCGTGGTCGACGTGCACGTCCGGCGAGGCCACATGGCCGGCAAAGCCCGCCTCCCGCAGTGGCAACACCCCATCTCGGTAGGTCGTCCAGGGGCTCTGCAGCGCGTCGCTGGAGGCCTGCCGGATAGAGCGGCCATCGTGGTGGGAGAAGTACAGGTAGTACCGCCCTAGCGGCTGCTCGACCCATTCCGGGACGTGGATGAGCGAGGGGCCGTTGATGTGGTCGCCCATGCGATCGTCCATGTGGGGGCGGATCGCCGGATTGTTGGGAAAGCGCCGGATGTACATACCACAACCCTCCAAAGCAACGTGGAGAGGGCATTCAGAGGCGATGTTGCCCATAACCACGGTGGCTTCAGCCGGGGCAGACCTCCTGGACACGCCGGTGGACGTCGGGCCGAGCGATCATGACGTTCGATGGATCGGCTGCCATCCGCTGCCTACCCCGCTGCCTCGGCCCCCAACGTCGCCCGTCAGCCGCTTCCGGAGCGTTATGACGTGGATACACTCACCGCTGGGACGTCGGGCGTCAAGAGCCGCCACTCCCCTGGGAGCCCCTTGAAGCGGTGTATCCCCCGATCCGTGAAGGTGATGCCGGACCCAGCCACCAGCTCCGTGACGGTGTGGGACACGAGGACCTCGCCGGGCCGGGCGGCCCCCGTGATGCGAATGCCCGTGAAGACCGTGAGGCCGCTGATGATCCTGTCGTCATACTCGACCTCCCCGGCGTGGATACCGACCCGCACCGCCATCCCGAGTCCCTGCATGGCATCGCGGATCGCGTACCCGCAGCGGATGCCGGCGGCCGTACTGTCAAAGACGGCGAGGGTCTGGTCCCCGACGATGTTGACCTCCTCGCCGCCGTGGCGGGCCAGCTCCTGGCGGACGAGTGCGCTGTACTGCCCTTGCACCTCCAGCCAGCGGCGGTCGCCCAGCGCGACGAGCCGTTCCGCCGCGCCAGCGATGTCGACGAAGAGCACCGTCGTCAGCACCCGCCCCGGTGCAAGGCCGGGGCGCCCGCGCCCGCGCATATCCAGCGACCGGAGGGGTGGGAAGTCGGCCGGCAGGTCCGGGATGATGAGCTGGAAGATGCGCTCGGGACGGAGAAGGCCCTTGAGGCGATGCGGACCGAGGTCCCGTAGGCTTAAGCCGTCGATGAGCGCGTCTTCGATCAAAGCGGCGGTCGACTTGGAGAGCAGCACCTGCCCGCCGTGGCCGGCCTCCTTGATACGCGCGCCGCGGATGACGTCCAACCCCGT